>JBKCTK010000052.1:0-15114 GCA_046319055.1 Synechococcaceae cyanobacterium
TCGCCGCCAGCACTTGCAGGCTGCGGCGCAGCAGCACCAGCCCATCCAACCCCTCCCCGAGCTCCAGGGCCAGCAGGCCCGCCAGCGCCACCACCGCGGTGGCGGCCTGGAGCAGCCTCGGCCCCCGCTCCGGCTGCAGGGCCCCCAGCAGGCCCACACAAATCAGCTGCAGCAGGGCCACCAACCGCCGCTCCGGCACGCTGCGGGCCTCGCGCAGCTTCAGAACCGTGAGCAACGCCAGGCCAATCACCAGGGCGCTGATCAGCTCCCCCAGCACCAGCCGGGTCAGAGCCAACCCCAGCAACCCCATGGCCAACCACTGCAGCAGGACCGCCTGGCCCCGGGGCGGTCGCCCTCCGAACCAGCCTGGAAGCGGCGGCAGGCGCGGGACCCTCGGCTTCAAGCGCGGAACCATGGGCTTCAAGCGCTGGGCCACTGGGCCAAGGCAGCTAAGCAGCGATCTCGATGGGCCGGGCCCCGATCCGGGCCGATCTGCCCCCCCGGGGCTTCGAGCCCATAGGCAACCCCCTCGACCTGGAGGCGACAGATGCGCTCGCAGAGATGCTCTAGGGCCCGCTCAAGCGGTAGGGCGGGATCAGGCGCCAACAGCAGGGCCTGGGGTTCGGGATCGCGAAACCGCTTGCTGAAGCTGCCGCGGCCCTGGGCCAGCAGCTTCCAGGCCAGCCGGCTGGGGGCGTCTTCCGGCCGGTGGGGCCGCAGCTCCTCCCAGGTCTCGCTGCCGTCGCGCCGGGCGTGGCGGGCGCCGGCCAGCGGCTCCGAGGCGCTGGCGCTCGCGCGCTGGCGCAGGGGGCCGTCCCGTCGTGCTGGATAGATGAGCTTGGGACGGGGCAACTGCCAGCGGCTCCAGCACAGCCACAGCCCTAAGGGAGCGGTGGTCTGCAGCAGCATCACCCCCGGGGTGGCCCAACCCCGCCCCGCCGGCCGCCACGGCAGCATCAGGCGATGCTGGCCTGGACCGAAGTTGGTGATCGGCCCGGGCGGCTCTCCCCGCAGCCCCCATCGCAACCCTTCGCAGCGGCCGCGGCAGCGCAGCAGCAGCGGGTAGGCGACGGGGCCATCGGCGAAGGCGGCTGGCGGATCCACGCCCGCCAGCTCCAGCCCCTGCAGGTTGGCATGGGTGAGGTGCAGGCTGAGCAGGAACAGGCCCAGCAGCAGGAAGCTCAGCAGGAGCGGTCCATTGGCCCGCAGCTGGATCCCCACCAGCTGCAGCAACGCCGTGCCCGCCAGCCACAGCCAGCCGAAGCGGCTCGGCACGATGTAAAGGTTGCGTAGACCCAGCCGCAGCGGATCCCCCTGCTGGGCCCGGCCCAGCTCCAACAGCGCGTCGCGCCAACGCGACCCCATCAGGGCATGCCCGCCACATCCGCCAGCAACTGGCGGCTCAGGCCCTCCGGCGGCGTCAGCGGTTGACCGGCATCGAGGCGGTGCTCGCACACCGAGGGCAACACCGCCTGGAGGTCGTCCGGGATCACATGATCGCGGCCCTCCAGCAGCGACCAGCCGCGGGCGGCGGCCAGCAGACCCAACCCCGCCCGGGGCGAGAGGGGTAGCCCCGGGCGACCTGCTTCGCGGCTGCGCTGCAGCACATCCACCAGGTAGTCGAGCAGGGCCGGGCTGACATGCTGCTGGGCGACCTGCCGCTGCAAGCGCAGCAGGTCTTCCGGGCCGAACAGCTGGGGAATCCGCTCCGGCGCCAACGCCTGACCCCGCAACAGTTGCAGCTCCGCCTGGCGGGCCGGGAAGCCGAGGCTGAGACGCATCAGGAAGCGATCGAGCTGGGATTCGGGTAGGGGAGAGGTGCCTCCCTGATCGAGACCATTTTGAGTGGCGATCACCAGGAACGGCTTGGGCAAGGGATGGCTGACGCCCTCCACGCTGACCCGTCCGGCGGCCATCGCCTCCAGCAGGGCGCTTTGGGTCCGGGGGCTGGCACGGTTGATCTCATCGGCCAGCAGCACCTGGCTGAACAGGGGGCCGGGCTGAAACTGAAAGCGACCCGCCGCAGGCTCGAACACATTCACCCCGGTGAGATCCGCCGGCAGCAGATCACTGGTGAAACTCACCCGCTTGAACTCCAGCGCGAAGCTGCGGGCCAGCGCCTCCGCCAAAGTGGTCTTGCCCACCCCGGGCAGATCCTCAATCAACAGGTGGCCACGGGCCAACAGGCAGGACATCGCGAGTCGCACCTGGCGCTGCTTACCCAGCAGCACCTGGCCGATCGAGTTCACCACCCGTTCCAGATCGGCTGTAGCCGGGGAGTGCGGGCCAGCCATAGGCCGTTCAAGCTTTCGCAGCCTTCAGGATCGCCCCTGGCGGCGGCGAAGACGGCGCCAGGACGTCCAGTTGACTCCCGTGGTGTGTGGCCAAACACCCGCTGCCCGAGCCCCCGGGCGCTCCAGGCCCTGGGCACGGCCGCCATGATCCGCGGGTTGTTCCCGGCGCCATGAGCCTGACCCCCTCCACGATGCTGCCCCTCGGCACGCCGCTGCCTCTGGCCCTGCTGGAGTCGGCCTTAGAGCCGGTGCTGGCAGGCCCATTGCGGGGCGAGACGCTGGTGCGGCGGCCGGTGCTCGTGCTGTTCATCTGCCCCCACTGCCCGTTCGTGAAGCACATCGAGCCGGAGCTGGGCCGGCTGGAGCGCGACTTCGCCGACCGGCTGGCGCTGCTGGCGATCTGCAGCAACAGCATGCAAACCCACCCCCAGGACGGTCCGGTCGGCATGGCGACCCAGGCGGAGCGCCAGGGCTGGCGCTTTCCCTACATGGCCGATCCCTCCCAGGCGGTGGCGCGGGCGTTCCGGGCGGCCTGCACCCCCGATCTGTTCCTGTTCGACGCCGATCACAGGCTCGTGTATCGCGGCCAGTTGGATGGCAGCCGACCCGGCAATGCCGTGCCGCTGGACGGCCGCGATCTGCGCACCGCGCTCTCGGCCCTGCTGGCGGGCCAACCGCTGCCGGTGGAGCAAGCCGCCTCGATCGGCTGCAACATCAAGTGGCATCCGGGGCAGGAGCCGGCCTGGGCCCGCTGAGCGGTGCCGCGGGACCCCGGTCTCTGGCCGGGATGTTGCCCCCCTTGGGGCCCAGGCCGCGCCAGCCCAGAGGGGGCAGAGGACCCTGGTCGGCAAGACCTCGGCTTTACCGTGCCGCCGCCCACTGGACTGGAGCCCAGCCGCTGGCTAGAGCGGGATGACTCCGGCAACACGGCCGTCGGCGGTCGGATCCCGCCGGTCCGCGCCGACACACGGCCTGGAATCGGTAGCGGCCCACGCACCGTGAGTGCTGCGCAGCTTGGGGGAGAATTGGGGCCGACCTGGAGCGGGCCCGCCCAGGAGGCCGCTTCAGCCTGGCCTAGGGGCCGATGGCCAGCCGCGTGGCCTTCGCGCCGCCACCCTCGACTCCGCCCTGGGGTTCAGCCGCTGAACCGTTGCGGTGACTGCAGCCGCAGCGGCAAAGGCGCTTAAAGTCGCCTCCATGCAAATTCCCCCTTTCAGCCTCAGCGAGCAGCTCGAACAGCTCGGCGAGGATCTCGATCAGGCTGTTCTCAGCGTGCTGCGCAGCGGTCAGTACATCGGGGGGGCCACGATCGCCCGGTTCGAGCAAGCTTTCGCCAGCACCTGCGGGGTTCCCCACGCCGTCGGCTGCAACAGCGGCACCGATGCCCTGATCCTCGCCCTGCGCGGGCTCGACATCGGTCCCGGCGATGAGGTGATCACCTCCTCCTTCAGCTTCTTCGCCACCGCCGAGGCGATCAGCGCCGTCGGCGCCACGCCCGTGTTCGTGGATGTGGAGGAGGACAGCTATCTGATCGATCCGGAGCGGATCGAGGCGGCGATCACCCCCGCCAGCCGCGCGGTGCTGCCGGTGCACCTCTTCGGCCGCCCGGCGGCGATGGAGCGGATTTGCGCCATCGCCCGCGCCCACAACCTGTTGGTGATCGAAGACTGCGCCCAGGCCGCCGGGGCCCGCTGCGGCGATCAGCCGGTGGGCAGCTGGGGTGAGGCCGGCTGCTTCAGCTTCTTCCCCACCAAGAACCTCGGAGCCGCCGGCGATGGTGGAGCGGTGACCTGCCACGACCCGGCCTTGGCCCAGCGTCTGCGGCAACTGGCGGCCCATGGCATGCCGCGGCGCTATTTGCATACCGAGCTGGGCTACAACAGCCGCCTCGATGCCCTCCAGGCGGCGGTGCTGAATGTGAAGCTGCCCCATCTGGAGCGTTGGGTGGAGCGGCGCCGGGCGATTGCCGCCCGCTATCGCAGCGCCCTGGCCGACCTGCCCGGTCTGCGCCTACCCAGCGAAAGTGCAGATTTTCACAGCTGGAATCAGTTCGTGGTGCGGGTCGCTGCCTGCCCCGCCGCAGCCTCCGCCTGCGCCGGCAGCTGCACCCCCTCCAGCGACAGCGCTGATCACGGCCTGCCGGAGGCGTGCTGCCGCGATTGGTTCAAGCAACAGCTCCAGGAGGCCGGAGTCACCACGATCATTTATTACCCGATCCCGATCCATCGCCAGCCGGTCTACGCCTCCCTGGGCTATGGCCCCGGCAGTCTGCCGGTTACCGAGCGGCTCAGTGCCGAGGTGCTCAGCCTGCCGATCTTCCCGGAGCTCAGCAGCGCCCAGCAGGATGGCGTGATCGCGGTGGTGAGCCGCCTGGTGGGGGCCAGTCCGGCGACGGTTGGCGCGGCGGTGTGAGCTGAAGCTCCGCATCGGCCAGCGGCGCTCCGCGGCCGCAACCCTGAAACCGAAGCCCCGCAGGCCCTGCGTTGCGGCGCAGGTGTGAGGCGGCAGGCTGGGCTCGGGTTCTGGGTCGGCGATCTGGGCTGGGCCGACAGGGATGGCGAGCGCGGGGCCCGGATCCGTGGGGCCGGATGAGCCCACAGTCAACTCACCCCCGCGGCAGCTGGGCATACAGGGCCTTGAAGCGGGCCTGCTGCAGCTTGTGGTCGACGATCGGCTCCGGATAATCGCCCCGCTCCAACGGCCCCAGCCGGCCAGCCACCAGGCTGGCATCGTCGAGGTGGGCCAGTTCCGGCAGCCAGCGGCGGATGTAACGGGCCTGGGGATCGAACTTCTGGGTTTGGGTGGCGGGATTAAAGATGCGCAGCGGCGTGGGATCCATGCCGCTGCTTGCGCTCCACTGCCAGCCGCCGTTGTTGGCCGCCAGGTCCCCATCCACCAGGTGGCGCATGAAGAAGCGCTCCCCCTCGCGCCAGTCGACGATCAGATCCTTGACGAGATACGAGGCCACGATCATGCGGCAGCGGTTGTGCATCCAGCCGCTTTGCACCAGCTGGCGCATCGCCGCATCCACGATCGGCACGCCGGTGCGCCCCTGCCGCCAAGCCTCCAGCCGCCCCGGGTCGTTCTCCCAGGGGAAGTGGCGCCACTGGGGTCGGTAGGGGCCATCGGCCAACGCCGGGAAATGGAACAGGGCCTGCTGGTAGAACTCTCGCCAGGCCAGCTCCTGCTCCCACACCGTGATGCCGGCCTCGTCTTCAGCGCCCCGGGCCAGGGGCCGGGCCGCCTGGGCCGCCGCCCAGCATTGGCGGGGGCTGAGCGTGCCGAATTTGAGCGCCGCCGACAGCGCTGAGGTGCCGGCCTGCTCGGGCAGGTTGCGGGCGTTGTCGTAGGCGAGCAGGGGGATCCCTGGGCTCGCGGCCAGCGGCCCGGAAGCATCGCAGAACGCTTGCAGCTGCTGCTGGGCCGCCGCCTCGCCGGGGCGGCAGGGGCAGAGATCGGCGCCCGCAAACGCGAAGCCAAGTTCGGCGGCCGTGGGCACCGCCTCCAACTGGGGCAAGGCCTGCCAGGCGGCACGTTGGGGGTCCGGCAGCTTCTGGGGATCCAGATCCAGCAGCCCGCTCGGGGCCGCCACGGGATCGAGGCCACCGGCCGTCGCCGCTCCCAACGGTTGCCGACGTTGCAGCTGGCCGCGCCAGTTGCGCAGGAACGGGCCATACACCCGGTAAGGCTCGCCGGCGCCGGTGCGCGCCGCCTCGGGTTCCACCAGCAGCTGGTCCCAGCCCGAGGCCGTCCGCAGCGCCTCGGCCCGCAGGGCCGCCGCAACGCGCCGATCCCGCTCACGCCCATAGGGCTCCACATCACGGTTCCAGGCCACACCGACGGCGCCAAGGGCCATCGCCAAGCGCGGCAGCAGCGCCACCGGGTCACCGCGCAGCAGCACCAGCCGGCTGCCGGCCTGACTCCAGCGCTGCCGCAACTCCCGCAGGCTTTCGAGCAGAAACCAGACGCGGGCCGGCGCCAGGTCGGCAGCCTCAAGGATCCCCGGATCGAGCACGAACACCCCGGTGAGGGCCGCTGTGGCCGCCGCCGCCGTGGCCAGGCCCAGGTTGTCGGCCAGGCGCAGGTCGCGGCGATGCCAGAACAGCCAGCGATCAGGGGCCATGGGGCGGCGATGGAGACCGGGCCAGCATGGCCGAGGGGTTCCTGGCTGCGCCGGGCGCCGCCTCAGCCGAGGGCCAGCACCTGGCGCGCCCGATACCAAGCGGTGAGGCTCTTGCCATCGAGGTATTCGTCACCGCTGGCCAGCAGCGCATCGAGATGATCGGGCTCCAGCAGCAGCACCTCCAGATCCTCATCGTCGTCGCCGGCGGGTGGAGCCTCCAAGGCCGTGAGCTCGCGGGCCAGGAACAGGTGGATCACCTCATCGGAGTAGCCGGGGCAGGGCAACATCGCCCCCAGGGCATCCCAGCGGGAGGCGCGGTAGCCCGCCTCCTCCTGCAGCTCCCGCTCCATGGTGGTGAGCGGATCCTCGCCGTCGTCGAGGGTGCCGGCGGGGAACTCCAGCAGGCGGGTGGCGACGGCGAAGCGGTATTGGCGCAGGATCACGACGCGGCCGTCATCGAGCACGGGAACCGCCAGCGAGGCCCCGGGATGGCGGATGATCCCGAAGCTGCCCTGCAGGCCGATGGGCAGCTCCATCCGGTTGATCTCAAAGCGGAGCTTGCGGGCGTCGAGGCTGGCCTCGGTGCGCAGCAGGCGGGAGGGCTCGGGCGGCGGCAACGGCGCCATGGGGAGAGGCAGGCGAATGCCACCAGCTTGGCGCGGCCCACGCGAACCAACCCCGCCACACAAGAAAACCCCACGCTGACCGGGTTACCGGCGAACGCGGGGCCAGGTTTCAGAGGACAGGTTTCAGCGGCCAGGTTTCAGCGGATCCGTGGTGATGCTCAGCGGAGCCAGGCGGCGAGCTGGTCAGCGGCCTCCCGATCCGCGGGGATGCCAAGCCGGTTTGGGCTTCCCGCTCACCGTGTGGTGGGTTGTTGGCGTGATGTAGGGGGAGGCTGAAAACGCGCTTCGCGTTGCTCTGAGGAGCTTTGGTGCGGATCCGAAGAGGCCATCACCGCGCCAGAACTGCACGATGGCGCCAAAGCCTCCCGTGCGACGGACCCCACACCAACGGATTGGCCCGCTCCGCGCAGCAACGGGTTTCGAGGCCAGCCCACGGACGACGCTCAAAAAGCCTCCTCGGCCTGCCGGGCTCAGCGCCCAAGCCAGCCAGGAGGCCGCAACGCGTTTTCGATGGAGCTCCCGAGCGAGGCCCCCGGGGCTGGCTCAGTAGCTGGCGACTTCGAGGTTGATCTCGGCCACCACTTCGGGATGGAGCTTGACCTGCACCTTGTAGGAGCCGGTGCGGTGGATCTCCGGCACCACGATGTGGCGGCGGTCGATCTCGCGCTTGGTGGCGGCCTCAATCGCCTCGGCCACATCGCCATTGGTGACGGTGCCGAACAGCACGTCGTCGCCGCCGGTTTGCTTCTTCACCGTGAAGCGACCGATCGTGTCGAGAGCGGTGCGGAAGGCCGCCGCTTCGGCCCGCAAGGCGGCCTGGCGCTCAGCCTCCTTGGCACGGCGGTGCTCCACCTGGCGCAGCACGGCGGCGGTGACGGGCACCGCCTTGCCGCTGGGCACCAGGAAGTTGCGGGCGTAGCCGGGAGCCACCTCCACCAGATCCCCGTTCTTGCCCAGGCTGAGGACATCTTCGTTGAGGACGACTTGTACGCGTTTGGCCATGGCTGACGAGACTCTGAAACCGGCGGTGGAGCGACCCTTGAGACTACGTCACTGTCCGGTGGCGCTGCGCTCAGCGCGGCGCACGGCCGGATTGGCGAGACGGGGCAGGCGCACGTTGGTGGCCAAGCCCAGGGTCCGCAGCAGGCGGATGTGCTGCCAGGTGAGATCGATCTGGCCGGCTCCGAAGCCCTGGCGCGCCGAATGGGGGAAGGCGTGGTGGTTGTTGTGCCAACCCTCGCCAAAGGTGAGGGCAGCCACCCAGGCATTGTTGCGGGAGCGGTCACCGCTGTCGTGGGGGGTGTCACCCCAGGCGTGGGTGGCGGAGTTGACTAGCCAGGTGCAGTGGTACACCAGAACGAGGCGCAGGGGAATACCCCAGAGCACCAGGGCCCAGCCGCCGGCGCCGCTGACGCTGCCGATCCAGAAGAGGAACAACCCAAGCACGGCCTGCAAGGCCAGGAACCACTTGTTCAACCAGCGGTAGTAAGGATCAGCGGCCAGGTCGCCGGTGAGGCGGGGCACGGCTCTCATGGCGGGGATGGGCTCGAACATCCAACCCATGTGCGACCACCAGAAGCCCTTGTTGCTGTCGTGGTGATCAACATCCGTATCGGAGAACTTGTGGTGGTGGCGGTGCAGCCCCACCCAGTCGATCGGGCCGTGCTGGCAGCTGAGGGCGCCGCAGGTGGCGAAGAAGCGCTCCAGCCACTGGGGCAGCCGGAGGGCGCGATGGCTGAGCAGGCGGTGGTAGCCGAGGGTGACCCCCAGGCAGGCGGTGACCCAATAGAGCACCAGCAGGGTGACCACGGCCTGGACGCTCCAGAAGCGCGGCAGCAACGCCACGACAGCCAGGGCGTGGATGGCGACCATGAAGGCCACGGTGCCCCAGCGACGGCCGCCGGTCACCGACGGATCGGGCTCGCCGCGGCGGGGGCGAAACAGGGCCGCGGAGCGACGGTGGGCCCTGTCGGCCGGAGCGATGGTGCCGGTCTGGCGTGTGTGCTGGGCGGCGGGCCCGTCGGCGCCGGCGACGGGTAGGCGGGAGAGAGTGCTGGCGGCCATGGGGGACCGACCTCGGATCAGAGCGCTACGATGGTAGCAATACGGATCCCGATCAAAGGCGATTCTGATCAGGAGGACGATCTTGATGGCGGGCGGGGAGCGACGGGGCTACCGGGACCGGCTGGCGGCCGGGAGGGTGGCGTTCGCGCACCTGATCCGGGTGTGGCACGAGCGCAATGGCTGGTCCCATCGGGTGCTGCCGGCGCTGGCGGAAGCGCTCGATGCCGGTCGGGTGCACAACTCCCAACTGTCGATGCTGCGCAACGGCAAGTTGGTGTCTCCAGGGCCGGAGGTGTTTCTGACGCTGGGCAGCATCAACCTCTGGTTGGCGGAACAGGCCCCCGGCGGCCGCCTGGAACCCGGATCCGACGCCCAGCGATTGTTGGCGGAGGTTCCCGAGCTGGTGGAGGCGCTGCGCCAGTCGGCCTTGCCGATCGGTGATGCCCAAGGCACCGTGCTGGGGCCAGGGGCCCTGCTGGAGGTGTTTGTGGGGATGGCCCTACCCCCACCGGCCTTTGATCTGCGCATTGAAGAGGAGGAAGCGCCCGACCTGAGCGCCGCCCTGGCTTTGCTGCTCACCGCTGGCCGGCCTTGGAGGCTCTGCCGGGAGCAACTGATGGCGGCCTATCCGGCGAGCCGCCCGCAGCGGCGGGAGCGCTTTGCGGAGGTGATGGCCGGCCAGCGCGACTACGGGGCGGCGGAACTGGAGACGGAACTCCCGGATCTGCGCCGCACCCTGGCGACGCTCAGCGGCAGCGACGAGGAGAGCCTGCCCCCGGAGCGCTTTCTCGAACTGCTGCGCCAGCGGGCCCGCTCCCTCGGGGCGGTGAGCCCGGAGCCTTCGGCGGATCTGACGGAGGCGATCCGGGCCCAGCTGCTGGCCACGCCGTAGGGGGTGCGCCACGGATCGCCAACCCCGCTCCGGAGCAGGCTCGGCCTTGAGCCTGTCACGGCGGTCTCGTTTCGGAAATGGACAGATCAACTGCCGCCCGCGCGTTGCGCCTGGCAGCCCTTCGGGCGGCAACGTGCCGGTGCTGGCTGGGGCTCTCTGGGCCTGAGACCCCGCGCCCTGCTCCCGGGGGATATCAGGGCTGCCTGAAGGTTTCGCTGCTGAGCTCGAAAGCCTGGGTTCGGCTGCGTTCGGAGATGAGTCAGCAGGGGCTGCCCTGAGTCCTGGCGGCGCCGCACCCGTGAGGCCAGGCCCCTGGGGAGGACTTTGAGACAACCCTGGACCTCAGGGTGAATGGGCGCTGGGCGACAGGCGCCTAGGGGCTGCCAGCCGGATCCGTCGGCTCCGCCCGATCGCTGGCGCGGCGACGGCGGGTGCTTTCGCCCGGCGTGGTGACGGTGTTCTCAACCGTGGGGAGGGACTGGGCCAACTTCTGCTTCAGGGAGGGGTCGAGGGGCTGGCCGGGGTGGCGGGAATCCAGGCCAAGATGCACTTCAATGGCCCGCACCCGCAGGGCCAAGCCATAGATGTTGTTGCGGGCGTAGGGCTCGCTTTGCAGGTCAGCCTCGATCAGCGAGAGGAGATAGGCCGTCAGGCTGACACCGGCTTCATCCGACTTCTGCTTCACCTGACGGTGGAGGTCATCCGGCATGAGCAGATGCACCTGTTTGCGGCTCAACGCGTCACCTTCTAAGTTCTGGCTAGGTCATGCTAGGTGGCGACGCCCCATGCGCCAGCGCCGCAGCGGTCCCAAGGGAAACCCGCCACCGGTGGAAGAAGGCTGGCCGGGAAACCTCTGCTCCCTTTGAGCGCCTTGAACGTTGCCCTCCGCCACTCTCAGTGCCTCGGTTTCTGGTCAAGACCGGGGTGGCGACCCCGGGCTCGATGGGGAGAAGCCGCCGGGGGGCTTCGAGGGGATGGGCGCCAGAGATCCCAGCTGCGGGCACGGTGATCGCGATGGTTCCAGGCCAACGACATCAGGACTGGCGGCTTGGCTACGGCCCACGGCGCTGCGGCGCCACAACGAAAGGCCCGGCAGCGGGGTGACCGGAGGGCTGGTGGGGTGCCTCCGCCGGCACCGACGGGGCGACTGGGGCTGGGGGATCCACCCCGGTCACGCCAGTCAACGCATCGGTCCGGGTTGCTGAAGGGTCATGGCACAGAGAAGCACCATCAGCGCCGAACGAATCGGCGATGGTCTGGGATGGGGGGCAAGGAAGGAGCCAAGGCCAAGGGATCCGCGTCCGGCACGAAGGGGTCGGCGCTGGTCTGGGGTTGGATCTTGCCCGCCGCCAGGGCGCTCACCAATGGGGCATCACAGGGGTGTCGGTGGCCAGCCCACCGGCGCCATTGAGGGCCAAGATGCCATTGGGATTGGAGGCCTTGCCGCCGGAGGTGACGATCCAGAGATCGCCGTTCGCCACCCGGACGGAACCCAGGGCTGCCTGCATGGTCCAGGTTGGCTGTTTTGAATGTGGTCGCTCCCCACCCACGAGTACGGCGGGCGCAGATTTCTGCCTTTCCAGCTGTGGCCGATCACCTTTCGCCGCAACACAAAGTCCAGACTTTCAGCTAGGCCTAAGGTGAAGCAAGCGGTACCACTGTCGAGTGCCCTGGCTTGTCGGCGAGGCTGCATATAAAGATCACTGGAAATATAGTTGAAGCAAAGGGGAACCGTGGATGTTATGGATTTGGTTGGGGCGGCTTATTTGTTGGATGATCTGAACGAGGGGAGAGATCCTCTGGCTCGGCATCCAACTCACCCGCAAGCTGCTCGAAGTAATCCAAATCCGTCGGCTTGCTGCGGTTCGATGGCATGGATCCGGCTCGGCGTTGCGATTGGTGAGCAGCTTGGCTTGCTGGTTCTGGCTGGCTTGTCTCCGGCAAAACATTCGCGAGGGAATCACCATCGGAGGAACCGGCTTGATCATTGCTGTCCTGATGGGCAAGCGTTTCCAGGAAGGCGGTTGGATCGTCTTGCCTGCGGCGCTCGCCAGAGCGGATCCACGCAAATGGACCAGGGCGTCGTGGCAGAGTGACAACAGATTGTTCAGATTCCTCTGGACTTTCCGGCAGTAGATCTGTATCGACAACAGGGGATTCATGATCAGTAATCCACGCCTGATCCATCAATCCCTGGCGATGGAGAGAAATCAGTTGCTCTTGAGAAGGGGGAACGGATGTCTTCGGCTGGTCTGACTGAAGGGCCTCTGTTGCGATACGAGTTTCGCGACGTTGCAGGACTGCATAAAGCCGGTTAAGAAATGCTTGCATAAGTTCCTGCAACCAGGAATTTTCAGAGCGGCTGCGCTGAGCAAACGAGGCAAAGACAAGGATGTAGGCCAGGGAATAAATGGTATTACGTATCGCAGACTTATAGGATTGCCAGGCACCAGCAATAATAAGATCAGGCCTACGTCTATTTTTCACCAAGACGAGCGCTTCATTGGTTTGGGTCACCAGGAAGCGCTTGAGGGACTCTAAAGGCTTCGCCCGTTCTGATTCTGGTATCTCAAAGGCTTGATAGGCCTTCATAACAGCTTGCAACTGATCAAAGGTGGTTGCTTGCTGAATTTTCTGGGCTAGAAATTTGATTTGCCTGGAAGTAGCTTCATACTGATAAAGTTCTTTGCGCTGCAATGCCGCGACTGTTCGATTTGCCAGATAAAACTGAAGTGGTATGAGCAGACAAAAACCAAGAATAACTGCAAAACAGAGTTTTGCTAATCTTGACTGGTGTGAAATGAGAGTGGTATTGGATGGATCAAAATAACAAGAGAGCGAAATAAAGGAAAGCCCGACAACTGCCATAAAAGTATTATTAATGATAACTTCAGAAAAAGCAGCAAGCCACAACGGATCTAAAAGCTTTAAAGGAGTTATAGAGAAACCTACTACTGTTATGAAAACAACAAGAATTGAATTACCAGCTAATGCAAAGCGGAAAGCAAGAAGTTGCACTTAATCAAATACAGTGATAGATAGACTCTTGTCAACCAGCGGTTTTCAGGCGGCTGCGCAACTTACGTGAATATCCGAAAGCAATAAATGCGGCTGAGATTGGCAATGGGCCAGGAACATAAGTGAACTCAACAGAGTTGACGTTGAAGAAAATGGTACCTGGTGATGACCCGGAAATATTAATGGCAAGATCACACTGAACGTTTGGAGAAGATGAGGTAGTGCAGGCCGAAGAAGCAGTGCCGTTCATATATCCCATAGGCTCGTCAAGTGTTAAAGCTAGATTAGATATAATGTTTGAAGCAGTTAAGTTGCTGATGCTGCCCCCAATGGCGCCCCATGTAGCACCGGCAAGGGAGTATGGAGCGAGGCCGGATCCATTGCAACCGGCTTGGATGTCACAGCCAAGGACAACATTGCTGATCGTTTGATTGGCTACACCGCCAAACTTGGTCGTCAGTCCAGTTGTGCCGTCTGTAGCACCGAAAGCCATATTTAATGAAGGAGTTTCGCCTAAGCCTACCCCAAATGTTTGCAGATCAGTGCCGGACCCGTAGGTTGTACTTGAATCCCATGTTCCGCTAACGACGCCTGGAATAGCAACAGAGGACGTGCAGTTGGTAGGAAGTGTAGTAGATGCACACTTACTGATACCAAAATAGCTGTAAAGAGGAGCTGTCAAATTGGTGCCTGAAGGGTTGTTTGGACCCCACTGGCTAACAGAGGATGTATTCACGGTGGAAGTATTATTTTCAGTAATACCGAAATCAAATCGGTAGTAGTGATTGATGCGGAAGTCTGTGCCAGGAACAAAGGCGCCCGTAGTTCCACCTGAGGTGCTAATAGCACGGGCATAGATTGCGCCCCTAACACTTTTGGGCCAGCCGGCGTAGCTGGGGGCAGAGGTT
The DNA here is from genome assembly GCA_046319055.1 of Synechococcaceae cyanobacterium. Lineage (GTDB taxonomy): Bacteria > Cyanobacteriota > Cyanobacteriia > PCC-6307 > Cyanobiaceae > Cyanobium. The sequence goes on from JBKCTK010000052.1 coordinate 13,926, forward strand.
GCTGCGATACCAAGCACAGCTAAGGTTCCGCAGGCCAGCGGCAGTGCAAAAGCCTTCGGTTTGGCCATCCGCTTGAGTTCAATCCTTAACATCGGTTTTACAAAACACGAGCTCATAGAGACCCTAGACCATTCGTGCCGCCCCGTCAACCACCTCTCGCAACAGGCCCGGCAGACCCCGTGGCGACCGCCCTGGCCGCCATCGCCCCCCTGGCCGCCCGGCACAGCGCCGCGGTGGGGCCGCGGCTGGAGCGGGTGCTGGCGGCGTTGGCGGCGGAGCGGATCGGGCCCCACCACTTCGCTTCCGTGTCCGGCTACGGCCACGGAGATCTGGGCCGGGAGGCGCTGGATCGGGTGCTGGCGCGGCTGCTGCAGGCCGAAGCCGCCGCCTTGCGGCTGCAGTTCGTGTCCGGCACCCACGCCATCGCCGCCGCGTTATTCGGCATCCTGCGGCCCGGCGATCGGCTGCTGGCCCTCACCGGCCGGCCCTACGACACCCTTGAAGAGGTGATCGGCCTGCGGGGTGCTGGTCAGGGTTCGCTGATCGAGTTCGGCATCACCTACGACGAGCTGCCCCTCACCCCCGCCGACCTGGTGGATGAGGACGGCCTGGCGGACGCCCTGGCCGTGCCGACCCGGCTGGTGCTGATCCAGCGCAGCCGCGGCTACAGCTGGCGCCCCGCCCTTTCGATCGCCCGCATCGGCCAGCTGGTGGAGCGGGTGCGGGCGCTGCGGCCTGGCTGCCTCGTGTTCGTGGACAACTGCTACGGCGAGCTGGTGGAGGCCCAGGAACCCACGGCCGTCGGTGCTGACCTGATCGCCGGCTCCCTGATCAAGAACCTCGGCGGCACCATCGCCCCCACCGGCGGCTACGTGGCCGGCCGCCAGGAGCTGGTGGAGCGGGCCTGCTGCCGCCTCACCGCCCCCGGCATCGGCAGCGAAGGCGGCACCAGCTTTGATCTCAACCGCCTGCTGTTTCAAGGGCTGTTCCTGGCGCCCCAGATGGTCAGCGAAGCCTTGATCGGCGCCGAATTGGTGGCCCAACTGTTCAGCGACCTCGGCTTCGCCGTCTCGCCCCGGGCTGGCGAACCCCGCGGCGACGTGATCCAGGCGGTGCGGCTGGGGTCGCCCGAGCGGATCAAGGCCGTGTGCAGGGCCTTCCAGGCCTGCTCGCCCGTGGGCTCCTATCT
>JBKCTK010000053.1:0-3860 GCA_046319055.1 Synechococcaceae cyanobacterium
TACATCAAGAACAACCACGGCATCGCCGGTGATCCTGGTGTGATCGCCAACAACTACATCGACTACGCCATCAACGCCCTCGTCTGAGGCCCGTTGTTCGCTTCCATCCCACGGGGCCCGCAAGGGCCCTTTTTTTTGCGCTCTGCCCGACCAGGCTCGTTCGGCACCTCGGCGTCCGATCGGGTTCAGCATCTGGATTCCCGCCAAGGCCGGAGGGCCCCCTCCAACCGCGGCGGGATGTGATGGGTAGGGCTAGCCAGTCGGCCCGATGCTTGGATTGCGTGTCGGATTTTGTCACCCGCGCTGGCCCTGGGCTCAACGGTCGCGCCGCGGTGGCAGCATCGCATTTGTGCCGTCCATCGCGAGGACTTGCGTCGTGCCGTCCATGCCCAGCCTGGCGGACCCCGCCGGAAGCGGCAGCCCCGAGCCCTCGGCCAGCTCCGCAGGCGAACCGATCAGCGAGGAGGAGGCCCTGCGCCGTCTGCGCCAGACCGAGGACCAATCGCTCCAGTACTACGCCGCCTGGTGGTTGGGGCGGATGCGCAGTCGCCATCCGCAGGCGGTGCCGCTGCTGCAGGCCGCCCTGGGCCTGCGCCAGCCCCGCGATCCCGCCGCGGGTGTGGAACATAACGCCGTCGCCCGCAACGCCGCCCGCGCCCTGGGCAAGCTGGGGGATGCCAGCGCCATTCCCGACCTTCTCGCCACGCTGGACGACGAGGACGATGGCCTGCGGGAGGCCGCCGCCCGGGCCCTGGGCGAGCTGCGGGCCCAGGCCGCTGTTGAGCCGCTCTGCTCCCGACTCGCCGGAGGTCCTGCCGGCGCCGGAGCTCCGTTGCCCAACAGCCCGCGCCTGCAGGAACCCTGCGAAGCCTTGATCGAAGCCCTGGGCGATATCGGCGTGGCCTCCGAGAGCGTGCTGACGGCCATTGAGCCGTTCATCGATCACGACCGCCCCCTGATCCGCAGCGCCGCCGCCCGTGCCCTGCTCCAGCTCAGCGGTGATCCCCGCTGGGGGGAGCTCCTCCTGGAGCTGCTGCGGCATCCCCAGCTGCAGGTGCGCCGCGCGGCGCTGATGGATCTGGGTGCCGTGGGCTGGCGGCCCGCCTTGGAGCCGATCCGCGTCACCCTGGCGGAAAACAGCCTCAAGCTGATCGCCCTGCGCGGACTGGCGGAGCAGCCTCCGGAGGGTGGCCTCGATGAAGGCCTCGAGGCCGTGCTCGACGTGATGGATTCCCTGCTCTGAAACCCCGCCGATGCCCCTGGCCAGCCAACCCTTGATCGACGCCGTCGACGCCGCCGCCAGCGCCGAGGATCTGCTGCGCGCCGTGCGGCAGCTGGCGGCGGCCATCGATCCCAGCGTGGAGCACCAAGCCCTCGCTTGCCTCGTGAAGGTGCTGGGGTACAACAATCCCGGCGCCGCCGTGGCGGCGGTGGATGGCTTGATCGCCGCCGGGCCCGCCGCCGTCGCCCCCCTGCTGGATGGGCTGGATGGCCACAACTATGGAGCCCGCGCCTGGGCCGTGCGTGCCCTGGCCGGCATCGGCGACGTGCGTGGCCTGGAGCTGCTCGAACAGGCCCTGGGGCAGGACATCGGACCGAGCGTGCGCCGGGCAGCGGCCCGGGGCCTGGGCCAACTCCAGCTGGGGGATCTGGCGCCGGATCAGGCCGAGGCCGTGCGGGAGCGCTGTCTGCTCGCTCTCGAGCGCAGCGAGGCCGATGGCGAATGGGTGGTGCGCTACGCCGTCAGCGTGGCGCTGGAGAGCCTGGCCCTGGGGCTGGCCGCCGGCGATGGTCGCCGCCAGCGGGCCGCCGCGGCCCTGGTCCGGCTGTGCCATCCCGACCGGGAAGACACCCTGGTGGTGCGCCAGCGCGCCTCTCTCGCCCTGCGACGCCTGGGCCAGCCCGCCTCCCCCCACGCCCCATGAACCCGCCACCATCGGTTCCGTTCAGCGACTCCGCCGGCCCCGCGTCCGGCGCGCCGATCCGACTGTTGTTCGTCTGCCTGGGCAACATCTGCCGCTCACCGGCCGCGGAGGGGGTGTTTTTGCATCGGCTGGCCACCGAGAACATCCAGGAGCGCTTCGTGGTCGATTCCGCCGGCGTCGGAGGCTGGCATGTGGGGCAACCGGCCGACCCGCGCATGCGCGCGGCCGCCGAGCGCCGCGGCATCCATCTGCCGAGCCGGGCACGCCAGCTGGAGGCCGCGGATCTGCGGTCGTTTGATCGGATCCTGACCATGGACGCGGAGAACCTGGCGGCGGTTCGCCGGCTGGAGCGCACCCACGGCGGCTCGGCGGTGGTAGAGCCGATGACCAGCTACTGCAGCCGCTTTCAAGTGGAAGACGTCCCTGATCCGTACTACGGCGGCGCGGATGGCTTCGAGCAGGTGCTGGATCTGCTCGAAGACGCCTGTGCCGGCTTGCTGCGGAGCCTGAACCGCCATCACCAGGTCTGAGGGCTCAGCTCCCCCCGCCCGCCGCCTTGGAGGGGCCGGGCTCCGTAGCCCCGGTGCTCACCACCGCGGGACCAGGCCAGGCCTCCTCAGGAATGCGCTGTCGCACCAGATCCAGCAGCGCCTCGATCACCGCCTCGATGCCCAGACCGTCGGTGACGAGCTCCACCGCGTCCTCCGCCTGGCGTAGCGGTGCCACAGCGCGGCTGGCATCTTGGTGATCCCGCGCAGCGATGCTCTGCTCCAACTCCGGTAGCGGCGGCACGGCAAAGCCCCGCTGACGCAGATCCTCCGCTCGGCGGCGGGCCCGCTCGGCGACGCTGGCGGTGAGGAACACCTTGCATTCGGCATCCGGGAACACGGCGGTGCCGATATCGCGTCCCTCAGCCACCAGGCCGCCGCGGCTGCCCATGGCCTGCTGCTGGCGGGTGAGGGCATCGCGGACGCAGGGCAGGGCGGCCAGCGGTGACACGGCGGCGGTGACCTCCGGGGCGCGGATGGCCTGGCTCACGTCGTGGCCGTTGATCAGCACCTGCTGGTCCCCAGCCTCGCTGGTCTGGAGGCGCAGGTCGAGGCCCTCGAGCAGGGGGGCCACCATGGCGGCGTCTCCGGGGTCAGCGCCATGGCGCTGCGCCCACCAGGTGACCGCCCGGTACATGGCGCCGGTGTCGAGATAAATCAGGCCCAACCGCCGGGCCAGCTCCCGGGTCACGGTGCTCTTGCCGGCGCCAGCGGGACCGTCGATGGCGACGATGGGGGGTCGGGGCATCAGGAACACGTGGTCGATCAGGCGGCTGGGACCGCACTGCACGGCCGCCGCCAGCAGCGGCAGACCGTCGGGCCGTGCTGGGCCATTCAGGTTACGCAGCGGCTTGAGGCTGTCGCAGCCCACCAGCTCCACGTAATCGATCTCCAACCCGGCGGCGTCGAGGGCCCGCCGGGCGGCCCCCAGCAGCAGCTCCGGTTCGCTGACCCCGCTCTGCCACAGCCGCCGCGCCTCCGCGAGCGCGGCGGGAAGGGCCCAGGCCCGCCCGAGCTGCTCGCTGGATAAGTAACGGTTGCGGGAGCTGCGGGCCAGCCCACCGGCGCCCCGCACCGTGGCGCAGCCCTCGATCGCCACCGGCAGCCCCAGGTCGGCCACCACCTGGCGCAACACCCGCAGCTGCTGCCAATCCTTCTCCCCCAGCAGCAACCGGGCGGGCCGCACCAGGGCCAGCAGGCGGCAGACCACCGTGGCGACCCCTTCGAAATGGCCAGGGCGACAGCGACCGCAGAGGCTGGCCAGCAGCCGCTCCGGCGGCCGCACCCGGGTGATCGCCAGCTCACCGCCGGGAAACACCTCTTCGACCGTGGGCAGAAACAGGCCCTCGACCCCCTCCGCGGCGGCAAGAGCCGCATCGCCGGCGGG
>JBKCTK010000054.1:0-1934 GCA_046319055.1 Synechococcaceae cyanobacterium
CCAAAATGAAATGGCGTGGTTGTGCCAGCCCGACAGGCGTATTCCCACTGAGCTTCACTGGGTAAGGTGTATGTTCGGCCCGTGCGCTGGCTCAGGCGGCGGCAGAACTCTCTTGCGTCCCCCCAACTCACCTGTTCCACCGGCCGCCTATCGCTATCGGATCGACCGCTGAACCGAGAAGGATTGGGATTTAGCTTTTGCTCCCAGCGCTCCCCCTCCCTGGGCTGCCACTCCGCCACCTCCCGCCAATGCGCCTGGGTGATCGGAGTCTGGCTCAGTAAAAAGCTTTCCAGCTTCACCGCATGCTGTGGTCCTTCATCAGGGCTGTGTCCAGCTTCTTTGGGCGTTGAGCCCATCTGAAAACTGCCGGCCGGTATCTGCACCAGCGTGAGCCCACGCGGCCCGTTTTGCTCAAGGAATGCCCAGGCCTCGCCTTCTCGGTCGAACTGGGCCCAGCCATCGGATGGCCTGGCGATGGCCCGAAATCCACTCTTCGGTTCCTTCGTCATTGTGCTGGTGGTGAACGTGATCCGCTGCAGGGTGGTCTGCTCCAGCCAGGCGGTTTCGAAGACCAAGGCTTCTAGGTCGGGAAAAACAGAGGCAGCTTGATTGAGTTCTTGATCTCTGCAATCAGGAACGGCGCATAGATCCCACAGGCGGATGGTGGCATCGCTGGAACCAGAAGCGAGGCGCCCATCGCTCACCACCGCCAGGGCCCTCACCGAATCCTGATGTCCCTCTAAGACGCCGCTGGAGGCTCTGCTGGCCGGATCCCACAGGCGGATGGTGCGATCTTTTGAGCCAGAAGCGAGGCGCCCATCGCCCAGCACCGCCAGAGCCAACACCGAAGCTTGATGTCCCTTGAAGACGGCGGTGCAGGAGCGGCTTGCCGGATCCCATAGGCGGATGGTGGAATCGTTGGAGCCAGAAGCGATACGCCCATCGCCCAGCACAGCCAGAGCCATCACCGAAGACTGATGTCCCTTGAAGACGGCGGTGCAGGTGCCGATTGCCGGATCCCATAGGCGGATGGTGGAATCGCCTGAGCCAGAAGCGAGGCGCCCATCACCCAGCACCGCCAGGGCATTCACCGAAGCCTGATGTCCCTGGAAGACTTTGGTGTATGAGCCGCTGGCCGGATCCCACAGGCGGATGGTGCGATCGAAGGAGCTAGAAGCGAGGCTCCCATCGCCCAACACCGCCAGGGCATTCACCCAACTCTTATGTCCCGCAAATACTGCTCTCCAGGAGCCGTTTGCATGGTCAGAAGCGTGGCTGCTCTCTTTGTCTGACTCTGCCTCGCCCCTTTCATACCCTGGTTGAGGATGACTCGCAGCCAGCCGCCCCGCCCACCCCCGCTCGATGGCATCAGCCAGCCGCTCATAGTCGGGGCCCAGGCCCCGCAGGCAGCGAGTGGACACGCTGGCAAAGGCTCGCAGCAGCTCTTGATCCCGCACCGGCAGAGGATTGCCTTCGGGTGTTGTGGGGGTAGGGCTACAGAGCAGCGCCTCAAAGCTGTCCACGCTCTGGTTGAGGCTTTCGGCCAGGTAGTGCTTCACCGTGTCGAACACCGCCCGCGCTTCTCCCACCCGCAAGCCTTCCCGCAGGCGGGTGGTGAGCTCTTCGCTGACAAACACCAGCCGCTGGCGGTCGATCGGCTGCTTGGTGGTGGCCGCCATTTCCTCATTGCGAAACAGGCCGCTGAACAACACTTCCGCGATCACCGCCGGCCCGCCTTGGCCGTCTTGTTGATCCAGGATCAGGCGCACCACCGGCAGGGTGATCAAAGGCGCGAAGGTGAGCAGCCCCAGCAGCCGGCGGGCCTCCTGGCTGGCGGTGAACAGAAACACCGCCAGCAGCTGCTCGATCCGCTCGGCGCTGGGCCAGGGCTCGGCGGCGGCAGACTCGGCAGCAGCGGCTTCGGCAGCAGCGGG
>JBKCTK010000055.1:0-4249 GCA_046319055.1 Synechococcaceae cyanobacterium
CGCCCTGCCCGGCGCAGCGCTGCGGCCAAACGGCACCGCCGCAGCCTCACCCAGCAGGCGATCGACTGCCTGGAGTCTGGTCTGGGGGCCGACGTTCCCTCCGTTGATGAGGAGCTGGCAAGAATCAGGGCGTTGCGCGAAAGCCTCGGGCCCCGCAGCTTTGATCCTGACGAGATTGATGCCTTTAAGCGCGAGGGTCGGCCTTGATCGTCGTTGACACCAACGTGCTGGCTTACCTGCTGTTGCGTGGCCCCAGAACCGAACAGGCTGAGCTCCTCCGCCGGTATCACCGTCAATGGGCGGCCCCACCGCTGTGGCGCAGCGAGTTTCGCAATGTCCTCACGGGTTACCTGCGGCGTGATCTCCTGCTTTTCCCCAAGGCCCTGGTGTTGATGCAGGAGGCTGAGGCGATCCTTTCGGCCCATGAAGAAAAGGTCAGCACCGAGCATGTGCTGCAGCTGGTGAGCAGCAGTCACTGCAGCGCTTACGACTGTGAGTTCGTCTCTGTCGCCCAGTATTTGGGCGTTCCGCTGATCACAGAAAATCGCGCCATCCTGACGGCGTTTCCCGATGTGGCGCAATCGCTGCATCAGGCCACCTCTTGAAGAACAGCTGCCTGCGCGTGCGATCCATTCATCCACCACCGGATTGCGCATTGGGATGGCAGCGCCGGGATGGACGAGCCTGCTGCGGTCCAGCTCTCCATGGAGCAGCTCTCCATGAAGCAGCTCACCGTGATCCAACGCTTCGCGGAGATAGGGATCACCCCAGCAATAGCGAGGTGCGATGTCCTCGGGGCGCCGCAGATGCAGATCCAGCGGAAAATCGGCGGCGCCGGCTGCGAGCAGGGCCTCCACTGTCTGCCGCGGTTTGCCCTCGAACGGCATCACCACAAGGAGGTCGGCGTCGGAATCCCAGCGAGCCTCGCCCCGGGCCTGGGACCCAAACAGGATGACTGTCTCCGGCGCGAAGTGATCAACCAGCCGTTGGCTCAAGGCCCTGAGGGCCTCACGGGTCACCAGGGGGGGCGGAGTGGCAGCCATGGGCTCCATCATCGCCCCACCTGCAGCGGCCAGAGCACAATCGCGCCGGCGGGCTCAATCCGCGGGGCTGTGGCCACCGCAAAGGTGCGGCGGATGGCGGCCGGCTCCTGCTCCAGCTCCCGATCGATCCGCACCAGTCGTTTGTCCCAATAGGAGCGGTTGTTGCGCAGTTGGCGCAGCTCGTGGTCGGCAAAGCCAAAGGCCAGCTGGTCGACCTCGCTGTCGTGCTTGGTGCGGGTTTTGAGGATCCGCTCCCGCTGCTCCTGCAACACCTTCACGAAGGCATTGGCCTCATCTTCAGCGCGCTTGAGCAGCTGCGCCTTGGCCCGCTCGGCGCGTTCTGCGGCGAGGGATTCCAGGCGGTCTTTGAGTTGGGCCACATCCGCTGGCAGCTGGCCACGCAGCTGGCGCTGGATGGTTTCATCCACCGCTGGCAGGCGTTCGCGCAGGCTGGTTTCCAGGTCAGCCAGGGCCATGGCGGTCTTGGGGGCATTGAGCACCCGCAGCCGCCGGGTTGGATCGGCCGGGTCCCACTCGGCCACCAGCTCTATTACCTCATCGTGCAAGCGAGCAGCGCCGTGGCCATAAAGCGACAACCGAGCCAGCAAGATCAGCTTGGCGGTGTCGTCATGGCTGGCGATCACCGCGGCACGGCTCAGCTCTTCGCCCTGGAATCCCCGCACCAAGAAGCGGTTGAGCAGCCGCTGCACCAAGGGGTGCTCCAGATGCAGGTGCACCCGGTCGGCATTGACCTCCTTGGGGTCCTTGAACACCACGGGCTGGGGCGCCGTGCTGCGCCGCCAGTCCCAGAGCTTTTCGCCGGGCCGGCGGGGGCGCCGCAGCGCATCCAGCACATCTCCCCAGCTCTGCTCTCCGCCGGGGAGCGCATCGGCCGCTGGGAAGATCCATTCGGCCCGCTCGGGATCCGCCTGGGCGGTTGCGGGATCCTTGGCGGTCAGCTGCGGCACCATTCCGTTCCCCAGGCCGCTGCCCTGGGCGCTCACCCGCAGGCTGGTGTTGAGAGCATCGCGGAACAGATCGCTGCTGAAGTGGAGCCAATCTTCCGACTTTCGCAGGGCCTTCTCCAGACGCTCCACCTGCTGGCGCAGCTCGTCTTCCCGCTCGCGGCTGTTGTCCTCCAGTTCGAGGTTGATCAGGGCCTGGCGGCGCTTGATGCCCTCCTCCTGATCCACACCCTGGATCTGCGCCATCACCGCGTTGATCTTGGTGGGATTGATTCCATTCGCCAACAGCTCATTCAGCCGCCCCACCACCACCGGTGGCAGCGAACCGAGGGTGTTGCGGATCTCCTCGGTCTTCTTCACCAACACATCCAGCACCCGATCTTCCGCGCGGTCGGCCAGCACGAAGTAATGGCAAAACACCTCAGGAGCACGCTGCAGGGTGCGGTCGATGCGGCCGTTGCGTTGCTCCATCCGCCCCGGATTCCAGGGCACATCGAAGTGGAACAGGTAGCGGCAGTGGTTCTGCAGGTTCACCCCTTCCCGGGCGGCATCGGTGGCGATCAGGATGCGCAGCGGATCCAGCTCCGGCGGGCTGTTGAAGCTGCGTTTGAGGGCTTCCCGTTTCTCATCGCCGATGCCGCCGTGGAAGGTGGCGATGCGCTCCCGCTCCCGGTCGCTGCCGGCGATCAAGGCTTCGAGCTGCTCCTGCAGCCAACGCTTGGTGTCGGCGTATTCGGTGAAGATCAGCAGCCGCTCGCCGTTCCATTGGGCACCTTCCTCGCCCAGCTGCGGGCAGAGGTGCCGCTGAATCCAGCGGCGCAGGTAGTGGATCCGGGCATCGGGCTGATCGCGGGCCCGTTCGCTGATCTGCTGCATGTCCTTGAGCTGCTGCCATTCCTGGGGTCCTGCCCCCAGTTCGGTGGTGGCGACAGCGAGCCGATGCTCCTGCTCGGCCTCCCGCTCCACGCTGTCTTCCTCGGCCTCGGAGCGTTCGTCGTCGCCGTCGATGCCCTGCTGGAGCAGCTTCAGCTGCTGGGGGTCGCGGGCGGTGCGCAGGCGTTCGCCGGCATCGCGGCGCCGCAGGGTGTCGCAATGCACCCCGAGGGTGCGGTGGAAGGCCTCAATTGAGCTGAGCAGCCGCTTCTGCAGGTTGGTGACCACCAGCAGCTCGGCGGCGCGCTGTTTGCTGCTTGCGCCCTTGAGCCTTTGTTCCCGCAGGCTGCGGTAGTCCTTGAGCAGGCGGGCCAGCTCCAGCTCAGCGGTGGAGGGATCCAGGCCCTCCAGCACCACGGGCAGCACCTCACGCTTGGGCAGCTCCTCGCCGATCCGGCGCAGGTCTTCCTTGAGGCGTCGCACCAGCACGGGCTCGAGGTCGGCCTTGTTGCGCACGGGCACCCCGCGGCAGAAGCGGGTGGGGTCGAGGATTTCCAGCAGGGCCGAGAAGCTGTTGCTGTGGCCGTTGTGGGGCGTGGCCGAGAGGAACAGCTTGTGCTCGAAGCGGGGCGCGAGGCCCCGAATGGCGTCGGTGAGTTTGGAGTCGATCGCCAGCTTCGAGCCACTGGCGGGAGCGGCGTTGTGGGCCTCATCGAGGATCAGCAGGGCCTTCTCGCCATCGCCAAGCCAATCCCGCAACGGCCCGGCGTAGTCCTCGTTGCGCACCAGCGCCTGGCTGAGGATAAAGCGGGTGTGGGTGGCCCAGGGGTTGATGCCCCAGCCCCGCTCCCGCCGCATCCGCGAGACGTACTCACGGTTCATCACCTGGAACGGCAAGCCGAAGCGGCTTTCCATTTCGCCTTGCCACTGCAGCAGCACCGAGGGCGGCGCCACCACCACCACCCGCTGCACCTTCTGACGCAGCATCAGCTCGCGCATGATCAGCCCGGCTTCGATCGTCTTGCCCAGGCCGACGTCATCGGCGATGAACAAGGCCACCCGGGGCATCCGCAAGGCCTTGCGCAGCGGCTCCAGCTGGTAGGGCTTCACGTCGATCCCCGCCCGCAACGGCGCCTGGAACAGCCCCGGGTCGGTGGCCGTCACGCAGTTCCATTGCAGCGTGTGCAGGTAGCTGGAGAACACCCGCGGGTCATCAAAGCCCCGCTGACCAGGGCCTACTGAAAGTCGCTTTATCCCGTCCCTGATGTGCCGATTCCGACCCATTCGAGCATTCGCCTGATGTCGTGCGCCACAGCCATCAGACCAGCGCGGATTGAGCGAAAACCATTGAAGCGCAGCATGTTCAGG
>JBKCTK010000056.1:0-5669 GCA_046319055.1 Synechococcaceae cyanobacterium
GCCAGGAGCGGCGCCGCCCGCCGAGGCAATCGGGCAGGGCGCCTGCGCCGAGCGCCTGAGGCGCCAGCTCGGCCTGCCCCTCGGCCCCGATGGCGCCCCGCCCCTGCTGGTGATCGAACACCTGCTGTTGCGCCCCCTGGAGGATGACAAAGGGCAGATGGTGCTGAGCGGCGAGGAGCCGATCCCGTTCTTGTCCGATGTGGCCCGGCCCGATCCCTGGACGGGGCGGGTGAGCGTGGTGATCAATGCCGCCCTGTTGCAGGGCGGCTGGTCCGACGATGAGGAACGCTGGCTGGCGCGGCGGTTGCGTCAGGAACTGCCGGCGCACCTGGCGGTGGAGCTGCATCTGCTGGCCGATGGCGGCAACGGAGCCGCCCTCGCCACCGACCCTGGGGCCGCGAGCGGCGTGGAGAACGCGGCCCAGGCCCAACCGCCCGCCAGCGAGGCACCTGTTGCCGCGGCGACCAGCGCAGCTGCCAGCGCCGCCACCGCCACCGCCGCCACCGTCGCACAGAGGCCCTGGAGCGCCGTGTTGGAAGCCTGGCAGCACTTCCGCAGTCTGTTGGCCGCCTATCGCCTCAGCTTGCTCACAGGCGCGGGCCAGGCTGACGACCCCCTGCCCGGCTTGCGCCTGCGCGATAGCCGCGACCGGCTGATCCAGCTGCTGCGCATCGGTCAGCCTTGGCCCCTGCGCTCCATTCCCCTGGACGAACAGCTGATGGTGGCCAGCGGCCAGTCCGCCGCCATCAAGCTCCCCTTCAGCCAGAAGGGGGTGCGGTACCAGCTGATCGAGGTGAACAGCGGCACCCCGTGCGGCGAGCCCGCCTTCGGCAACGGGGGCCCGCTCACCCTGTCCAGCCCGCCGATCACCGCCGACCTCACCCTGCGGGTGCGGGCCAGCGTGCTGGCGGCTGCTGGGGTGCCCGGCGCCGGGACGGCGGAGGGCATCGCCCTCACCGCCAGCGCCCGGCCCCTGAGCGCCCTGCTGGCCGGCGAGGTGCGGGTGGTGGAGGGGGTGGACATGAGCCTCAGCTTGCGTCTGCACGCTGCGTCCCACACACCGCTGCCCTTCGTGCATCCGGAGGGGATGGCGCTGCTGGCTGATCACGGCCAGCAGCTGGTGGTGGAGGTGGTCTCCAGCCAGGAGGGCGTGGTCTACGAGGTGATCGACGACAGCCAGCGCGACAGCGCCTTCGAGCGGCAGGTGCCGCTCAGCCCGAAGGTCGTCGGCACCTCCGGCAGCATCTGGCTGGAGTTGAGCGCCCCGGCCGCCGAGGATCGGGACCTGACTGTGCGCGCCAGTCTCGACCGCCGGCGTGGCAAGCGCCATAGCGAAGACCGGCAGGTGCTGCGGGCCGTGCTGCCGCTGCGGGTGCGCGCCAATCCCGCCGTGCCCCTGGCCCTGATCACCCCCGTGGTGGAGGCGGACGCCAGTACCACCCTGGTGATTGGCGCCGAGCCGGCAACCGTCGGCGCTGGCAGCCAGGCCAGCGTGGCGTATGAGCTTTGGGCCCGCAGCCTCAGCGACGAGGACTGGCGCTTCGACGACCCGGCCAGCGCACCGGAGCTCACCACGGTGGATACCTTGGATGGCTTCATCCCCCAAGCCGGCAGTGGCCAAGGCAACGGCGCCTGCCTCCGGCTGGATCAGCGGGCCAGCGGCGAAGGGCTTGTGGTGGCGGCCCTGGCGCGCAAGCACCACCGCCTCGGATCCTTCCGCGGCGGCGGCACGCGCACCAGCCCCAGCGCACTGCCCCTGCGCCAGGCTGCCGTGTTGTTCACCCGCCCCGACCGAATCCGTCCCCTGCTGTTGCGGAGGGAAACGGAGGCGGCCGGGGTCTGGTCGCTCTGGGGGGGGCAGCCCGGCGTGGCTTACTCCCTGGTGGCGGGTGATGGCGAAACAGCTCGGCCCCTGGGCTCCGCCGTGCCGATTCCGGAAACCGACGACGCCCCGAGCGGTCGACGCGGCATCGGGCGGCAACGGCTGGAGCGCGACCTGGTGGTGGTGGCCGATGACGGAGCGCCGCGGACGCGGTTCGATCCCGATCCCTCCCAGCAGCCTGGCTTGCAAGTGCGGGCCCGCGTCCTGCGCAGCGGCTCGGAGGTGGCCATGGCCGAGGCGCCGCTGTTGGCGTGGGCGGACCCTCCGGCGGTGGGGCGGGGCGAGGCTGCTGTGGTGCTGGTCTCCGGTTTGGCCCCATCTCAGCCAGGACAGTTGCGACAGGGTGGGCGCCTGCTGGGCGAGGCCGTGGCGGATCCGAACGGCTCCCTGCGGTTGGCCACCGGCCCCTTGGCCGGCGCCTCCCAGCTGGAGCTGGACGTCGGGGTGTGCTGCCCGCTGCCGATCGCCCAGGGGGTGAATACCGACCTGACGGTGCGGCTTCGCAACGGCCAGCCCCTGCTGGAGGGTGCCCCCGCCCAGCTGGTGGACTGGGGCTGCCGCGCCGAGGTGGAAGTGATCGCCAGCCAACGCGACGTGACCTACGTGTTGATCGCTGCCGCCGACCGCGACAAGCCGCCTGGGCAACAACGCACATATTCCGAGGTCCAGCCCGGCACCGGCGCGGCGCTAGTGCTGCTCAGCACTCCCTTGCGGGAGGACGTGGATCTGCTGGTGCTCGGCACGCGCCGGATCGATGCCCAGGGCGACTGGCGGGTGAGTGGCGTTCTGCAAATGGTCGTGCCCCTGCGGGTGCGGGCCAATCCGGCGGTGCCCCTCGCCTTGGCGCAACCGCTGCTCGAGCCGACCTCCCCCTGCCAGCTGTGGGTAGGGGACGGCACGGAGCCCTCCCAGAGCAGCGTGACCTACAAGGCCTGGGCGAAGCCGCTGCAGCCCGAACACTGGCAGTGGCGAGAAGGGCAGGACGCTGCCCCAACGCCCCTGTTGCCCTCCCACCCCGACGCCGTCGCCCCGGAGCTGGACTGGACGGGTCGGGGCCAGCCGAAAAAGGGCACCGATGGCGACCCCAAGCGTGGCCAGGCGGGCCGGCTTCAGCTCACGCTCGGCCAGGCCGGATCGGATGCCTACCTGGCGGTGATCGCCAGCAAGCAGCACAGTCCCCATCCCCTGGCGGAGGCCCCCGATCCGCAGGGCGCCGCCAGCGTGACCAGCCAGGTGGTGTTGAACGGGCGGCTCGTGCAGCTCACCACGCCCAACCCGGATCAGCGGCTAGCGCTGGTGGCCCGTGGGGCGGGATGGCGGCTGGTGGGGGGTGAACCGGGCTGTTCTTACACCTTTCAGCGGCGGTCCTCGGGTTTGCCCCTCGCCGAACCGGTGTATGTGCATCAACGCACAACGGACGGTTCTGCGAGCGACTGGGGTATCGACCGCCTGCGTCTCGGAGTGGACCTTGTGGTGGCCGGCGGGGAGGGAGCCGGCCTGGATGGCGGCCCCAGCGCGGAGGCGTTGCTGGCGGCGGGGGTGGAAGCACGTCGGGCCTTCAGTGGCACCGCCACGCCGCTGCGGCTCGGGCCGCTGGTGGTGACGTTGGAGCCACCAGCCGACTCCAGCGCCGACACGGCCACGGTGGTGGTGCAAGGGCTGGCGCCGGGCGAGCGGGTGCGGCTGCGCCAGAGCGGCCAGGAGCCTCGGGAGGCGGTTAGCGCCGCTGCAGCGGTGCGCCTCGGCACCGGCCCCGCCCCATTGGGTGGCGAAATCCTGCTGGACCTCGATCGCCCGGATGCGAGCAGCTCCCTGACGATCCCGGTGCGTCTGGTGCTGCCCGGCCAAGCGTCCGCATGAGCCACCTGCTGGAGCGCTTGGAGCTGGAGATCCACACGGGCGATGAAGCCCTGGGCCGGGAGCTCCTGGATCGCCTCAGCCGCCTGCGGCAGGGGGCGATCACACCGCTGCTGGAGCGGGTGCTCAACCAGCTCAGCCCCCCCGGCTGCCGGCACCGGATCGAAATGCTGGAGCTCGACCTGGGGGCGTTTTCGGTGGAGGAGCTGGAGCGGCAGCTGCCGCTGGCCTTGGAGCGGGCCTTGTGGCGGGCGCTGCCGCCCCTTCTGCAGGGGGCCGTGGTTCCCGAAGCCATCGAGCAGCCCCTCCGCCCGCCGGCCGATCCGGGCGATGGCCAGGGGCTTGCGGCCGGCCCGGCAGATGCAGCCGCTAAGCGGGAGCTCCTGCCCAGCGCCAGCAGCGCCCGTTCAGCGGAGCCGGACCCATCCAGGGCCTCCCCCTCCGCCCCGGTCGCACCAGTGGAGGAGGCTGGCGCGATCCGCGCCACACTCGCGGCGGTGCTGGCCCTGCCGGCCGCGACGGCGGCCGCCCTGCTGGAGCAGCTGGCGCCCGCGGCCAGCGACCGGGAGCGGCTGCTGGCCGCGGCGGATCCAGGGCAGCGGCCCCAACTGCGGCGGCTGCTCCTCCAGCCCGGGATCAGCCAACGCGCGAGCAGCCAAGGCCCAAACAGCCCAAGCCCTAGCAGTCAAGGCGCGAGCAGCCAAGCCGGGATCAGCCAACGCCCGGGCCGCCCCGATTCCGAGTCGAATTTAAGGTCACCCGAGCTGGCGCCCCCGGATCCGGAGCTGGCGCCGCAGCCGGAAGCCGCCAACGAGGTTCCTGCCACCGCCCCGGACACCGCCAGCGCCACGGCCTCCCGCGACCTGGAGCTTCTGGCCTGGTTCGCCAGCCGCGGCACCCTGCCCTGGTGGGCCCCGCGCCACGATCAGGGCTTGGTCGTGGCGGCGATCGAGGTGGCCCTTGCCCTGCCGAGGGCGGAGAGGACTGCCCTGCTGCGGCAGCTGGCCGCCGCGGGTGCTGGGCCTCCCAAGGCTCGGCAGGTCGCGGCGGCAGCCTGGCTGGATGTGGCGAATCCCCGCTCGGAGAGCGCTCCACCCGCGCCTTCGCTTGGCCTGGAGCGACTGCTGCGGGCCGCAAGCGACGCGCAACGCCCCTGGCTGCGGCAGGCGCTGGCGGAGGCCCTGGAGCCCGGGGCCCTGGGAGATGGGCTGCCGAGGGTTGCGGAGGAAGCGCCGGAGGCCGCCCCGTCGGCGCTTCGCTCCCCCTTGGCGCGGTCGCGGCAGCCCGAGATGGGGGCTGCCGCCGTGATCCCCGCCGGCAGGCAGCTCTCCGCCACCCCGGGCGAGCACCAAAATCAGCACCAGTCCCAGTCCCAGTCCCAGTCCCAGTCCCAGTCCCATACCCAGGGCCAGGGCCAGGGAAACGATGCCGCACTCTCCGGCCAGTGGGCTCGCGAGGAGGGGTTGACTGTGGAAGGAGCGGGCGTGGTGCTGCTCTGGCCATTCCTGGAGACGCTGATGCGCCGCTTGGAGCTGCTTGATGAGGAAAGCTGGTTTCGTGGCGCGGCGGAGCGGCAGCGGGCCCTGGCGTTGCTCGGCTTCCTGGTGGATCGCGATCCGCGGCCGCCGGAGTGGCGGATCAGCTTGGCCAAGCTGCTGGGCGGCGTGCCCTTGGAGGAGGGGGGAGCTCTGGAGGAGCCGCTGGACGCGGCAGCGCAAGGGGAGGCGATGGCCCTGCTGCAGGCGGCCCTGGCCCACGGGGAGGGCTCACTGGGCGACGACCTGCCCACGCTGCGCGAGCGCTGGCTGCAGCGGCCGGGATGGTTGGAGCCGCGGCCGGGCTGCTGGCTGCTGCGGGTGGAGCAGCGCGACGGCGATGCGCTGCTGGAGGCGTTGCCCTGGCGCTGGGACTGGATCCGCCTGCCCTGGAT
>JBKCTK010000057.1:0-9959 GCA_046319055.1 Synechococcaceae cyanobacterium
AATGATATCAATAGCAATCCCTACGCTATTGCATCCTTTGCTGGCAAGTTGTTTGCCACGGATGCGGGTGGCAACACGCTGCTAACCATCGACCCGTCGACCAGCGATCCCAGCGGCAACTTTTCAATCACGAACAGCTATTTTTTCCCCAAAGTTGATGTCACTCTAGCCCCGCCATTTAACCTTGTTCCGGTGCCGTTTAAGGCCAGCTCAGTTCCCACCGGTCTTACAGTCGACCTCCTGAACCAGAAGCTAAAGATTGGCGAATTTACCGGCTTTCCTTTCGAGGCGGATGCGGCCAGCATCTATTCTCAAACTGCCACCGCCACCGCGCCCATTCAGGCTATCACGGGATTTTCGATGATCAGCGATGTCGCGGCTGGGGTTGATGGCAGCCTCTACATTCTTGAATATGCCAGCAATTATTTCTCGCCCATTGGCGGAGGCAGTGTCTGGCTGGTCGATCCGGCTGGCGTCCGCAGCCAGATCATCACTGGGCTCACCAGGCCCACCGGATTGGCCGTCGATCCGAACGGGGTTCTTTACGTTGCCAATAACGCTGATGGCACCCAGGGCGAACTGCTGCAATTCACCCCAGTGCCAGGCCCCCTGCCACTACTCGGGGCTTGGGCGGCCTGGAGCCACAGTCGCAGCCTGCGTCGGCGGCTGCAGCCGTCCCGCTCAAGCCGCAAGCGCTGATGCCCACCGCCTAGAGGCTTGGCAGCGGTGCGCCGCGGCGGGCCCCACCTGCGCTGCGCCGTGGAGTTTAATCAGCACAGTCGTTCTGTGTCATCGCGAGGACCCTCTCGACCAACGGCGGCACGATCACCACCCAACTGGGCGAGCAGGGGCTCGCCGAGCAGCCGTGGTGGGTGCAGCATTGGATGGAGCTGATCAATGCCTACCGATACAAGAAGCGGTTGGAACGTGCATGGAGCTACGCCCGCACGGGCAATGTGATTTCGATCCGCTTTGAGGGGCGCCGTGTCCATGCCCGGGTCCAGGGCAGCGAAAGCGAGCCCTACAAAGTGATACTCTGGCTGGATGTGTTGAACGACGAGGACGGGGGCTCTGTATTGGAGGCCCTGAGCAGCAAGGCCCGTTGGTCGGCCCAGCTGCTGGCCGGGATCATGCCGGTGGATATCGAACGGGCCTTTGCCGCCAGTGGCAAGCGGCTGTTCCCGTTCAAGCTTCAGGAAGTGCGCAGCGAGTGCACCTGTCAAGACAAGGCGAATCCTTGTAAGCACGTCAGCGCGGTCTACTACCTGATGGGGGATCGGTTCAGTGAGGATCCCTTCGTGTTGTTTCAGTTGCGGGGGCGCAGCCGCGGCCAGTTGCTGGCGGAGTTGGCCCAACGTCGCCGCGCTGGGGCCGCCGTACCGCCGCCAGCGGCGCCCCACCCCCTTCACATCGCCATTGCCGATCCGTTGCGTTGGTGGCGTTACGACGCTCCCCTCGATTCCGATCTGGTGGTGATCACCCCGGCGCTCGAAGGCGAAACCGGTTTGGATGGTGCAGGTCCCCTGCCGCTAGCGGAGGAACCCCGCTTCCCGGACGCCAATCGGCTGTTTCAAGAGCATCTGCGCATGCAGGGTCAGGCGTTAGGACGGCAGGCCCTCGAGCGCGCCATGGAACGGGCTGCCGTTGCAGCGGAGGCAGCCGACGCGCCGGCCGGAGCCGTTGGCACGGCCTGAGACCCCCTCCCCTACGCCCCAGTCTCCTCCCGCTACGACGCCGGCCCTTCGCCTGCCCCCCGTCAGGGGCGCCTCCCGCGGAGACTGCCGGTGGGCTCCTTGCCCAGCGCTCAAGGTCAGGTCTGGTCCTGATGGCCAAGGCCAGGGGCTGTTGGGGCCATGGTTTGCTGCTCCGGTCCCAAGCTGGGGGACGGCTGGGCGCCGGAGCGCGGGGTTGAGGCTGCCGCCAATGGTGAGGGTGCGCTGATCTCACCGGCCCGGGTCGGTCCCCTCCGCTCCAGGCTGGGTCTGTGAATTGGCCCCGCTGGCGGGCTGCTTGCGTGGTGAGGTGCTGACGCGACTGCTCCCAGCCCTCGGGACGGGGTGATGATGCTGTGACTATTCGCAACAGCGCTGGCGATGACACCTCAGCCCGATTTCCTCAGCAAGCTAGCCGTGCTGCCGCTGCGCAGGCTGCGTGAGTTGGCCAGGGTGCTGGGAATTCCCCGCTATAGCGCTCAAGCTCGCGACGGTCTGCTGCAAGCCATCGCCTCGAAAAGCCCGTCCGGCGACACCCCATCCCAGCCGCAGGTGGCCTCCATCCCAGCCCCAGGAGCAACAGACACCCCGGAGTCAGCGCCCGCCCCAGTCACCTATCTACAGGTGCACCCACAAGACTCCCAGTGGGCTTACTGCCGCTGGGAGATCAGCCCCGCTGACCGCGAAGCTGCCCTCGCTTCTGGGGGCGGCAGCCTTTGCCTGCGTCTGGCGGACATCACCGGCCTAGCCGAAGGCGATGTCCATCCCCATGCCTTCCTGGAGACGGTGGTGGAGGGTGCCTCGGGCGAGTGGTATTTGCCTGTTCCCCTGGCTGGACGGGTCTACCGGGCCGAACTGGGGTATCGCAGCGCAGCAGGGTGGATCTCTTTGGCGTTTTCGGCAGCGGCGGCCATGCCCGCCGATTCTGGCGATCACGTTGATTTCGAATTGGTGCGCCCCTTCTCCTTGGATGTGATGCCCGCTGATGCTGGCGATTTCTCGATCCCCGCGCCGGTGGGGGTTCACGAACGTGTGTATCAGGTGGCTTCCCATGGCCGTCGCCTCCTTGGCCTTGGCTCGGAAGGGTTTCAAGAAGGAGGCGAAGCGGCTGAACTGGCAGCTGGAGGCCAGTTCTCAGGTGTGGGGCCCTGGGCCAGCGGACGCAGCGAATCGGGTCGCGGTGGTGTGGTCACCCGGCAGCGCAGCTTCTGGCTGGTAGCCGATGCCGAATTGATTGTCTACGGCGCGACCGAACCTTCGGCCCGTTTGACCGTTGCTGGGCAGGAGGAGCCTCTCTCGGTGGATGGCACCTTCCGTTTTCAAGTGCCCTTCCCGGATGGGGAACAGGTTTATCCGATCCGTGCCGTGGCCGCTGATGGGGTGCAAACCCGTTCGATCACCCTCGATTTCAAGCGCACCACCCCTGAAGCTGTGGTCAACACGCGAGAAGCTGCTGTACCGGAATGGTTTTGAGGCTGAACAGGCTAAAGCTTATTTGCATGGATATTTAAGATCGGTCAAAAACCAACCTAATTCTTTTGTTACTTGCTTTAAGATTAAAGCCTTATTTGGATTAATATGAGAATATTTATCCTGATCAGTCCGCGGCAGATGAAACCTCGACACATGGAAAATCTAACTTCTCGCTCCTCTCTTTTGGGCACTCTTAGTTGTCAATTAGCATGCCATGTCCAGTGATTTTGGCCTTTGCGGAGCTTTGTTGTTGATCAGGTGATCTCCTAAGCTAATTTCAGACCCCTGAATGGCCTGTCCAGCAGGTGATTCAGGGGTTTTAGCTTGCGGCTAAAGGGCGAAGCCTTGGTGGTATGTTCACTTGGGCCTGAATGGTGCTTCCGTTTTTAAATCCTCATCAACCCCAGATACTTTGTAAGTGCTTAAGAAAATCTGCATAACAATGAACTGACTCCATTGAAGTCAGATGGTTTTGAGGTCTAGGCAGGGTTATCCACCACATTTGGCTGACAGTCCTGCGTAATAAAAGAAAATTATTGGAAATGTCTCCAAAACTGTCTTGATCAGCAACCAAGCGTTAGATTAGAGAATGGCTGCATGACGCATGAACATGATGCGCTCATGACAGCTTGCGTTTGAAAACTTTTAGAGGCCGATGAACTTTGCTAATAAATGAACCTTAGCTTTGTGGAGATTGGTTGATGATCAAGAAACTGTTGTATAGTAATATTGAACGTTCAACTTTAAGCTTGAATGGATTTGGATTTAGGATGATTTAAAGATAGTTGCCTCAGGTGACTATCAGCAGGCGACGTAATCTTCGATGACGACGCTAAGGCGCCGCAGGCCTGCTAATCCATCGCGTTCAAGGTTGCGGACGCGATCACGGCTGATGCCAAGAATGCGACCAATCCCGGTCAAGCTCATCGGTTCATCGCCCTCGAGCCCATAGCGCATGCGCAGCACGCGGCGCTGCAGGATTGGCAAGCGTTCCAGCAGCGCCAGCAGATCCCCCTTGAGGCAATCAACCGTGAGTTGCTCTTCGGGACCCAGCCCCTCGCCGGCCAGTAGGTCGAGCAGCTCGGTGTCTTCCCCATCGCCCACCTTGGATTCAAGGCTCACCGGTTGGCGGGCGCGGCAGAGAAGATCCTTCACCTCCTCCTCGGGCAGTTCCACCGCCATGGCCAGTTCGCTGACGGTGGGGGTGCGGCCCAAATCCTGGCTGAGCTCCCGCTGGCCCTTCTTCAGCTTGTTGAGGGTTTCGGTGATGTGGATCGGCAACCGGATCGTGCGGCTTTTCTCGGCGATGGCGCGGGTGATGCCCTGGCGGATCCACCAATAGGCGTAGGTGGAAAACTTGTAGCCCCGGGTCGGGTCGAACTTCTCAACGCCGCGCACCAGACCGATGGTGCCCTCCTGAATCAGATCCAGCAGTTCCATGTTGCGCTTGGTGTATTTCTTGGCCACGCTCACCACCAAGCGCAGGTTGGCGGCCACCATGCGCTCCTTGGCGCGCCGACCCAACTGCAGGCGGCGGCGCAGCTGGGCCGTGCTGAGGCCAGCGGCGGAGGCCAGGCGCTCGGGGCTGGGGGGTTCGCCTAGTTGCTGCTGCAACTCCGCTTCCAGTTCCTCGAGCGCCATCAAGTCCTGAACTTGGCGGCCGAGGGTGATCTCCTGCTCGTGGCTGAGCAGCGGCACCCGACCGATGTCGCGCAGATAGGAACGCACCAGGTCGGTGTCAAGAGACGGCACGGACCGCAACTGGGGGGCCAGGACCGCCTCAGGGGGGTTCAGGTCCTGGGTGCTGGCCAGGGAGGGCTCAAAGCTGGGGATGGATTCGGCGGCGATCGCAGGGGCCACGGCCGTAGTTCTGACGTTGTGTGAATCTTAACCTGAAGTTCTGTTAACAACTCTCAGGTTGGCGGCGGATCCGCCCGAAATCGGCGCCTTCGGGCAGCGTGGACCCCGGATGGGCGGGGTCCACGCTGCGGTGAAATCCCAGCTCCGGCCCTCAGGCAGCGCCCATGGCCCCGCTCTGGAACGCACCCCACGCCCATGCTCCCGCGGCCGGTCGCCGACGGCACCGCTGCCAGCTCGCCCAACCGGACCGGGGCTGGAGCCTGGTCCCCCGCTGGCCTCAAATCGGCGATTCGCGCGGGTGGCCCGCGGTGGGCTGCTCCGACTGCGCTGCGTCCGCAAGGCCTTGGGCGCTATGGGGACGGGCCAGCGGCCTCCCCGCGGTCGCCATCCGCTCCGCAACGTTCAGGGGGCGCTGGCCGCTGCCCCAGCCTGCCTGGGCAGGGATCGGCAGCACTTGCGGTGCTGGCCCGGTCCTCCAGCCGGCACTAGGGACTGGTGGCCAAGGGCGGTGCCGCGAGCCCACGCGAGACGGCGGCGCAGGGCTGCCTGAAGCTTTGCCGCAGCGGCAGGGCTGAAAGGGGCTGTGGCTGGAGCTTGGGATCCGAAGGCGCGGCCTGGCCTGAAGACGACCAAGGGCTGGTGTAGGAGAGGCCGCCGCGGGGTCAGGTCGGTCCAGCCGCGCTGTTCAACGCCTGCCACCGCCGCTCCAACCTGGCTGAGCGCCCAGAGCCGGGGCGGTGTGCGACGCGCTTGCGGCGGCTGGCCCATCGCCGCGGCGAGCCTGGTCCCGCTTGCCCGCGCAGCCCCGTCGAATCCAGCATGCGCTGGGCTCTTGGAGTCGCTCCGCCGGAGGGGGCCCGTCGCCGGAGGGTCCGGAACCTTGCCTAGGGTCTGGGCGCCCCGTGATCTGCCCTCGATGACCGTTCAGCTAAGTGATGTTGTGGTGCGCGACGCCAGCGGCGCCGAGCGCCGCCTGAGCGAGTGGGCCGGCAAGGTGCTTCTGATCGTGAATGTGGCCAGCCGTTGTGGCTTCACGCGCCAGTACGCCGGCCTGCAGAAGCTCCAGGAGCACTATGCCGATCAGGGCTTCGCCGTGCTCGGCTTTCCCTGCAACGATTTTGGCGCCCAGGAACCCGGCAGCCTCGACGAGATCCGCTCCTTCTGTTCCTCCACCTATGGCGTCAGCTTCGAGCTGTTCGACAAGGTGACCATGGCTGAAGCCCCTTACACCGCCCTCACGGAGGTGGAGCCCGCCGGCCCCGTCGCCTGGAACTTTGAGAAGTTCCTGGTGGGCCGTGATGGGCTGGTGCTGGGTCGCTTCAAGAGCGCTGTTGATCCCAGCGCTCCGGAGTTGACGGCGGCGATCGACGCGGCCTTGGCGGCCTGACCGCGGCGGGGCCACCGCTCTCCGGCGGCATACCCCTCAGCCGGGAAGCCAGCCGCGGCTCGGGCGACCCGTGGTGGCGCCGCTCAGTTCCACCTGCAACCAGGTGCGGCCGCTGGGGCTCAACCAGCGCCGCACCACCCGCAGGGGAATGCCCCGTTCCAAGGGCTGCAGCACGGGGGCCTGCGCCGCGGGGGATGCCCGTAGGGCCAGACCTTCACTCAGCCAGGGCTCAGCCTGGTTGATCCGGCGCCGCACCTGGGGCAGGCGGGGATCCGCCCCGCCGGCCGGCAGGCCGGCGGGAGCCAAAAGGGCCAAACCCAAGAGGGCAGCCCAGCGCCAGAGGGGCAACGGACGGGCTGATGGCGACGCGGGATCGGCGGCGGCGGGATCCAAGGAGATGGCGACAGAATTCAAATGTCGAGTTGGGTGAGATCCAACTCAGCGCTGTGGGTTTCGATGAACTCACGACGCGGCGCCACCTTATCGCCCATCAGGATGGTGAAGATTCGATCCGCTTCGGCGGCATCTTCAATTTCCACCCGCTTCATCGTGCGCGTGCCGGGGTCCATGGTGGTCTCCCAGAGTTGCTTGGGCATCATTTCGCCCAAACCCTTGAAGCGTTGGATCGTGTAGTTGGCCTTCTGGCCGAAGGCATCCAGCGTCTTTTTGAGGTCGGCTTCGTTGTAACAGTAGTTGTGGTTCTTGCCCCTTTCCACCTTGTAAAGCGGCGGGCAGGCGATATAAATATAACCCCCTTCCACCAAGGCGCGTTGATAGCGGTAGAAGAAAGTCAGCAAAAGAGTGCGGATATGGGCGCCATCCACGTCGGCATCCGTCATGATGACGATGCGGTGGTAGCGTAGGTTTTTCTCCTCAAACTCCTCCCCCTTGATCCCGAGGCCGAGGGCAGTAATTAGCGCTTGAATCTCGGAATTCTTATAGATCTTGGCATCGTCGGTCTTCTCGATGTTAAGGATCTTGCCCCGCAGGGGCAGGATGGCCTGGAAGCGCCGGTCGCGCCCCTGTTTGGCGGAGCCACCGGCCGAATCGCCCTCAACGATGTAGATCTCGGATTCCGAAGGGTCGCGGGAGCTGCAGTCGGCTAACTTGCCTGGCAGGGTGGAGCTCTCCAGCACCGACTTGCGCCGCACAAGATCGCGGGCGCGGCGGGCGGCCTCGGCGGCGTTGAAGGCCTGAATCGCCTTCTCGAGGATCAGATCGATCACCGAGGGGTGGAACTCCAGATATTCGCTCAGGGCCTCGCCCACGAGGTTGTCGACGATGCCGCGCACCTCGGTATTACCGAGCTTGGTTTTGGTTTGCCCCTCGAACTCCGGATCGGGCACCTTCACGGACAACACCGCCGTCAGCCCCTCGCGAATGTTTTCGCCAGCCAGGTTCGAATCGGAGTCCTTGCGTTTGCCGCGCTTCTTCGCGAACGCATTCAGGGTGCGCGTCAACACCGTTTTCAGACCTTCGATGTGGGTGCCACCATCGACCGTGCGGATGTTGTTGGCAAAGCCGAGGATGCTGTCGGAATAGGCATCCACGCACCACTGCAGGGCCGCCTCAACTTGCACATTGTCCCGCTCGGCGTTGACATAGATGATGTCTTGGTGCAGGGCATCCTTTTCGGAATTCATGTAAGCAACGTATTCCTTAATGCCGCCCTCGTAATGATAAATTTCCTCGTGGGCGTTGCCGTCGCTGTCGCGGCCGCTCTGCCGCTCATCGCGGAAGACGATGCGCACGCCACCGTTGAGGTACGCCAGCTCGCGCAGTCGGGTGGAGAGCGTGTTGTAGTCGAACTCGATGCCGCCGCTGAAGATCTGGATGTCGGGCTTGAAGCGCACCGCCGTGCCCGTGTGCTCGGGATTTTCGGCCGGTTCAGCCTGCAGGCTACCGATCGGATTGCCCCGCTCGAAGCGTTGCTGGTGCTTCTTCCCCTGGCGGTGCACGGTGACCTCCACCCACTCGCTGAGGGCATTCACCACAGACACCCCAACGCCGTGCAGGCCTCCGGACACCTTGTAACCCCCGGAACCAAACTTGCCCCCGGCGTGCAGCACGGTGAGCACGGTCTCCAGGGCGCTCTTGCCGGTACGGGGATGGATGTCGGTGGGGATGCCGCGGCCGTTGTCGGTAACGCTGGCGGAGCCATCGGCGTGCAGCACCACCAAGATTTCGTTGCAGTGGCCGGCGAGGGCCTCATCCACCGAGTTGTCCACCACCTCATAGACAAGATGGTGAAGGCCCCGCGGCCCGGTGGTGCCGATGTACATGCCCGGACGTTTGCGCACGGGCTCCAGGCCTTCAAGCACCTGGATCTGATCAGCTCCGTAGGCGGACTGGACTTTGCTGGCGTCGCTCATGCGGGTGGGATGGCCCCGTTGGGTGGGCGAATGGACTCTGCCGGGAACAGATCCAGCCGGGAGGAAGGGAGAACGGAGGGAAGAGACCTGGGCGGGCCAACCATGGTCGACCTGTCAGGAGAAGGCCCCGGATGGGCCCGCGTTGGCCCCATGGCCTGAAAGTTGTCTTAATCCTATCACTCCCGCCCTCTGGCGCCACCTGGGAGCCTCTCAGCGCCTCCGCGGGCCAGGGGTGCAACCCAGGTCTGAATCGTCTGGCCCGGTGGCGCCTCTGAGGGGCTAGTCGCTGCGCCCAGGCCCCTCGCCGGCCATGGTGGTATGGGTTTCCCCGTTCCCCTGCTCCACCCTTGTCCTCCGGCTCCGCCCCTCGGGAGGCCCTCGCCACGGCTGCCACCCCGCCCCTGGTGATCGCCCTGATGGGCCCGACCGCGAGCGGCAAAACAGCCCTGGCGTTGGAGCTGGCGGAGGCCCTTGATCTGGCGGTGCTGTCGGTCGACTCCCGCCAGCTCTATCGGGGCATGGATATCGGCACCGCCAAGCCCAGCCCAGCCCAGCGGGCCCGGGTGCGGCACGCGCTGATCGATCTGCGCGATCCCGACCAGCCGATCACCCTGCAGGAGTTCACCGCCCTGGCCCGGTCCGCGATCGCGGCGGAGCAGCAACGCCGCGGCATCGCCCTGCTGGTGGGCGGGACCGGTCTCTATCTCCAGGCATTGCTCCAGGGGTTGGAGCCGCCGGCGGTGCCGCCCCAGCCGCGGTTGCGGCGCCAGTTCGCCCAGCTGGGACAGCCCTCCTGCCATGCGCTGTTGCGGCAGGCGGATCCGGCGGCGGCCGGCCGCATCGCCGCGGCGGATGCGGTACGCACCCAGCGGGCCTTGGAAGTGCTTTATGCCACCGGTCTGCCCCTGGCGGGGCGGCGTCAGCGGCGCCCTCCGCCGTGGCGGATCCTGGAGCTGGGGCTCGACCCGCCGGATCTGGCCGAGCGCATCCGCCAGCGCACCGCCGCGCTGTACGACCTCGGCCTCGTGGCTGAAACCGTGGCTCTGCGGGAGCGTTACGGCCGGGACTGCCCGCTGCTGCAGACGATCGGCTACGGCGAGGCGGTCCAGCTGCTGCGGGGGGAGCTGGGCGAGGCGGAGGCGATCGCCACCACGG
>JBKCTK010000058.1:0-3310 GCA_046319055.1 Synechococcaceae cyanobacterium
TCACGCCGCTGGAGGGGGTGGTGATGGCTAGCCGCAGCGGCAGTGTAGATCCGGGGCTGTTGCTGCATCTGCTGCGCCACAACGTCAGCGTCAGCGAGCTGGATGCGGGTCTGAACCGAGCCAGCGGGCTTCTCGGCCTCTCCGGACTGAGTGGCGACATGGCGATCCTGCGCCGGGCCGCCGCCGAGGGGCATCCGGGGGCGCGTCTGGCGATCGACGTGTTCCGCCACAGCCTGCTGCAGGCCATCGGCGCCATGGCGGCCAGCCTGCGGGGTGTGGATGCGTTGGCCTGCAGCGGTGGCATCGGCGTGCACGATCAGGAGCTGCTGGGTGAACTGCGCCAGGAGCTCGCCTGGTTGGGGGCGGTGCGCTGGCTGGTGATCCCGGCCGATGAGGAGGGGGTGATCGCCCGCGACTGCCTCGCCGCGGCGCGGCGCGACCCAGTGGTGTGGCGCTAGCGGCTTGGGGAGTTGCTGGTAAGGCTTTCGCGCAGGCCGCTGTTCACCAGGACACCGTTTTCTGATTCTGTTAAGGTTTGAACGACATCGCCCCCTGGGCTAGTCCCGTGAACGAGCACCACCCCGTCTACAACGCCTTCAACTCCCAGCTGCACCAGCTGAGGGATCTCTATCAGCGCAAGCCCGATGAACGCACCCGCTACCAGCTGGTGCGCCACGAACAGCTCATGGCCCAGTGGTTGCAGGAGACCCCGCAGCGGGCTTGAAGCACCCCTGGCCACATCCACGGGCGCCAAAGATCAAGTTTCGTGGCAGGGCCAACAATCTTCGGGATGTATCCCCTAGATCTTTTCCTACCGACGACCCCCCACTCCGTCGGCTCTGAGCGCCAGCCTTGCCCGGCAGCTCCGGAAAAGCCTCCGCACGCCCAGCGGGGGCTTTTCTGTGGCGGTCAACACCCCCAGGGTCTCCGCCGGGTTGCGCCGCTCAAGGCAACTTCAGCCGGGGCTTGGCCAGCGTGCGCCTCTCCACCTGACGATGGCAGCCAGCAGCTCCTGGCTAGAGGCTGAAGGTGGCCACCAGCACTGGCAGCAACGCCGATGGCCACAGTTCCTGCCGCCAGGCGTCGCTCGGGTCCGCGGAGCGGCAACCGAGCCATCGGGCTTGCCTGGGAAGCGAGGGCGCTCAGCGGCCCCGATCTTCGGGCTGCAGCAGCCATGCCGCCAGCACGCCGCCCAGAAAGCCGCTGAGGTGACCGATCCAACTCACCCTGGCCGGGGTGAGAAAGGGCAGCAGCCCCGGCAACAGGGCTCCATAGGTGAGCAACGCCAGGATCGAGAGCAGCAAGGCGCCCAACCTGCGGTGCAGCCAACCGACGGAGACCAAATAGCCCAGGAGGCCGTACACCACGCCAGAGAGCCCATGGCTGCCACCGGGCCACAACAACCACACCGGAATCGCCGTGACCATGACGCTCACCCAGACCAGCAGATAGGCGCCGCGCCCGTGCAGCAGCACCAGCCAAGACAGGGGCAGAAACCAGAGGCTGTTGCTGATCAGGTGGGGCAAGCCGGAGTGGCTGAAGGGCGCGGTGAACACCCCCAACAGCGAGCCGCCACGCACCATCGGCAGATTCCAGCGGCCGCCGAAGAGCACCTGATCGAGCAACTCCTGGGTCCAGGCGATCGCCAGGATGACCAGGGGGATCAGCACCGTGGTGCCGATGCGCGCCAAGGCGCGGTCGAGGCGTTGGGCCAGAGACGGGGGAGGCGCTCCTGGAAACTGCTCAGCCATGCAGGATCAATTCACGTAGAGGCGGCGGGCGGTGTCGAGGGTGGTAAGCAAATCGTGATCGCTGAGGGTTAGGGCCTCAGGCCAGTGGTCGACCAGCCACGGTTTGAACCAGGCCAGCATGGCGTCGGCGGAGGGGGCGCTGGGGCCTGGGCCGGCGTTGAAGAACCCCTCCTGGGCGGCCAGCACCCGAAATTTGAGGAACTCCAGCAGCCGCGCCCGCAGGCGTTGCGCTTCGGGGCGCTGGCTGTCGTCGCCCACCACGGCAATGCCATGGCAGCCGAGGACCGCATCGGCGTGGCTGTAGTGCTTGAACTCCAGCCAGTTGCCGGAGGGATCGATCAGAAAGCAGGTGTGGTGTTCGGTGGCTTCACCCAGGAAGCGGATCTTCGGCTCGACGGCGAAGCGCAACCTGGCGGCGCGGGCTCGATCCACCAAGGCTTGCCAAGCGGCCAGCTCCGGGAATACCAGGCCGAAATGGCGGGGGTAGATGCCTTGCTGCGGCGATTCGCGCTGGGAGGGGAGCTGTTTTTGGGCCACCAGCTGATGACCGCCGAGCTCCAGGATCAGGGCATGGGCGCTGCAGCGGCCAACCCCGCAACCCAGGCCTTCCACGTACCAACGCCGCGTGTCCTCCAGATCAGCAACGGGAATGGAGAGATGGAAGATCGGCTTGACCATGGCGGTGATTTTAAGGAGCTCGGCCCAGGCCACCGCGGGGAAGCCTGGTGCGAGGAGGTGATCCAGCGCGATGCGGGCAGGGCTTCAAGCCAAGGCGACGGGAGCGGAGGTTCCTGGGCTGGCCGCTCGCCGCGGTCGGTTGGCCATGGCCATGGAGGGGAGGGTCCACGGCGATAGGAGCATCGCGGCTGAGGCCAACGCTGCTCAGGCGAAGGGTGGTGGGGACATCGGTGGTGGGGACAAGGGTGGTAGGGACAAGGGTGGTAGGTACAACGATGGTCAGGAGATCGGCGCTGCTGAACCCGCCATCGCCACGACCGAGACACGGCTGAGACACGGCCAGGAAATCGAAACATAGCCGGTCCAACTGTCGCGATCGATCGCCAGAAATCGCCTGCAAATGTAGCCGTAGCCACAATGCGCCTGGTTTTGGCAAGCAAGCCCTGACAAGACCGCGGGATTGGTGTCTTAGATGACCAAGAACCGTGTGGATGTCGCTAGTCATACCCCACCTTCTGCTCACCTCTGATGCTCACCCCCAGCACCCGACTTCGGCTCCAGGCCATCATCAGCCGCATTGCCGATTCCCAGCCCGTAAGCCTGCAGGAGCGGATCTTGGTGCAGAAGTATGCCGATCGGGATCCGGCGGTCTGGAGCTGGTTGCGCCGCGCCCGACGCCAGCAGCAGAACCTCACGCCACGGGATGGTCTCGATGGGTTTTTGGCCCAGATGGACCTGGGAGAGCCGGGTCCGGAGGGCGCCTTTGATCCGCGACGCGATGACTTGGGCGACTGGTTTAGTGGCGCCCCGGAATGGCTGCGCCGCAGCTGACGGGTTGGGGCTCCAGCCGCTTCCCAGCCACCGAACCCACCAGCGGGGGC
>JBKCTK010000059.1:0-4166 GCA_046319055.1 Synechococcaceae cyanobacterium
CGCCAGTAGAGGGCATAGCCACTCCCTGACGCTGTGGCTGCCAGGGCGATCCAGCCGTTGCCAGGGTTGCTGGGGGAGGCATTGCCGCCGGGATAGGTGATCTGCAGCGCTGAGCCGCTGCCATTACGCAAGGCATAGCCCAGGGCAGTGCTGCCCAGATTGACGCCGTTGAGGACGATGGAACCTGACGTATAGCCATCGCCGTTGAGATCGAGATTGAGGTTGGCTTCTTCTGTGATGAGTTGGGAAGCGGAGAGGAAATAGCCGGAGGAGTAGGCGCCGCTGCTGTTCAGCTCCCAGCGCACTGTCTGGCCACTGCTGCTACTGCGCCAGTAGAGGGCATAGCCACTCCCAGACGCTGTGGCTGCCACGGCGCTCCAGCCATTGCCGGGGTTGCTGGGGGAGGCATTGCCGCCGGGATAGGTGATCTGGATCGGCGCGCTGTTGCCGGAGCGCAACGCGTAGCCCAGGCTGGTACTGCCCAGATTGACGCCGTTGAGGGTGATAGATCCCGTGCGGAAACCATCGCCATCGACATCCACCTGGAAGCTGGCTTCCAGATCCGCCGCGGCACTGCTCGTGAGCGCGATGGTTCCGTAAGACGACTGCCAATTCCAATTGGTGTCGAGGTTCCAAAGGTGGAGGAATTGGCCAGGGTTGTTGCGCCAGAGGATCTGGTTCTGACCATTCACCCGTTCGGCGGCCAGCATCTGCCATTCGCTTTGGCCATCGCCGGGGCCGAGGCCAAAGGGTGAGGTGATCGGGGTGAGATCAGCGCCCACCCGCACCGACGCGAGGCCGTCATGGCGACGCAACAAGCTTGTATCTCCCTGGACTTCGATCGGGGTCAGGAGATCTTCGCCAACATCGAGCCCCCAGAGCTCGTAGCCACTGCTAGCAGAGTAAGCGGAGAAAAAGAGTGTGCTACCAACCAATGTGGGCCAACTGATGTAACTGCTGCCAAGGCCAGGGTTGAGATCCCCCACCGGCACGGTTCCGGCGGCGCTGCCATCGGACTTCCAGAGCTCCCTGCCAAAGGTATCGCCTAAGCCCAAGGAATTGGAGGCAACAAAGTAGAGGGTGTTGCCAACGGCCGTCAGCCACTCCGGAAACTGCAAGGGGCCCTGAGGGGCCGCCGGGCTGGGCACCACCTGCACGGTGCCGGCCGCGTTGCCATCGGATTTCCAGAGTGTCCTGCCGCCGCTCTCATTGGTCGCAGCGAAGAACAAGGTGTCGCCGATCACCTCGAACCAGGCGGGATCGGAACCAGCAGGGCCTGGGTTGATGTCGGCCACCAGCACGGTGCCGGCCGCGCTGCCGTCGGATTTCCAGAGTTCTCTGCCGCTGCTGCCATCGTCGGCGCTGAAGTAGAGCGTGTTGCCGAGGGCGGCAGACTGGACGCGGCCCCACCCCGTGCCATGGCCGAGCTCAATCCCGGGGCTGCTAGGCCCTGGAATGATGTCTTTCACCATGTGCGTGCCTGTGGACGTGCCATCGGAGGTCCACAGTTCGTTCCCATTCAGCGCATCACCAGCGACGAAGAAAAGCCGGTTCCCGGCCCTGGCCACCGACGCCATGTGGGAGGGAAGGATCGCTAACGGCTGGGTTCCAGCCGGCGTTCCATCGGATGTCCAGAGATTGAGATCGGTAAAGGTATCGTTCCAGGCGCTAAAAAATAGCTTATTCCCCACGGCGAACTGGCTGCGCAGTTGGGCCACGCCAAACCTGGTCAGCGCAAGTCCAAGGGGCTGGGTGCCCTCGGGAGTGCCGTCGGAATGCCAGAGTTGATTTTCAAGCTCTTCCTCGATCGTTCCATCCCGACCGATGAAGCTGCGAATCACCTCAGATTGGAAGAACAGAGAACTGCCGGCTGCGATCAAGGCCCAGGGACCTCTGAAGGAGCCGGGGTCGCTGGCATCCCATCGCGCTGGCAACAGATCCTTGAACAGCGTCGCACCAGAGCTGGTGTAGCGCCAGAGTTCCGTCCCGCTGCCAGCGCTGTAGCCGCTGAAGTAGAGGTTGGTGCCAACAACACCATTCAGGTCACTGACCAGGGTGATGGCTGCAGAGGGGGAGGCCGATCCTGCGAGCTTGATGTTGGTTCGCACCGGCGAGCCGCCCTCCGACCACCAGAGTTCCGGGCCTTGGCTGCCATCATCGGCGATGAAGTAGAGCCTGTCGCCCACCGGGGTAGGCCAGTAGGGATTGGCTCCCGCAGCTCCAGGGCGAATCTCCAGTTGGCGCAGCCCAGGAGGATTGCCCAGGAGATCATCATTGATGATTAACCCTATGACAGGGCCAGGGGTGCCAATGCTGTAGTTAGCCGCTGGCGCCAGCTGCAGTTCAACAGATTCATTGAATTCAAAGCTACTGTCAGCCACAGGAGCAACCTCAACTGTGGTGTAAGTCGTCCCTGGGGCAAAGGTGACCGTTTTGATGGCGCCAGCGACTGGAATCCCCGTGTAGTCGCTAGCCGGGGAGGCACTGCCCGCCACGGTGTAGTTCACACTCAGCGCTGCCTCCACGCTGCCGCTGCGGTAGAAGCTGAAGCGCAGCCGCAAGTCGCTTCTGTCTTCCGTAACGCTGCTAGAGGGGCTGATCTGCAGGCTGATCGTTGGTGTGGGGGTCATGAGCGCTGGCTACGGGTGAGGGATGAGGAGCGCTGGGCTGGCGTCGGTTTCCACGCTGTCGGGCGGTGTGCATCCTTGCCTTGCAAGCCTTACCCAATCACGCCATCGCCATTCGCATCCACCTGGAAGCTGCTCTCCAGGCCTAGGGCCGCTGCTGAGAACGGATGGATGTTGCTGGAGGACGACTGCCAGCTCCAGGCGTTGTTGAGATTCCAGACTTGCAGGAAATTGCCTGGGTTGTTGCGCAACAGGATCTGGTTCTGGCCGCCCACGTTTTCGGCGGCGAGCATCTGCCAGTCGCTGGAGGCATCGCCGCTGCCGAGGCCGAAGGGCGAGTTCACCGCATCACGCACGCCGGCCACTTCCACGTAGGCCTTGCCATCATTGCGGCGCAGCAGGGCCGCATTGCCCTGGCTATCGAGGCTGATGGTTTGGCCGGTGAGGCCATCGCGATTGGCATCCAGGTCGTACGTGGTCTCCAGATCCATGGCAGCCAGGGAATCCAGTCCGGCGAAGCCACCGGAAGCGATCCAGCTCCAGTTGCTGTCCATGGTCCACTCGTGCAGCACCCTCGAGTCGTTGTTGCGCCACAGCACCTTGTTTTGGCCCAGCACGTTTTCGGCGGCCAGCATCTGCCAGTCGCCCAGCAGTTCGGTGGCGCTGCCCCAGGGCGAGCTGATCTGCTGACGCGGGCCCCCTCCCACCTGGGCGAAGCCGAGGCCATCGATGCGGCGCAGCAGCTGGCTGTTGCCTTGGGCATCCAGCGTCTGGAATCCGCCGATCACGCCATCGCCATTGGCATCCACCTGGAAGGTGTCCTCCAGGTCTCCGGCGGCCGGCGTGTTCCAGGGGTGCATGCTGCCGGAGGCGATCCAGTTCCAGTTGCTGTCCAGGGTCCACACGTGCACCACCCTCGTGTCGGTGTTGCGCCACAGCACCTTGTTTTGGCCCAGCACGTTTTCGGCGGCCAGCATCTGCCAGTCGCCCAGCAGTTCGGTGGCGCCGCCCCAGGGCGAACTGATCTGCTGCCGCGCTTCGGTTCCCACCTGGGCGAAGCCGAGGCCATCAATGCGGCGCAACAATTTGGTGTTGCCTTGGCTTTCCAGCGTGCGGAAACCGCCGATCACACCATCGCCGTTGGCATCCACCTGGAAGGTGTCCTCCAGGTCTCCGGCGGCCGGCGTGTTCCAGGGGTCCATGCTGCCGGAGGCGATCCAGTTCCAGTTGCTGTCCAGGGTCCACACGTGCACCACCCTCGTCTCGGTGTTGCGCCACAGCACCTTGTTTTGGCCCAGCACGTTTTCGGCGGCCAGCATCTGCCAGTTGCCGAGGATCTCGGTGGCGCCGCCCCAGGGCGAGTTGATCTGCTGACGCGGCCCCGTTCCCACCTGGGCGAAGCCGAGGCCATCAATGCGGCGCAACAATTGGGTGTTGCCTTGGCTTTCCAGCGTGCGGAAACCGCCGATCACACCATCGCCGTTGGCATCCACCTGGAAGGTGTCCTCCAGGTCTCCGGCGGCCGGCGTGTTCCAGGGG
>JBKCTK010000060.1:0-5057 GCA_046319055.1 Synechococcaceae cyanobacterium
AGAGCCGGGTCCGGAGGGCGCCTTTGATCCGCGACGCGATGACTTGGGCGACTGGTTTAGTGGCGCCCCGGAATGGCTGCGCCGCAGCTGACGGGTTGGGGCTCCAGCCGCTTCCCAGCCACCGAACCCACCAGCGGGGGCTATTCCCGCTGGCCGCGGATCGGTTGTCTGGCATCGCCACCAGGCCGCCCATCCCCTGGAACCCCTTCAAGGCGCTGTCGTGCCCAGAGCCAGGCGCTGCGGTGCTCCAGCGCCTCCGCACCTGACGGAAGTGGCCATGGCAGTGACACCAAGCAGTGTCACCAAGCAGTGCCGTCAAGCAGTGCCAGCAAATCTTGTGGGGCCGCCGATGGTGGCTGACCTCCCCAGTGAGCTCGCGACAGCAGCTCGCCGCTCCTGCTCCAGCACCAGCTCCAGCACCAGCACCAGCACTAGCACCAGCACAAAGCCTGGTCGCTATCTCTGCCGCCACCAGCGCCAGGCTTCCAGATTGATCAGCAGACCGATCAAGGTGAGCACCACCATCAGCACCACCTGATCGGCGCGGGAATCGGGGATCAAGATATCGGCCACCAAATGGGGAATATTGGTGGCCGTATAGAACACACTCAACCAGAAATGGGCGCGTTTCCAACCCCGCCAACCGGCCTGGCTTACCCCTGGGGCACTGGCGGCCCAGCTGATCAGCCCGTAGGCCGCCAAGGGGACCAGAAAGTAGATGAGCATGCCCCCATAGAGGGCCGGCAACCGCTCCGCCGGCACCTGGCTCTCAATGGCTGGTGAAATGCCATGAAACAACGGCATCAAGCCGAGCTGGGTATGGAACAGCATCGCCAGAAACCAGCACAGCCATAGGCTGCGCAGCCGCAGGGCATGGTCGGTGGGGGGCTGCCGCCCTTCCGCTCCACCACACGCGCTCGCCGAATTGGCAGGGAACGGTTCCAAGGACATCAGGGCGGTGGTGGGGGGGAGAACGGCGGGTGGCTCCGGCTCGCGGTGCGGAGCACAGGAGCACAAAGCCGGGAATGCGTAGCGCGGATGCAGCGGGCCGCAGGGGGTCGTCCCATTCTGATTCCGTTGTTGTGGTCGGCGGACTCCCGCCCGGCGATCAGCCCGTTGCGGCCGAGGGCCTCCCCCCGCGACAAGCGGCTCAACGCTGCCTATCCTCCGCAGGCATGTGGGCAGTTCGATGAACGCTTCGGATCCGGTGGTGCTGGCTTTGCTGGCCCGACTCAGCCAGGTGCGGGAGACCTATCGGTTGCAACCCGATGAAACCACCCGCTATCAGATGGTGCGGATGGAGGAACTGATTCGCCTCTGGCTACCCCAGCTCCCCCTGAGCTCCTGACGGGTTGGGGCGCTTCGCCGCAGACTGCGGCAGCACCCCATCCGTCCGCCCCATGGTCAGCAGCACCAACCCGCAAGAGCCCGTTAGCGACCATGGCGCCCTGCTGGTGTTGACGGCCAGCCACGGCCGCAACCGCGATCTGGCCCGCCGCTTCGTCGAGCTGGCGAGCAGCCGTGGGGTGCGGGTCAGCATGCTGGACCTCAGCCACGATCCATTGCCGCTGTTCACCTCCCAGCGTCTGGCGGAGGAAGGCATCCCCCCCGCGGCGCTCAGCCTGCGAGAGCAGTTGGCCGCCGCCGAGCGTTGGTTGATCTGCGCTCCGGAATACAACGGCTCGATTCCGCCGGTGCTCACCCATGCCATCGCCTGGCTTTCCGTGCAGGGGGAAGACTTTCGCAGCTTGTTCAATGAGCGGCCGATTGCCCTCGCCAGCCACTCCGGCGGGGTGGGCACCACGATGTTGGCGGCGTTGCGGCTGCAGTTGGCCCATCTCGGCGCCCATGTGGTGGGCCGTCAGGCTCTGGAACGGGGTGAGGAAAGCCTGGCGAGTTCCAGCCTGGAGGATGTGCTCAACCGACTGCTGCGGATGGGCTGATGGGCGGGTGCGGCAGCTCCGCCCGGTTCATCGCCGCCAACAGGCCCGCAAACCGCCTCGGGTGGGCTGCCACCCCCGCCAATCCCTGGTTGACTAAGGGCGATCTTCTTTGATGCCTGTGCGCCGCACCGCTCCGCGCCGATCCCTCGCGCTGCTGTTCACCGCGCTCGCCGCCCTGGTTGGCACCGCCAGACCGGCCGCAGCCGTGGAGAAGATCCTGCTGCGGCTGCCGGTGCTGCAGACCAGCTTCAGCATCAATGTGTCGGAGCTCGGCGATCCTCAGCGCCTGCTGCGCGGCAACAGCGATCTCGCCCAGCTGGACCAGGCCAGCGATGGGGCCCTCGGTCGCCAGCTGGTGCAGGTGTTTCGCCAACCGCTGCCGGTTCAGGCCCCCGCCGTGGCGCGGCAACTGGCCGGCACGCCGATGCTGAACCAGGTGCTGCTGATGCTCTCCAGCCTGGGCAAGGTGGATGGCCTGCCGAAAACGCTCGATAGCCAGATGATTGAGCAGGCCTTCCAAAAAGCCGCGGCTTCACCGAATGGGCTGACTTTGGTGGATGTGCTCCAGGCCCTTCCGGGCCAGACGGTGAGCCTGAACTTGCAGGATTTCGTCAATGCCATCACCCGGCTGATGCTGCAGCAAAAGAATGGGGTGAACCTGGTGCAGCAGCTGCCTCCTACCAGCGTGAGCGCGGCCCTGACCAACCCGGGCTCCCGCACAGTGCAACGCACGGAGCAGAGCCTGGTGGTGAAGCATCGACCGGATCCTTTGCCCGTGGTGGTGATCGCGCCGCTCAGCCATGGCAACGGTCGTTTCGTGACCATCTCCCACGGCCTCTGGGATGCCCCGGCGAGCTTCGAGGGCTGGGCGCGGCACCTGGCCAGCCACGGCTACACGGTAGCGTTGCCGCGCCATATCGACAGCGACAGCTATCAGCAGCGGGAGATGCTGGAAGGCACGGCTCCGCCACCGACGCCCGATCAGCTGCGGCTGCGGCCGTTGGATGTGTCCTCGGTGATCGATGCCGCCGGAGACGGCCGCCTGAAGTTGCCGGCACCGGTGCGCACCGATGCGGTCGCCGCCATGGGCCAATCCTGGGGCGCCACCACCGTGCTGCAGCTGGCGGGCATCCGCCCCAGCGCCGCCCGCCTGAAGCGCCATTGCGAGAACCCCATCGACCCCAGCCGCAATATCAGCTGGGTGCTGCAGTGCAGCTTCGTGCAAAGCGCCGACAAGGCCTCGATCCAAGATGCCCGGGTGAGCACAGTGGCGGCGGTCAGCCCGATGCTGTCGCTGCTGTTCGATCGCGGCGCCAGCCAGGGCCTCAAGGCCCAGGCCCTGGTGGTGAGCGGCAGCCGCGATTGGGTGGTGCCCTCCGGGCCGGAGGCCCTGCGGCCGGTGCGCGATGCCTTGTCCATGGGCACCCAAAGCTCGCGGCTGGTGCTGGCCAATGGCGGGGATCACTTCAATCTCGGCGCCAGGTATGAGGAAGGAGGCGGGCCTCTGGGCCCCCTGCTGCTCGACTGGTTGCGCCACACCCTGACCCCCGACGGGGCCCCACCAGCCGGGGCCAGCGCGGCGATGGGAACCAGCGGCTGGGGCAACTCCACGTTCCCCGTGGTGGATGTGACTGCATCGCTGCCCGGTTTGCGGCTGGCCTACAAACCCTGAGTGCAATGGTGCGCGGGCCAGCGCCTCGCCGTTGCACTCTGCGCCTAACGGCACTTGGCCAACGGCGCGATCGTTGGCAGGCTGGTGGGGTTGTGTCCGCTGGCCGATGAGCTGGAGCGAACTGGAACGGATGGTGGAGGCGGCAGAGGCGGATGCGGCCCTGAGGCGGGCCCTACGCCATTGCCGCTCCCGTCAGGAGTTGGTGCTGGCGGGGCAGCGGCTCGGCTTCGCCATCAGCTTGGCGGATTTGCGGCGGGCGCGGCTGCTGGAGCGGCAGGCGACCCCCACGCAGGCCGCTGTGGGGTGAGGGGGCGGCCAGCCCTGGCGCCTGCGGCTGCCGTCGGCGGGTCAGGTCCAACAACCCCTACAGTACTCGTGTATTGCATGGGGTCTCCATCGACCTGCATCGCCTGCTGATCCGTTGGCCGCAGGGCTCCCTGCTGCTGCCCGTGCGTGGCGATTCGATGCGCGGCGCCGGCATCCACAGCGGTGATCTGTTGCTGGTGGAGCGCGATCCCCGACCCCGCGAGGGCGCCATCGTGGTCGCCTGGCTGGGCGATGGCTTCACGGTGAAGCGCCTGATCCAGCGCGGCGGGCGCTGGTGGCTGGAGGCCGCCCACCCCGCCTTTCCGCCCTGGCCCCTCGACCAACCCGACAGCGTGCTGTGGGGGCGGGTGATCCAGGTGATCCGGCGACTGGCTTGAGGGGGCGGGAGCCCCAAGCCTTCGCCGAAACCATCCCCACCGCGATGACGACCACGCATTACAGGGATTCGATACGTTTGGCCTACGGGAGGGCCAGCTAGCCAGCCAAACTCCGGAATGGCGCGATCGCGATGGCACAGCCTGGGCCGATGGGGCGAGGCGACATGCGTGCTGTTGCCACGCATTCTCTGCCATTCCAGAGATCATGTCGGCTCGGGTGCGCGTGGAGCGGCTGGGAGCAGAAGAAACGAAACGCTATGGGTCATGATCGTCGGTCAATCGGCGTGGGTATTCACAGATTAAACGCTGCCAGACAAAGAATGACCATCAAATAGAGAACAATCTCGGCGAGAGAAGATCAACTTTCAGCCAGCCCTGGGGCCACACCAGCCCCGATCAGCCACTCCAGCCTTCACCAGTGTCACCAGGCCCCAGCCGTCCCCCTGCGGCGGCAACGCATCAACTGACCTGACGCCTCAAGCCCCACCACATCCCTTCAAGCTCAATCGCCGCCACCCCTCCGCCACCGGCCCGGCATTGGCGACAAGCGGGAACAAGAGAGGACCCCACACCCACGACCCCGCGTACTGGTGTACCATTTAGCTGTCCGCGGGTTCCCCCGCCTCAACCCTCTCCCCTTCCCCTCGGTGGTCGCTAGCGACAAGCTCTTCTTCTGGCTCTTTCAGGAGCGCAGCGAACGCCTCCAGCCCCTGGTGGCCTCGCTGCTCGACTCCATGG
>JBKCTK010000061.1:0-18437 GCA_046319055.1 Synechococcaceae cyanobacterium
TTTACGAAGGTCAACTGCCTCCTGCTGGACTAAAGCCTCGGCAAGCTGCACTTCCTGCTCAACTTCGTGGGCAGTGCCCTCAACTTTCTGCCGATGCACTTGGCTGGGCTGATGGGTATGCCCCGCCGGGTCGCCTCCTACGACCCCGAGTTTGCCCTGGCCAATGTGCTCGCCAGCCTCGGAGCCTTCCTGCTGGGGGTGGCGACGATTCCCTTTCTGCTCAATCTGGTGAGCTCCTGGGCCCGCGGTCCCCAAGCGCCCCCCAACCCTTGGCATGCCATCGGCCTGGAGTGGCTGCTGCCGTCGCCGCCACCGCTGGAGAACTTCGAAGACGACGTACCCACAGTGCTCAACCGACCCTACGGCTACGGTCTCAACCGGCCCCTGGTGGTGGATGAGGAGCGCTATGTGCGACGCGCCCTGGAGGCCTGAGCCATGAGCGGCACGCCCCTCACCGATCACGGCGACACCTCCACTCTTGGCGCTGAAACCAGCCCCCCGGGCAGTGGCCATCCTGGCGGCCACAACCTCACCGGCATGGTCATCTTCCTGTGTTCGGAGAGTGTGATCTTCCTGGCCTTCTTCGCCGGCTATGCGGTGCTGAAGCTCTCCTCGCCCGTGTGGCTGCCGGCCGGGGTGGAGGGGCTGGAGGTTCGCAGCCCATTGATCAACACGATCATCCTGGTGAGCAGCAGCTTCGTGGCCTATGCCGCTGAGCGCCAACTGCAGCGCGGCAACCTCTGGGGCTTCCGCGCCCTTTGGCTCCTGACGATGGCGATGGGATCCTATTTCGTGGTCGGCCAGGCTGTGGAATGGCGCGGCCTCGCCTTCTCCTTGCAGGATGGCGTGTTCGGCGGCTGCTTCTATCTGCTCACCGGTTTCCATGGCCTACATGTGATCACCGGCATCCTGCTGATGGGCCTGATGCTGGCACGCTCCTGGCGCCCCGGGAATTACGCAGGGGGCGAAGCTGGTGTGACCTCGGTTTCGTTGTTCTGGCATTTCGTGGATGTCATCTGGATCATTCTGTTCATCCTCATCTACCTCTGGCAATAGCAAATCGCGTTGACGCCTGTTCGCTGGCGGATCCAGCTTGTGAGGTGCATCGACAGGCTGAGTCAACCCTTCTGGACGCGATTCTTGTGGCCTAGGACCAGATGCAGAGGGAGGCCAGCAGGAAGGGCAGAGGCTTGAGAACAAGGACCTGCGCAAACTCGCCTGCCCCTTCAGCGGAGCTAGCGATCGGCGAAACCCTATCGCCCAGATCAATGAAAAACCTGACCCCTGACCGAAAACGGCAGGGGCCAGGCCACACTGGGAGAGCTGTCCCGCTTGTAGCGGGAACGAGCGTACCCTGGAGCCAGCGGAGCTTCAGCGCAGGCTGTTGCGTTGCGTGCGTTGACGCAAGCGGCGGCTCCAAGCCAAGGTGGCGCCAAGACCGAGGAGCGGCAGGGGGCCGGGCACGGGAGCCGGGGGAGGGGTTACATCGATCAAGCTCACGCCATCAAGCAGCGACATTGGCGGAACGCCAGGGGAGCCAATGGCGAGGAACGAGAGAGTCTGCGAGGCGGAAGTTGCAGTGAAAACTTTGCTGGCATTTAGCCAACCGGAAGCACCAGAGCCCGCATAAAAACCATGATCCGGGAGGGTATACTGAGGAGTTTCGTAGTATTCCGAACCGAAGTTCACTGTCCACTTCTGGTTGGTAGCACCGTCAAAGCCGGCCTGCTGAGCGTAGGCATACTCAAAATTCAATTCATAGCTATTGCCAGGAGTCAGTCCGCTGATAAGCTGGTTAAACTTGGAGTAGTATTCAGGCCAGCCGTCAGCAATGATAAAGTATCCACCATCATTGCTATTTCTAAAACCGTTTCCATTCGTATAGCCAGGGGAGACGCCCCATAGGGGGATCGGAACGCTGGTACCAGCCTGGAGCTGACCAATTGTATTAATAGCATTAATTGAAATACCGGACGTAGCGATGTTTATCATGGTCCAATCCGTGATTGGATTGCCACTAACATATCCGGGCCCATTGTTGCTTTCAAAACTGCCATTCTGCACCAGGTTGGTAGCAGCTTGGGTGGGATTGGCAAAGGCAATCATACCCAGGATTGGCGAGGCCAGGCAAGCCAAAGAAGCTGATTTGAAGCTTCTCGGCATGCGCAAGGAGCGCTTGGGGATAGAAGACATGGGTGGCAGAAACAGTAAGTAAAGGAGAGCTTGCAGAACAATTAAGCCTCAGGGATGAAATCCAAGAAGCAGGTGCCTGCAAATTGGGGTTTGGCATCCCAACAGAATGCAGTGTGCAGCAGTGTGCGGCTTAATGGGGGAAAATGTGCAGAACGCGCCTGAAGTTGTCGTTTTTTGGACATCCCATGTCGATTTGACGGCCGCAGCTAGCCGACGGATCACCAGCGGCCATCGGTCAGGGCGATTCGGGCATCAGGCAGTTGGATGATCTCCCTTGCGCGAGCTTGCGACCTGAGCCGCCCGTTAGAGCCCCCATGATGCAAGGGGGCCTCGCTAGAGCAGATCCCGTATCGGAAGTCGAAGGGTCGTTCGGGTGCTGGGGCAGGTTCTCCGCCGTCGTTGCGGGTGGAGAGGCCATGCAACGGGCCGGGCAGACCGGGGTCTCAGCAGGATCAGCCACGGATGAGTTGGCCACCGTGTCGCCGTCTGCCCAGGGAGGCTTCGTCGCCAAGGCTTGTACCGTCCCGCTGCTGCAGATACGGCGGAAAAGCTCGCCTTCAGCTTCAGCGACGCCGCCCAGCAGCAAAGACTCAGGGCTGATGCTCAAAGAAAACCTGACCCCTGACCGAAAACGGCAGGGGCCAGGCCACATCGGGAGAGCTGTCCCGCTGATAGCGGGAACGAGCAAACCCTGGAGCCAGCGCAGCTTCAGCGCAGGCTGTTGCGTTGCGTCCGTTGACGCAAGCGGCGGCTCCAAGCCAAGCTGGCGCCAAGCCCGAGCAGCGGCAGGGGGCCGGGCACGGGAGCCGGTGGGGGTGGGGGTGGGGTTACATCAAACAAGCGCACTCCATCAAGAAGCGACATCGGCGGCACGCCAGGTGAGCCAACGGCGAGGAACG
This sequence comes from Synechococcaceae cyanobacterium, assembly GCA_046319055.1. Classification (GTDB taxonomy): domain Bacteria; phylum Cyanobacteriota; class Cyanobacteriia; order PCC-6307; family Cyanobiaceae; genus Cyanobium. The sequence continues at coordinate 3,093 of JBKCTK010000061.1, forward strand.
AGAGGGTCTGCGTGGCCGAGGTGGGTGTGAAAAGTTTGTAAGCAGTTAACCAACCCTCGGTACCGGAGCCAGCATAAAAGCCATGGCTTGGCAGGTCGTAGGCCTCGGTCTCGTAGGACTCTGAGCCGAAATTGACGGTCCACTTCTGATTGGTGGGACCATCGAAACCCGCTTGCTGAGCATACGCATATTCGAACCTCAATTCATATTTGCCGCCAGGAGTAAGGCCGCTAATGACTTGCTCAAGTTTAGAATTATACTGGGGCCAACCATCCGCAATGACAAAATAACCTCCATTCCAGCCGCTTCTGAAGCCGTTACCATTAACATAACCAGGAGAGATGCCCCAGAGGGGGATCGGAGCATTTGTACCGGCCTGGAGCTGCGCCAATGTATTAACGGCGTTGATCGAAGCCCCGGTCGAGGATGTATTGATTAGGGTCCAATCCTCGATTGGATTATTGACAATATAACCAGGACCATCATTAGTTTCAAAACCTCCATTTTTCACTAGGCCTTGTAGCAGCTTGGGCAGAGTTGGGAATGGCAACCAAGCCCAGCATTGGCGAGGCCAAGCAAACCAAGGAAGCCGCTTTGAGGCTCCTCGGCATCCGAAAGGAGCGCTTGAGGGGTGTCGACATGGGTGACAGAAACAATGAAAAGGGAACTACAGCGCCATAACAAACCAAGCTAAAGCTTAGAAGTAAGCCACTATAGAATTGGACCTATTTGGCCCAATATGTGATGCAGATTAGCTGCACTGTGCAGCAAAGTCCATGCACTTGCGCAGATTGGATGAAGCGTTTGCGCTTTCCGTCAACTCCTGTTTTGATTGTCGGATGCAGCCAGCCGACAGACCACCTGCGGCCATGGGCAAAGACGACTCGGGCATCTGGCTGCTGGATGAGTCCCCTTCGCAGGCCTGCTGCAAGAGCTGCCAGAAAGAGCCACACCCTGCTGGCTGGAGACCCACCGCTTGAGCAGGCTCAGGGCCCCGCGCCCACAGCCGGCGCTTGCCCTGGTGCTGGGGCAGGTCCTCCGCCGTCGTTGCGTGTGGAGATGCCGTGCAACGGGCCGGGCGGAACAGAGGGGCTCGGCAGGATCGGCCACTTTCCAGTCGGCCACCATGTCGCCGTCTGGGCTGGAAGCCTTCGTCGTCGAGGTCTGTGCCGACCTGACTCTGACGCTGGAGGGGGCACCACCGACGACGCCCCAAAGGGCATCAACTGCTGGGGTGATGCCCGGAGGCACCGCTTCGCGGCCAACGCGGAGACGGAACGACGACGCCCCGGCTCCGCCTCGAAGCATGCCTTTGGCGTGTTCCCATGCCCAGCCCGGAGCGGTCGAAGGGGCCCTGACCCCACCCCGGCCCGATCCCTCGTGGTGCGTGCCATAGCCACAGGCAGTGGCGGCTGGGAGTGGCGGCCAGGGGTGAGGCTCCCCCCACGCCACTATGGCGAATCGTGAAGAGCTTCTGACGTCTTAACAAACTCTGGCCAGGCTCAAATCGATGCCTGCGGACCCAGGTCCCGATGCCGTCGTTGCTGCCAGCGCTCAACGATCACAATCTGCCGTGGATGGATACCATCCATCCGATTGTGGTGCACTTCGTGATTGCGATGGCCGTGATTGCGGTGATCTTTGATCTCATCGGCGTGCTGACCGGACGCCACAATTTATTCGAAGTCAGCTTCTGGAATCTACTCTTTGCAACGGCAGCTATTTTTGTGGCGATTATCTTCGGTCAAGTGGAGGCAGGTCTCGCCGAGCCCTATGGCCGAGCTAGCGAAATTCTCAACCTGCACAGCACCCTCGGCTGGTCCCTGGCCGGGGTGCTCTCGTTGCTTACCGCCTGGCGCTACGTGATCCGCAGCCGCGATCCCCAGCACCTGCCACTGCCGTTTCTGGCGGCCGGCGGGGTGCTGGCGCTGCTGGTTGTCGTGCAGGTGACCCTCGGCAACCAGCTGATCTGGGTCTACGGCCTGCATACGGTGCCGGTGGTGCAGGCGATCCGCGCTGGGGTGGTGTGATCGGTGAGCAGCAGCGTCGTGGCCGATTTCGCTGAGCGCCAACCGCAGCGCGGCACCCTCTGGGGCTGCCGCGCCTATTGGCAGCTGATGGTAGCGATGGCGATGGGGGCCTCCTTCGTGGTCGGCCAGGCGGTGCCATGGCGCGGCCTCAGCTTCTGCTGGTACGACGGCGTGTTCGGCGGCGTGTTCGGCGGAAACTTCGATCTGCTCAGCGGTGTCCGTGGCCTGCATCTGATCACCGGCATCCTGCTGGGGCTGCTGCTGGCGGGCTCCTTCCGCCCCGGCGACGACAGCGGCGGTGAAGCCGCTGCAGCCTCGGTTTCGTTGGTCTGGCAGCGCGTGGATGTGATCTGGATCGTCCTGTTCGCCCTCTTCGACCTCTGGCAATAGCCCAACGCCATGATTCTCGACGACCAGCACTACGACGTCATCGTCATCGGCAGCGGCCCCGCCGGGGCGGCCGTGCTGCGGCAACTGCTGGCCGCAGGTCGCAAGACCCTGCTTCTGGAGCGAGGGACGACGCTGCCCCCCCAGGATCAAAACGTGGCCGATGTGGATCTGTTCCGCAAAGACCGCTATCACCCCGACGAGCAATGGTTTGGTCCGGACGGCGATCCCTTCCCACCCCAAACCATCTACGCCCTGGGCGGCAACAGCAAGATCTGGGGCGCCGTGCTCGAACGCATGCGCGAGCGCGAATTCCTCGGCCTGGAGCTGCAGGAGGGTCCCAGCCCCGACTGGCAGCTGCGCTATAGCGATCTAGCTCCCTGGTACGACGCGGCGGAAGCGCTGTACCGGGTCCATGGCCGCCACGGCATCGATCCCAGCGAACCGCCCCGTTCCGCCGATTACATCCATCCACCCCGGCCGATCGAGCCCTTCCTGGAAGCGCTGCGCCGCGGTCTGCAGCGGCAGGCGCTGCAACCTTACGACCTACCCCTGAGCTGGTCGGATGCGCCAAACCATCCCAGCGGCGACGCGGAACGCTTTGGGCTCGCCCCCCTCCAAGGGCAGCCTGGCCTGACAATTCGCAGCGGCGCCCAGGTCACCGCCCTGCATGTCAACCCCAGCGGCAACGCGGTGAAGGGCGTGGAGGCACGCATCGCCGATCAGAGCTGGCTGTTCCAAGGCCAGCAGGTGGTGTTGGCGGCGGGGGCGGTGAACAGCGCCGTGATCCTGCTGCGCTCGGCAAGCGAGCGCCATCCCCACGGCCTGGCCAACGCCTCCGGTCAAGTGGGCCGCAACCTGATGAAGCCCCAGCTCACGGCGATCTTGCAGCGGGCCAGCGCCCCCAACTCCGGCCGCTTCGCCCCGGCCCTGGGCCTAACGGACTACTACTGGGGCGACCGCAACGTGGAGTTTCCGCTTGGCTCGATTCGCAATGGTGGCGGGGTGCTACAGGATCCCCTGTTCGCCGAGTCGCCGCCGCTGCTGTCCCTGGTGTCGCGGCTGCTGCCCGCCACCGCCTTGGAGTGGCTGGCCGATCGGTCGATCACCTGGTGGGCGATGAGCACGGTGCGGCCCGATCCCGAGAATCGGGTGACCCTGCGGGGCGATCGGATCCAGATCACCTATTTGCCCAACAACCGGGAGGCCCACGACCGGCTGGTCTATCGCTGGCTCAACACCATCAAATCCATCGAAGACGATCCGCTCACCCAGGTGGTGCGGCGGGCTCCGATCTACCCCCGCGGCGAAGCGCCGCTGTCGGTGATGGGCTTCGCCTGCGGCACCTGCCGCATGGGCTCCGACCCCGCCAGCGCGGTGGTGAACCTGGAGGGCCGCTGCCATGGTGTGGCCAACCTCTGGATCGCTGATGCCAGCGTGCTGCCCTCCTGCCCGTCGGTGGGCCTCGGCCTAACGGTGATCGCCAACGCATTGCGCATCGGCGCCTCCTTGGGGGCCGCCCTGTGACCCACTCCACACCCGGCCCCGTCAGCTTCGATGGCGTGCACCCCTCCGAAGCCCGGCGCATCGCCGAACGCGACCACGGCGGCGTGCCCTGGAGCCTCTGGGGCAGTTATCTGAGCGAACGCCAGTGGGGCACCGTCCGCGAGGACTACTCGGCCGATGGTGATGCCTGGCGCTCCTTCCCCCACGACCACGCCCGCTCGCGGGCCTACCGCTGGGGTGAAGACGGCCTGCTGGGGATCTGTGATGACCAGTGCCGCCTCTGTTTCGCCGTAGCCCTCTGGAATGGCGTGGATCCGATCCTCAAGGAGCGGGCCTTTGGCCTCAGCAACCCTGAGGGGAACCACGGCGAAGACATCAAGGATTACTTCTTCCACCTGGCCAACACCCCCACCCACAGCTTCATGCGGGCGTTGTACAAGTATCCGCAGCGGCCGTTTCCTTACCAGCATTTGCGAGAGGAAAATGGGCGGCGCGGTCGCGATCAACCCGAATACGAGTTGGTGGATACGGGCATCTTTGCCGAGAGTCGTTATTTCGACGTGGTGGTGGAATACGCCAAGGCGGCGCCGGACGATCTACTGATCAGGCTGCGAATCAGCAACCGCGGGCCCGAACCCGCCCCACTCACCCTGCTGCCCAGCCTGTGGCTGCGCAACACCTGGTCTTGGGGCTATCCGGATGAGGAACGGCGCGACATCGGCCTCGCCCCAGACCAGGCCCAGGATGCCGGCACTGCCGCGATCCGAACCGATGATCTGCCTCATCTCGGGGTTTATCAGCTCGATTGCCACGAGCCAGGGCGCTGGATCTTCACCAACAACGAAACCAACAATGAGCGGTTGTGGGGCACAGCAAACGCCTCCCCGTTCCAAAAGGATGGCTTCCATCGCTATCTCATCCATGGCGAAGCGGGGGCGGTGAACCCCGCCCTGCGCGGCAGCAAGGCGGCGCGGCTGCTACAGCGCCAGCTGGCGCCCGGCGAGGAGTGGCAGGTGCGCTTGCGCCTGCGCTCCCAGGCGGCCCTGGGAGCCGAGGATCCCTTCGGCGACGCCTTTGACGCCCTATTTGCGGAGCGCGAACAGGAATGGCGCGAGTACTTCGCCCACCGCGTGCCGGAGCTCAGCGAGGACGACCGGCAGATCCACCTGGCCGGCACGGCCGGTCTGCTCTGGTGCAAGAAGTACTACGGCTGGAGCGTGCTGCGTTGGCTGGAGGGGGATCCCACCAGCCCGAAACCGCCGACCCAGCGCTGGCAGAGCGCCAATGCCTACTGGAAGCGGCTGCATGCCCACGATGTGATCTCAATGCCCGACTGCTGGGAATACCCCTATTTCTGCCAGTGGGATCTGATGTTTCACTCGGTGGCCTTCGCCGTCTTCGATGCCGCCACCGCGAAACAGCAGTGCATGCTGCTGCGCACCCCCCACTACACAGCACCCAGTGCCCAAACGCCCGCCTACGAATGGGCATTATCCGATCCGAATCCACCGATCGGCGCTTGGGCGGCGATGCGGATCTACCAGATCGACCGCAAACACTCCGATGTGGCTGATCTCGGCTTCCTGCGGGCTGCCTTCCGCAAGCTGTTGCTGGAATACGGCTGGTGGGCCAACCGCAACGACCGCTCTGGCGACAATGTCTTTGAAGGTGGCTTCCTCGGTCTCGACAACATTGCGGTATTTGACCGGCGCTTTCCGCTCCAAGATGGCAGCGTGATTGAACAATGTGATGGCACCGCCTGGATGGCATCACTGAGCCTGAACATGCTGCAGATCGCCGTAGAACTCAGCCGCGAAGAACCTGAGTACGCCGACATTTGCGAGCGTTTTGTGGTGGACTTTATCCAACTGGCGATCACGCTGAATAACCCGGGGGGGGGACACAGATTCCTGAACTGGGACGAGCAGGATGGCTTCTATTACGATGTGATCAAACGTCCCGATGGCAGCGCCGACTATCTACGCAGCCGCTCCCTCTCGGGGATTGTGCCGCTGTTGGCGGTGCAGAGCTTCGACATCGACACGGTGCAACGGCTGCCGATGCTGGATTCGCTCCGCTCGGTGCGCTGGTTCGTGCGCGAACGCACCGATCCCAGCTGGGTGGTGGAACAACTCGGGCATTGGCACAACGATCGGTTGCTCTACACCCTGGTGCCACGAGAGCGCCTGCAGCGGATCTGCGAGCGACTGTTCGATGAGCAGGAGTTTCTATCGCCCTACGGCATCCGTTCGCTGTCCAAAGCCTACGCAGAGCACCCCTACACCTACACCGAAGGTCGCGACTCTCAAACGCTCACTTACAGCCCGGCCGATAGCCCGGTGGCGATGTTCGGTGGCAACTCAAACTGGCGTGGTCCCGTGTGGATTCCAATGAACTTCTTACTAATCGAATCCCTGCAGAAGTACGCCCATTTCTATGGCGAAAGCTTCAAGGTGGAATTCCCCACCCGTTCCGGCAACTGGCTGGATCTCTGGCAGGTTTCACTCGAACTGGAAAAGCGATTGGTCAGCATCTTTCGCCGCGATGCCAACGGGCGCCGCGCCTTCAATGGCAACGTCGCGTTGTTTCAAAACGACCCCCACTGGCGCGATCTGATGTTATTCCACGAATACTTTCATGGCGAAAACGGCAGCGGTGTCGGAGCCTCCCACCAAACGGGTTGGACCGCCATGGTCTGCAAAATGCTCGACCAGCTGAACCGGTATCCCAACGGCTGAGCCCCTTGAGCTGCAGCCAGTCTGGATAAGCCAGCCCTGGCAGATCTAGCCCTGGCAAAGTGCCACGGCAGCGGCCGCAACCGCGGACCATCCCTTCCTCCCCACCCTGTTCCCGCCGCCATGCCCCCCTCCAGCCTCAGCCTCGGCGAACCTGGACTCAGCAGCTCCAGCCTGCCCGCCCCCTCCCAACTGGAGCTCGGGGAGCGGCGCCACTTCGATGTGGTGATCATCGGCAGCGGCGCCGGCGGCGGCACCCTGGCCCGGGCCTTGGCAACGAGCGGGCTGAGGGTGCTGGTGCTAGAGCGGGGCGATTGGCTGCCCCAGGAACCACAGAACTGGGATGGGGAAGAGGTGTTCCAAAAGGGGCGCTATGTGTCGCCCGATCCCTGGCTGGACCAACACGGCAAAGCCTTCCAACCGGGTAGTCATTACTTCGTGGGGGGTGCCACAAAGATGTATGGCGCCGCCCACTTCCGGCTGCGCCAACGCGACTTCGAGGAGTTGGCCCACCTTGAGGGAATCTCCCCCGCCTGGCCCCTGCGCTATGACGACTTCGAACCCTGGTATCAACAGGCCGAAGAGCTCTATCACGTCCACGGCTTGCGCGGCGAAGACCCCACCGAGCCCCCCTGCAGCGGCCCCTATCCCCACCCGCCGGTGGCCCACGAACCACGCATGCAGAAGTTGGTGGATGACCTGCGGGAGGCCGGTCTCCATCCCTTCCATGCCCCCAGCGGTGTGCTGCTGGATGAACGCAACCCGGCCTTCAGCCGTTGCCGCAAATGCAACTGCTGCGATGGCTTCCCCTGCCTGGTGCACGCCAAGGGCGATGCCGAGGTGTTGGGCATCCGGCCGGCGTTGACCAGCGCCACTGTGTCGCTGCTGACGCGGGCCCAGGTGAAGCGGCTGCTGACCGACCCCAGCGGCCGCACCGTGACGGCGGTACAGCTGGAGCGCGATGGTGAACCGCTCACGGTGAGCGGCGATGTGGTGGTGGTGAGCTGCGGCGCCGCCAACAGCGCCCGGCTGCTATTGCTCTCCGCCAACGACCGCCACCCCCGCGGCCTGGCCAACGGCTCCGACCAGGTGGGGCGCAACTACATGTTCCACAACAGCAAGGCGATGGTGGCCTTGGCCCATGAGCCGAACCACACGGTATTTCAAAAAACGGTATCGCTCAATGATTGGTATTTTGGCGATGCCGACTTCCCCTACCCGATGGGCAATATCCAGATGACGGGTAAGACCAATGGCACGATCATGAAGGGCTATGCCCCGCTGGAAACCTTCTTGATGCCCGGCTGGAGCATGGACAAGATCGCCGAACATGCGGTGGATTTCTGGATCTCCAGCGAAGACCTAGCCGATCCCAACAACCGCGTCACGGTCACCGCCAGCGGCCAGATCCAGCTCAGCTACACACCCAACAACCTCAGCGCCTCCCAGCGATTGGTGAACCGCTTGGAGGCGGTGCTGGATCGCCTCTATCTGCGCAACCACCTGGTGGAGCGTCAGTTCTACATCGCCAATAGCATGGGCATCGCCGCCGTCGGCCACCAGGCCGGCACCTGTCGCTTCGGCAACGACCCAGCCAGCTCGGTGCTCGACCTCAACTGCAAGGCCCACGAGCTCGACAATCTCTACGTGGTGGACACCAGCTTCATGCCCTCGATCGGCGCCGTGAACCCCTCGCTCACGGCCATCGCCAATGCCCTGCGGGTGGGCAGCCACCTGATCGAACGCCTGCGGGGCTGAAGAGGGCGGACTCAACTGCGCCGCCGCAAGGTTTGCAGCAGCCGCTCGAACGCCTCGGGCAAGGGGGCCTCAAATCGCAGACGCTCACCCGTGAGGGGATGGTTGAGTCCCAGGGCCGCCGCGTGCAGCGCCTGGCCGGGCAACGCCACCGGTAGGCGGCGGGCCCGCGAATACACCGGATCGCCCACGATCGGGTGGTTCATGTGGGCGCAATGCACCCGGATCTGGTGGGTGCGGCCGGTGTCGAGCTGGAAGCGCAGCAGGGCGTAATCACCGAGGCGTTCGATCACCTGCCAGTGGGTGCGGGCGTGGCGGCCGGAGAGATCGCTGACCACCGCATATTTCTTGCGGTCCACCGGATGGCGGCCGATGGCGCCCACGATCGTGCCGGCATCGTCGGCGGGCTGGCCATACACCAGGCCCAAATACTCGCGGCTGGCGATCCGCTTCTGGATCTGCACCTGCAGCCGCACCAAGGCCTCCTGGCTCTTGGCCACCACGATGCAGCCGGTGGTGTCCTTATCGAGCCGATGCACGATACCGGGGCGCAGCTCACCGCCGATGCCGGGCAGGTCCGGACAGTGATGCAGCAACGCATTCACCAGCGTGCCGTCCTTGTTGCCCGGCGCCGGATGCACGGTCAGGCCGGCGGGCTTGTTGAGCACGATCACATGGCTGTCTTCGTACAGCACATCCAGGGGGATGTCTTGAGGGATGAGGTAAGGAAGCGGTTCGGGCGGCGGCATCCACAGCTGCACCGTGTCGCCCTGGCGCAGGGGCGTCTTGGCGCGGCCGGTGTGGCCATTCACCCGCACGCAGCCGGCATCGATGAACTTCTGGATGCGGGCGCGGCTCTGCTCCGGCCGCTGGCTCACCAGCCAGCGGTCGAGCCGCATCGGCAGCGGTTTCGGGTAGGTGAGCTCCAGCAGCTCCCCCTCTCCCTGGCCGAAGCCGCTGATCCGCGCCGCAGGTTGCTCCATCACCTGCCCATGTTGCCGGGCGGCCGGCCGCCACGGCCGGGCTCCACGGCCAACCACCTCTCCCTCCAGCGTTCCGCAGGTCCCGCTCGACAACCGCTGGGCCGCGCCAGCTCACCGGGGCAACGCCTTGGAGCCCCGCCGATCGCCCGCGGGGCCGTTCCCAGCGGGGTCGTTCGTGAGCGGGGCCGTTCGTCAGCGGGGCCGTGGCCTCCGGCAGCTCCCGTCCAGCCGCTGGGATGGGCTCCGTGGGACCCGCACACCCTCCTGCCGGCCCCATCGCCGCACCCATCCCTGAGCTCGGCCCTGGCATCCGCCGCGGGCAGACTCGACAATCCAGCCGAACCCGGCAATCGGATGGCTGAACCCACCACACCCGAGCCATCCGCGCCCGATCCCGCCCAGCCCGCCGTGGCGTCTTGCTCCTCCGTCTCCCCCGCCTCGCTGCTGCGCCAGCGGCTCACCCACGGCCATGGCCGGCTGCTGGTGCTGCTGGCCATGGCCGTGGTGTGGCTGATGGACACCCTGCTGGTGGACCGCATCAAGGCCCACCACCTGGCGGCCAGCAGCTTTACGCCGATGCTGAGCGGCATCGAGCACATCAGCACCGTCGTGTTCGCAGTGGTAACGGTGGGCCTGGGGCTGTCGCTCTATCGCTTCGGCCAACGCCATCTCGTGTTCTGGGGCCTGTCGTATTTGATGGTGGCGCTGGTGCAGGTGTTCGCCAATGTGCTGAGCATGGTGATGACCGCGAGCCACGTGAAAGGCGAAGGTCTGTTGAGCCTGTGGGATGTGGCCGGTGTTTACATGGAAACGGTGATTGTATTCACATTCATTTACATCATGTTAGACATCTCCATTCCCGGAGGGGCCTTCATCTGGCCCAGCCGCGAGGGCCAGCCCCCCGCCATGCCGCACCTGATCGATTACCTGTTTCTAGCTCTGAACACCAACTCCACCTATGGCCCCACCAGCGAGGTGGTGATCTCCCGCATCGCCAAGCTGACGATGGCGCTGCAGATCTTGCTGGCGATGCTGATGCTCACCGTGCTGATCTCTCGGGCGGTGGGGGCCTGAGTGCTGGGGCCCGGTCCGCCGGGGCGGGAATGGCCGGTTGCCTGAGATAAAACGCGGTTGCCGGGGTGGCCTCGAATGCGGTGGCTGAGCGGGCCCGCGCGCCAGGCCTTGGTCAGTGCAGCGAGGCTGGCCCGCAAAGGCGGCTGTTGCTGCCCGAGATCGCGCCGTGATGTCGCGCCCCACGCTTGGCTCAGTACACGGAGATGCGCGTCAGGCCAAGCGAATTTGGAGCAACCTTCCTGGCGCCGCGGAGCTTCAGGGACCAGCCACGGACGGCTTGCCTGCGGCCGAACCGCAATCAACACCCGAGCCGGACAGGATGATCAAGCCTGGTCCGCTGGCCTCCCCTCACCCCCCGCGCTTCCATGACCACCTGGTTGATCACCGGCTCCAATCGCGGCATCGGCCTGGAGTTGACCCGCCAGCTGAGCGCCCGGGGCGAACGGGTGATCGCGGTCTGCCGCAGCGCTTCGCCGGAGCTGGAAACCCTGGGGGTGGCGATCGAGGCGGGCGTGGAGCTGACCTGCGAAGCCGACCTGGCTGCGCTAGCGGAGCGGCTGCGGGGGGTGAGCCTCGCCGGCGCGATTCTCAACGCCGGCATCCTGATCGCGGACAGCCTTGAGAACCTTGACGCGACGGGCCTGCGGCGCCAATTCGAGGTGAACGCTGTGGCGCCCCTGCTGCTTAGCCGGGCCCTGCTGCCCAACCTGACGGCCGGCTCGAAGCTGGCCCTGATCACCAGCCGCATGGGCTCGATCGACGACAACAGCTCCGGCGGCTACTACGGCTACCGCATGTCGAAGACGGCGCTGAACATGGCCGGCAAATCCCTGGCGGTGGACCTGCGACCGAAGGGCATCGCCGTGGCGATCCTGCATCCCGGCATGGTGGCCACCCGCATGGTGAACTTTGCCGGCATTCCGCCGGAGAAAGCGGCCCGGGGCCTGCTGGCGCGGATCGACGAGCTCAGCCTGGAGACCAGCGGGCGTTTCTGGCACGCCAATGGCGAAGCGCTCCCCTGGTGAGGGGGCTCCACGACCGCACTTGGCGCCCAGCCCTGGCCGACACGGTGCCGCCTGCCCTGCCTCCCGGAACCGCAGCTCCACGAGCCGTTCGAAATTTGGCCACCTGGAAATTTGGCCACCTGATCGGGCGCTGTGTTGGTCCGCTCGACCCGTCGAACGGCGGGCTTGACGATTTACGGCGGGCAAGCCCGCCAGGGCTGACGCCGCCGACGCCAGGCTCTAAGACCAAGGCAGATCGCTGCGGTCGCCGCATGGCCCTGCTCCCGTCCAAACCGCGCCGCGCCTCGCGGGCGCATCGGCCGCTGGCGCTGCTGATCGCCGCCAGCGCCTGCGGCCTCGGCCTCAGCGCCGCGCCAGCCCGGGCGGAGGTGCTCTACGCCATCACCACCACCTGCTCGCTCAAGGGGGCCCCCGCCGTGCCCTGCAAGGTGGAAGCGGTGGATGAGGCCGGCGCCACCCTCTACCGCCACAGCATCGGCGCGCTCAGCCAAACGCTGCGCATCAGCGATCAGCCGGCCCGCATGAGCTTCGACAACGGCAGCGGCTTCCAGCCGCTGCGCAATGCCGCCGTGTTGTTTTCCACCAACACGCTCTGCGTCAACGACAAAGAGCTGTGCGTGGTGAATCCCAACTACCTGAACAGCCTGCTGCAGCAGCGGCCCGACTTCCGCGGCCGCGATCTGGTGCAGGCCCATTTCGGCAGCGACGGTCGCCTCGATCTCACCTGCTACGACCGGGGCTGCCAGCTGGTCGGCAAGGTCATGGAGACCCGCTGATGAACGCTCCAGGCTCCGTTCTGGCGCTGCTGGCGTCGGGCGTGATGGTCTTGCCGTTACCGGCTGGGTGGGCCCTGGGTTCCTCAGTGCGAACGGGGGCGGCCGGCGGCGATCCCCTGCTGGCGCGGGGCGGCGGTGGCGGCGGGGGCATGCGCGGAGGCGGCGGCGGAGCTGGCTTCCGGGGTGGCGGGGGTGGCTTCTCGGGCGGAGGCATGGCCCGCCCCCAACCCGGCCGGGGCGGTGGCGGCCTGGGCGGTGGCGGGCTGTCGCGCCCCCAAACCGGCTTCGGTGGCGGCGGCGGTGGCGGCTTCAGCCGCGGCGACCTGAGGCCAGCCGGCGGCTTCAGCCAGGGCGACCGCCTCAACCGGGTTGGCACCCCCTCCCTCAACCCGCCGGCGCAGCGTCCGGACTTGGCCCGGCCCGACCGGGTGGGGAATGGTTCGCTCAACACCAATATCAACCGCAACGTCAACAGCAATCTCAACGTCAACCGCAACGTCAACGTCAACCGCAACCTGAGCGTGAATCCCACCTGGAACCGCCAGGTGAACCTCAATGCCGTGAACCGTTACCCGGGTTGGGTGCGGCCCGGTTGGGGGGTGGCCCGCCCCTGGAACTGGGGTTGGTATAGCGCCGGGGTGGGACCAGCTTGGGGCTGGTGGGGCGCGAACGCCGCGGTGTGGGGCATCTCCACCCTGGCGACGGCGGCGATCATCAACAACGCCGTCAACAACGCCGTGAACAGCAATGTGCCCTACATCGTGGTGCCCAACAGCACCTACGAGCTCCAGTTCGGCACGGTGCAGCCCAGCGGTGAGGCCTCGGTGAGTTTCGTGGCCACCTCCGACGGCACCAGCTACCAGCTGAGCGCCGACTGCAACGCCGGCCTGCTCAACGGCATCCCACCCGCCTCCGCCGCCGAGGCGGAGCTGCTCAACGCCGCCTGCCAGGTGGCCTTCGGCACCGCCAGCTGAGCGGCCCGCCTGATCTCCACGGCCCGTTCAATGGGGCAGCGGCAGCCAGCCGAGCCGGGCGCCTGCCCTCTTTGTGGCCGAGCGCTCGGTGGCCAAGCGGGGCTGGCGCAAGGCCCCAGCGGAGTGGCAGGAAGCCCTCACTGTTGCGGAGCAGGCCGCGATCAAGGCTATGCGTGATGGTCTGCGGTCCTGGCAGCCGGCCCCTGCCCTGATGTCCACAAGCTCGCCGACGGGTGGCTGGTACCCGCTCAGCGCGGCGGCGGAGAGGCAGCCGCTGCGGTGATTGCCCAGCCTCAAGAGGTGGGTCCGAGGGTGCGCCTCGCCCGGGCGGAGGGCGCGAGGTGCGAGCGCTGCTGGGGCCACAAGGACCATCTCGGTGTGATCAGCCACCACCCCACGCTTGGCGGGCGCTGCATGACGGTGCTGGAGGGCGCAGCCGCTAAGCGACTCAACCCAGCAAAAGACCCACCCCGGGGCGGGGTGGGTCTGACGCGCAGGGATGGCGGCGCGAGATTCGCGGCGGGAAGCTCAGCAACCCATGGGCTTGGGCGAAGCGGCCTGAATGCGGGCCCGCAGCCGGCGGCTCATGCCATAGCCCGCCATGGCGCCGAATACAGGAAGAGGACCCGGGACGCCGCTGGGAGCTGGCGGCTGAAGCTGGGCCTTGGCATATGTAGCCGTTTGTGAGGTGAACACGGTGTCATTCCCTTCCACAAATCCCATTTCTTCTTCATTACTATAGAAGTAAGAAGCACGAACCCAGTCGATTCCAGAGACATTTCTCGTCCCAATAGCAAAGATTGGGCCCATCCCACCGTTAAAGTTTGGCAGGCCCAGTTGATTAATGACCGTTTCTGCAAATGTGTATGAAAGGCTGGTGTTGCCAAACCAAGGCTGGGCAGAAAGAGTAGTAATCAACGAATCGTAAGACCCTGAAACAGTTGTAACGTCGTAATTGCTACCGTTCACTTCAATAACCAGCGCTCGGGCATCACCGCCGTGGAGAGCAAGACCGATACCAACGCAAGCAAAGCCGGCAGCAATGACATTTCGCAAGAACGATTGAGCCACGTTGAAGGGGCAAACTTGAGGGAAGTTTGCCGATCCTTTCGCGTAGCGGGGGGGGGGGCATGGCCAGTTGCTCAGGTGGCCCTGCTGGGCGACCCGCTGCTCGCGGACCGACGGTGATCCTTGACGTCGACACCACGGCCCTGGCCCAGCTGTTCATCAGCGAGCCAGGCGCCGGAAGCATCGCCGAAGCTTTGGGCTCCGCTGCCCAGATCTCCACGGCCCGCACTCCTCATCAGAGGAATTCTCACGCCTGGTAAGAACGGGCTTCCGGCGCCTCGCCTTTGGGCGCTCATGCGTGCCAGTCAGCATTCCTCAGCCAGTGATCGTTAGCTCTGAGGAGCTTTATTGCTGATCAGGATGAGATTTGTTCCTTAGCCAACACCAACACGGCGGCGGTGCCCAGGATGGCGACCCCCTGGCTCCTGGCTTCAGCCCGACCGCAACGGTCATCCACGATCAGCAACACGCTTCGCCCGGCCGCCTGCAGCTGGAGGGCCAGCGCGATGCAGCTGCGCTCCCCTGAATCGACGCCGGGGTTCAGCGGTACATCACCGCGCTCCAATCCCGGATCTGGGATGGTGAGCCACCCGGCTCGCAAGGCCGCGGCGATCGCTACCACACCTGCCCTGGCAGCGGCGATTTCGCCCCGGCGATCAAGGCCAATTTCCGCCGCCACGACAGGGGTGAGGGTCACCGCTCCGAACAGCTGACGCAGAAGATCGAGATGGCCGATTCGTGCCAGGGCGATCAAGGGCCCCGCGTCAGCGATCACCACCCCGCTGACCAGGGGAAAGCGCTGCTCAGGGGGCGCCGGTGAGCCCGCGTCGGGCGATGGCGAAATCCTCCTGCAGATCCTCCGTTCCGCCTTCCACCACCGGAATCTTCAAGGAGGAGAGGATCTCCAGGAAGCGTGGCAGGTGTAAGCCGGCCACCTAGGCGGCCCTGGCCACGGAGATCGAGCCGGCGCGAAACAGGGAGAGGGCGAGACCGGAGCGTACCGCCGCTGGGTTGGGCAGGTCGAGCCGATCG
>JBKCTK010000062.1:0-6336 GCA_046319055.1 Synechococcaceae cyanobacterium
GTTATGCGCACACATCTGGTCACCACGCGAGCGCCCCTCCCCTCAATTTATTAACAGGATTTCTGTTCGGGTCACAGCCAATCGATCCATCAGCATCTCACTGGAAGATGGGCTTTTGGCTCAGCTTGATGTCCAGGGATCGAAACGCTCAGCCTTGATGGGCGAGGCGCTCACGGAATGGTTGCGGCGTCGTGACGCTCAACACCGCCTTTGCCCATCTGGCCCGGAAACCGCAGCTTTGGCGTCAGCAAGCCAAAGCAAGTGGCGGTGATCGCACCCAATGCCACCATTCGCCACAGTCAACCCTGGGTGGTGCCTTCCCCTCAGCACCCTGGCCGAGTTGGCGGAGATCGCGTCCGTGATGATGCAGTCTCTCGACTGCACCGTCTGGAACCCTGGCAGGCCGATCACTGAAACCGTGGTGCGTGTGCTTGCTCGCCCGCTGATCCGCACCGCATCTGCGGATGCCCTGGCGGGGCCTGGCCTGCAACGGGCACACTGCGGCCAGCCTTGCGCCTCTCTTTTCTGTGCTTGGCTGGTGGGGTCACCCACTAGGCCCAAACGGCTACCTCACCCATGGTCGCCACTGCCCCACAAGTCACGTTTCTGCGTAGCGAGCGCCGGCAGGCCCAGTGCTTCCGAGAGCGGTTGGCACCAGATCGGGATCCCGATCTGGCGCTGACGATGGTGCAAATCCCGGCCGGCAGTTTTCTGATGGGTTCCACACCGTTAGCAAGTAGTCATCGCCCTGCTGAGGGACCTCAGCATGGCGTAAAGCTGGAGAGTTTTTTCCTGAGCCAGACGCCGATCACCCAGGCCCAGTGGCGGGAGGTGGCGCAGTGGCGGCCCAGGGAGAGGGAGCGCTGGGGCAGGGAGCTGAGTCCAAATCCCGCCAGATTTCAGACCCGAGATGAGAAAGGGGCTGCCCGTTTGCTGGCCGGAGAAACCAGCACAGACCGCCGGCCGGTGGAGAGAGTGAGTTGGCACGATGCCCTGGAGTTTTGCCACCGCCTGAGCCACCGCACGGGCCTGACGTACAGCTTGCCCAGTGAAGCCCAGTGGGAATACGCCTGCCGGGCTGACAGTAAAACCAGCCGTTTTCACTTTGGAAAAACTATCACGCCGAAACTTGCCAACTACAATGGTAACTCCAGCTTCGCCTACGGCCCCGAACGAGAGTACCGCCAGCAGACCACGCCAGTGGGAATCTTTCCGGCTAACGGCTGGGGACTTCAAGACATGCACGGAAACGTGTGGGAGTGGTGCCTCGATCACTGGCATCGAAGCTATGACGGCGCTCCCAGCGATGGCAGCGCCTGGCAAGATGGCGAGGGGCCGATTTCAGAAAAGATCAGCGAGACCATGAGGGTGCTGCGCGGAGGATCGTGGCTTAACGGCCCCGGAATCTGCAGCTCGGCTTGTCGCAGCCGAGGCAGGCCCGGCAGTGCCAGCTTCCTCGTCGGTTTTCGCGTGGTCTGCCTCCCCCAGGGCCCTTCCCTTAAACCCTCAATCCCTCAAGACTTGGCTGTTTCTTAACCCTGGCTGATGGTTTGTGGTTGTAGGTCTCGTAGGTGCCCCTCAGCCCCGCCACTGCTGCAGCCACCGCTCCAGATCCTCCGCCCCCTGGAAATCGAGCAGGGCCAAGGCGAGCTGCTCCAGCCGCGGCCGATCGAGGGCGTTGATGCGCTCAATGGTGGCGGGGCGGAGGCGTCCGCAGCGGCGTTCCAGGAGCTGCAACGCCAGCACGCGACGGCCCTCGTCGAGCCCCTCGCTGCGCCCCTCCTGTCGACCTTCCTGTCGACCTTCGCTGCGTCCCTCCTGGAGGATCTCCTGGAAGGCGCGGGTGTGCCGCCAGAAGTCTTTGGAAATGCCGAGGGTGGCCATGAGTTGCGCCGTGGAAAGGCCGATGAAGCGTTCGGAAAGGACAGGAAGGATGAACGCGATCAAGTGGGCTGTCGCTCCCGTGTCCGGCACCAATGAAGTTGGCCGGCCAAGGGGGTTGACGCGGGTAAACGAGGTCGGTTGCTAACTGTGGCCAAGACAGCTAAAAATCTGATGCATTCCTCACTGCAAACAGCTGTCGTGGTGTTGCCCGCCTGTGGCCCGGACGTTCCGATTGGCCCAGGGCCATGGTCAAAATCGATCAAGATTGGGACCAGCTTGAGCGTTGGAAGGAGCCTGGGGTGGCATCAAGCTTCCGGCTGCTGCAGCCACCGCTCCAAATCCTCCGCCCCTTGGAAATCGAGCAGGGCCAAGGCCAGCTGCTCCAGCCGCGGCCGATCGAGGGCGTTGATGCGCTCAATGGTGGCGGGGCTGAGGCGTCCGCAGCGGCGCTCCAGGAGCTGCAACGCCAGCACGCGACGACCCTCGTCGAGCCCCTCGCTGCGTCCCTCCTGGAGGATCTCCTGGAAGGCCCGGGTGTGCCGCCAGAAGTCTTTGGAGATGCCGAGGGTGGCCATGAGTTGCGCCGTGGAAAGGCCGATGAAGCGTTCGGAAAGGATAGGAAGGATGAACTCGATCCAAGTGGGCTGTCGCTCCAGGATGTGCTGACAGCAAGCCGTCAACGCGGGCTGCGGTTGCACCGGCAGGGTCAGGAGGGCTAGGGCGGGATCGCTTGTCGGCTGGCGGGCCAGGGCCTCCAGGTCCACCCAGGTCACATCGTGATCGAGGAAGCGCCGCAGCAGCGGCGGGCCGGTGGGGCCGAGATTGAGGCGCCGGTGGGCCAGCAACACAAGCACCCGCAGGTGCTCGATCGGCGCCTGTTGCTGCAGCAGCCGAAACGTTTCGGCCGCCAGGCGCCGGTGGAAGCGCGGATCGGCGTGCATCTGCACCTCCAGCAGCACCACCGGCCAGGTCTCGCTGCCGCCTGGGTGCTGGCGCGGCCAGAGCACGGCATCAGGACTGTGGGCGCTTTTCTTGAGCACGACCGGCCGGAAGGTGTAAGCGCTGGGGGAGGACTCCCCTGGGCCGAAGGCTGCGCTTGGCGATGACGTGTCGCCTGAGGCTTCTGGCGACACCGCCTCAGACGCAGCATCAGACGACGCCTCAGCAGCAGCGCCCCGATCCCCAGCGAGCGGTTCTGCGTTCGCCAGCTCCGGAATCAGGCGCCGCACCAGATCGGGCATCGCCTTGAACAGTTCGTGGTACCAGTGATCGCTTTTCACGGGGTGCGTGGGCAGGGCCAACCGGCTGGGCCCTCCTCTCTTGAGTTCCACCACCTGTCACAAACCCTTTAGCGGAGGCCTTGTTCGCGGGCGACCACGCCGCAGCCGAGGCAACCGCACCCGATGGCCCAGCCTCGCGATCGTTGGGCCACCCTGGCCTCATGCTGGACAGCAACCTGGGCAGCACCGACGAGGAGGCGGTCTCCCACGTGGATGGCTCACCCCGAGCCAGGTGGACGCTGGTGCCAGGCCACCCCGAGGCCATGGCGGCCTGGCTGGTTGCTCACATCACCTCCAACGCCACCAGGCGCAGGTCCTTGCCGCTGAGCAGCTGCAGGCTGAGGCTGCCGCAGTGGGGGCACTCGCTGGAGCCGTGGAGCGCTGGGAACGGCTTGCCGCAGGGTTCGCAGTGACAGAAGGCGGCTTCGGTTTCGATCTGCAGCTCGGCCCCCGCGGCGATCGTGCCTTGCATCACCAGGGGGAAGGCGAAGCGCAAGGCCTCCAACTCCACCCCCGCCAGCTCCCCCACCCGCAGGCGGATCGTCACGATGCGCTCGGCTGCCTCGGCCGCCGCCGCCGCCAGCGCTTGGCGGCGCACCTCCTCCATCAGGCTCAGTTCATGCATGGCGCCTCAGCCCCGTGGCGACCTCGCCCTGGATCCAGCGGCGCAGCAGCGTCTCCGCCCGCGGCAGCAGCGCCCGCTGCCGGGCTGACAAGCCTTCGCCGTGGTCGAGCTCGAAGGCGGGCACCAGCAGCTGCCAGGCCTCGGGCCGTTGGCCCAGGAGCAGCTGCGTCATTCGCATTAGCGTTCCGGGGTTCAGCTGGTGGCTGAACGCTGTCAACGGCCCCGTCGCCCCCTCAGCCTCCGGCCCGCTCTCCCTCAGGCGGCGCAGCACAGGGGCGGCTGGCTCCGATGCCGCCGGGGCGCTCCAGCCTGCAGACCTCACCGGCGCTGGGACGGTTGCCGAGCCAGCCGCTGCCGGGATCGGCGCGTTCCCCGGGACCTCCGCCCCTGCAGGCCGGTTGCGCGCCACGTCCGCCTCGGGCCTGGAGAGCCAGCCGCTGTCTCCTGGTGGAAGCCAGGCGTCGAGGAACAGCACCCGCGTTGCCGCCGCCAGCTCGGCCGCCAGCTCGGGGGTGAGCTGCCGCACCGCCCGCACCCGATCGGGCGGCAGCCAGCGCTCCGCCCGTTGTGCGAGCCACCACCCCACACCGTCGTCGCCGCGCAGCGAATTGCCGATGCCGATCACCAGGTCGCCGGCCCGGTGCTCGCGCCCCCAGTCCCCCGGAGTTGAATCCAGCAGCGGTTGGCAGGGGGCCTTCCGGCCATTCGGCGCCGGGCTCCCGCTTGACCCTGGGACGGTTGCCTGTTCGCTGCCATAGGCGGCCACGCCCAACCCGTTGGCGGCCCAGCTCCTGCCGCCGTCGGCGGCCATGCCCCTCCCGTCGGCGACGGTGATGACCCTCCCGCTGGGATTCTTAGAGCGCCCTCTTCCGGTAGAGGTCTGGCCTGCTTCGGATGCACTCAGGCCCGCTCCCGCAGCGGTCACCCCCGGCGGGGCCACGTCGCTGAAATCACCCCCCAGTTCAGCCACGTCGCCGCTCCGCCAGCAGCTCGCCGCTGATGCGGCGCAGCTCCACATGCAGCGGCATCGCCCCGGCGGCATGGGTGCTGCAGCTCAGGCAGGGATCGAAGCAGCGGATGCCCGCCTCGATGCGGTTCAACAACGGCTCCGGAATCGCCGCCGGCACCGGATCGGGCAGGTAGGCCCGGGCGATCTGGGCCACGGTGCGATTCATCGCCAGATTGTTTTGCCCGGTGGCGATGATCAAATTCACGCCGGTGAGCAGCCCCTGCTCATCTACACGGTAGTGGTGAAACAAGGTGCCCCGCGGCGCCTCGCTCACCCCCACCGCCTCATGGATGTTGAGGCCGGCATGGGAACGGATCCGCCCCGTCAGCAGCGCTGGATCTTGAAGGTGGGCCTCGATCCCCTCAAGGCAGGCCACGATCTCCACCAGCCGGGCATGGTGATACGCGAACGACGACAAGACCGTCGGCCCGCCGCCGCGCTGCCGGAATTCGATCAGCTCGGTGTCGGCCCAGGGGGTGCCGATCCGCTCGCACACATTCAAACGGGCCAGCGGCCCGACGCGGTACAGGCCGTCGGGATAGCCCAGTGGCTTGTAATACGGGAACTTCAGATAAGTCCAGGGTTCCACCGCCTCCGCCAGGAACTCCGCATAGTCGTCCTCCCGCAGGCCGTCGGCCACGATCGCGCCATCCGGGCCGCGCAGCCGCAGCAGCCCATCGCTCGGCTCCCAGCGACCCTCCGGTCCCACCAGGCTCATGAACAGGCTCGGAAACACCCCGAAGGTCCCCTGTTCGTGCCGCAACGGTCCATCGAGCAGGCGTTTGAACAGGTCGAGGGCCAGCTGGGCCGTGGCGCGGGCCTCCGGCAACCGCTCCAGGATCCAGGCCTGCGTTTCGGCGCCCAGCGGCGAGCGCACCCCGCCTGGCACCGCCCAGGCCGCATGGATGCGCCGCCCCGCCAGCCGCTCGATCAACTGCTGACCGAACTGACGCAGCCGGATGCCGGCCCGGGCCAGATCCGGGTCTGCCGCCATCAGACCAAACACATTGCGCCGCGCCGGATCGCACTCCCAGCCCAACAAAAAATCGGGACTGCTGAGGTGAAAAAACGACAGGGCGTGGCTTTGGGTGATCTGGGCCAGGTTCAGCAGGCGCCGCAACGCCACCGCCGTGGGGGGCACCTGCACCGCCAACAGCTTGTCGCCGGTCTTGGCCGCCGCCAGCAGGTGGCTCACCGGGCAGATGCCGCAGATCCGCGCCGTGATCCCCGCCATCTCGGTAAACGGCCGGCCTTCGCAGAACTTCTCAAAGCCCCGGTACTCCACCACGTGAAAGCGGGCATCGCTCAGGTGCCCCTGCTCGTCCACCAGCAAGGTGATGCGGGCGTGTCCCTCGATGCGGGTGACCGGATCGATCGTGATCGTGCGGGTCATCAGCCGCATCGCAGCAGCTCGGGTCCCGCCAACGCGGGCAGCGCCCCCCGCAGCCGCGGCTCCAGGCCGGCCTGAATGGGTGGGGCCGATGGCGGAGACCCCGGCAGGTACGCCGGGACCGGGGTCTCCGTGGGGACGGGCGGCG
>JBKCTK010000063.1:0-3746 GCA_046319055.1 Synechococcaceae cyanobacterium
GCGCACCATCCGGTCGATGGCGATCCGGGTCTCCGGCTCCGCCCCCTCCAGCTTCACCGCCGCGGCGCTGGTGTCCTTCAGCACCCGGCCGGCGGCGGCCACCGCATCATCGGTGGAGCACTGATAAGACAGGAAGGGCAGGTCGCAGATCAGCAGCGGCCGGTGGCCGCCACTGCGGGCTGCGCTGGCCTCGATGCCCCGGGCCACCGCGCGGCAGTGGTGGAGCATGTCGTCGAGGCTCACCGGCAGGGTGGTGGCATGGCCCAGCACCGCCATCGCCAGGGAATCGCCCACCAGCACCGCATCCACCCCGGCTTCCACCACCAGCGCCGCCGACAGGGCATCCCAGGCGGTGAGCACCGTGATCGGTAGGCAGGCCTGTTTGCGCAGGAGCAGATCACCAGGGCGCTGGGGCACGGGCTCGACCTCAGGGGCGATAGGAGGGATGTTGCTAGCATCATCGCGACTCGGATCCACGCAGCCAGGACGCCTAAACCTGGTCAGGACCGGAAGGGAGCAGCCACTCGGGATGCTTCAGGCAGGCGTGGTCTCCGGGTCACCCAATTCCGCCCACCCGTGGGCCTGCGGGCTCAGGTTTTGCTGGGTCCTGATCAGCAACCAAGCTCCGCAGAACTAACGCTCACTGGATCAGAAAAGCTGGCTGGCACCCATGAGCGCCCAAAAGCGAGGCGCCAGAAGCCCGTTCTGGCCATGCGTCATGAAGCCTCCTGATCAGCAATCAAGCTCCGCAGAGCCAACGATCACTGGCTGAGGAATGCTGAGAGGAATGCTGACTAGCACTCATGAGCGCCCAAAAGCGAGGCGCCGGAAGCCCGTTCTTGCCAGGCGTGATAACGCCTTCCTCTGATGAGGAGCTTTGTTGCTGATCAGGTGAAGCCTTTTTCTGATGCGGAGCTTGGTTGCTGATCAGGTGCTGGGTTGTGTTGAGCCTTGCGGGGTACCCCGGTAGATCAGCCCTAGCGGCATCGAGCCGATCCGGGCTGCGCTAAAGCCTTGCCAGACCTGGGAAGCAACTCAAGAGGTCGCTGGAACAGCCCAGCAGCTGGGGAACCTGCGCGGTGAGGAACCGGCTCACCCGAGGCCGCATCAGACCTGCCTGGGTTGCGTTTGGCCTTGCGGTGGTACTCGGTAGATCAGCCAGAGGGCCCACCCAGCCGCTCCGTGCTGCGCGGAGAGTCAAGGGGCCAGGGGTATCAAAAAACGCCGTTGCTGCAGCCCGGCAGCCGGCGGCTGGGGACCGAAAGCGTGGTCGGGAACGGGATGGGGCAGGGCAGGGCAGATGGCACCCAAGCGCCTGGGGCTCACTCGTCGAGCCGGCTTTGGCGGTTGAGCAGGAACGGCGGGATCATCGCGCCCCGTTCCTCCGAGGTGGTGGTCATCGCGTCGACAAAGCTGGTGGTGATTCGCTCCGGCCGGTAAGCCCCACCGCTCTCGAAGCCCGTGGCGATCACCGTCACGTGGATCTCGCCCTCCAGGCTTTCGTCAACCACCGCGCCAACGATGATGTTGGCGTCGGGATCGACCAGGTCGTAGATGACTTCAGAGGCGGTGGTCATGTCCTCCAGGGTCATGTCTTTGCCACCGCTGATGTTGATCACGCAGCCGCGGGCGCCATCGATCCGCGCCGATTCGAGCAACGGGCTGCTCACCGCCGCCTGGGCCGCCTCGCTGGCGCGGGAGCGGCCCGACCCCACGCCGATGCCCAGCAGGGCCGTGCCGGCATCGGCCATCACCGAGCGCACATCGGCAAAATCCACGTTGACCAAGCCGGGCTTGGTGATGATGTCGGTGATGCCTTTCACCCCCATCCGCAGCACGTCGTCCGCGGCGCGGAAGGCTTCCTGCAGGGGAGCCCCGGCGATCGCATCGCGCAGCCGGTCGTTCGGGATCACGATCAGGGTGTCCACATGCTCAGCGAGACGGGCGATGCCCTCCTCGGCCTGGCGCAGCCGCTTGCGACCCTCGAACCCGAACGGCTTGGTGACGATCCCGACGGTGAGGGCCCCGACCTCTTTGGCGACCTCAGCCAGGATCGGCGCGGCTCCGGTGCCCGTGCCACCGCCCATCCCGGCGGCGATGAACACCAGATCAGAGCCGTTCAGCATCTCGTGCAGTTCAGCGCGGGATTCCTCCGCCGCCTTCTGGCCGATCACCGGGTTGCCGCCAGCCCCAAGGCCGCGGGTGAGCTTTTGGCCCAGCTGAATGCGTTGGCTAGCCGACGACTGAATCAAGGCCTGGGCATCGGTGTTCAGCACCCGATAGGCCACCGTATTCAAATCTGAGGCGATCATCCGGTTCACGGCATTGCTGCCGCCGCCGCCAACCCCGATCACCTCGATCCGTGCCGTCTGGCTGGGCACGATGCCGTGGTTGCTGGGCGGGGTTTGGCTCATGGCAAAGAGTTCCTCGGCTGGCGGAAGATACACGGAGTGATGCCTGTCCTGATCGCCGGTCATCGGGGCTGACGAGTTGTGGCCGTTGATCTGCGGATGCATTATCCCGTTACCCGGTGCCGGAACTGAAGTGAAGGGCCAGATTGCCTGGCTCGCCCCGGCCTGGCAAGGCTGTGTGTGGGATGGCTGGCGGGCGGCGGCCAGTCCTGGGAGAGCGGTCTGATCCGGGCTCCTTGCCTGGTCGGAGGCCTAGCGGTTTGGTCGTTCCGCCGGGGGGGCCGCCGGGGGGGCCGCCGGGGCCGCTGCGGGCGCGGTAGGCGTCGTGGCAGCCCCGGCGGCAGCCGCAGGGGCGTCGGTCGGCGCAGCCGGGGCTGGCGTTCGAGCGGACGGCGCGGCGGAGGGAACCGCTGCCGTGGACGAAGGCGGTGGGGGCGCTGATGCCGCGGCCGTTGCCCTGGGTGCGAGGAGCTGGCTCGGGGCGGGCGGGACCGGTACGGGCGCGGAAGCTGTGGTGAAACTCAGTTCCGGTTGCTCGGGGTCGCTGAGATCGATCAGCCGGGGTTTGCGCCCCTTCATCCGCGCCGGCAGGCTGGCCATCAAGGCCTTGGCCACCTCCAGGCGGCGTGGCAGCTGGCCATCGTTCGGACCGAGCCGGACCGGGCCCAGTTCGGTGGTGTCCAGCCAGATGCTGCCCGCGGGATCGAACCGCACCACCCGCAGGCCGGAGCCCAGGCGGCTTCGGGCTTCGAGCAGCTTTTGCAAGGCGGGCCGATGCCGCTCATTCCAGCCCACCACGATCAAGGAGGCATTGCCCTTGATGCGCACCGCAGGCTCCTGACGGTTCACGATCCAATAGCCCAGCCGATCCACATAGCCGCGCTCCACGCCCTGGCTGGTGTGCCGTTCCGCCCGGGCGACCGCCTCCCGATCCACCAATTCAATGCGCAGCCGCGGCGGCAGCATCAGCCGGGTGACCCGCACCCGCTCGATCGGCAGGGCCGCCCGCAGTTCTTCATCGAGTCGCTTGGGCTGCAGGCCCAGCAGCGGTTGGGGGAAGCTCAGGCGGGCGGCGCGGATCACCTGATCCCGGCTCACCTGGGTGCTGCCCGTCACCTCCACCTGGCCCGGGGAGCGCAGGATCCAGCCCTGGCGAAGCAAGCCATAACCGAGCCCGCCGGCCAGGGCCGTAAACACCAGCAAACGCCAGAGATGGCGCAACCGTTGGTTGCGGCGTTGGCGGCGCAGCTGGCGCCGCCGCTCGGCTCCGGGTGGCAGGGGGGTGGCGGTCGTCAAAGTTCGCAGCGCGAGCGGCTCATCAGCTCGGTGATCCAG
>JBKCTK010000064.1:0-5393 GCA_046319055.1 Synechococcaceae cyanobacterium
CGCAACATGCTCTACGCGGAGATCGACCATCCCGACGAGGACCCCCTGGCGGACGTGGAGGCGGTGGTGCTCGACGAATGCCATTACATGAACGATTCCCAGCGCGGCACCGTGTGGGAGGAATCGATCATCCACTGCCCCAGCTCGATCCAACTGGTGGCCCTCTCGGCCACGGTGGCCAACGCCGGCCAGCTCACCGACTGGATCGAGAGGGTGCACGGCCCCACCCAGTTGATCCTCAGCGACCACCGCCCGGTGCCGCTGGCCTTCAGCTTCTGCAGCGCCAAGGGTCTGCACCCTCTGCTCAACGACGAGGGCACCGGTCTGCACCCCAACTGCAAGGTGTGGCGGCCGCCGAAGACCACCCGTCGCAAGGGGCCGAAGGAACAGCGGCCGCCCCAGCCGGAGGCGCCGCCGATCGGCTTCGTGGTGGCCCAGATGGCCGAACGCCAGATGCTGCCGGCGATCTACTTCATCTTCAGCCGCCGGGGCTGCGATCGGGGAGTGCGCGATCTGGGCCGCCTGTCGCTGGTGAACGCTGCGGAGCAGGCTCGGATCCAGACCCGCCTGGATGCGTTCTTGGCGGCCACCCCCGAGGCGGTGCGGGAGGGCCATGCCGATCCTCTGCTGCGCGGCATCGCCTCCCATCACGCCGGGGTGTTGCCGGCCTGGAAGGAGTTGATCGAGGAGTTGTTCCAGCAGGGGCTGATCAAGGTGGTGTTCGCCACCGAGACCCTGGCTGCCGGCATCAACATGCCGGCGCGCACCACGGTGATCTCGGCCCTGTCCAAGCGCACGGAGCGGGGGCATCGACCGCTGATGGGCAGTGAGTTCCTGCAGATGGCGGGGCGGGCCGGCCGGCGCGGGCTCGATTCCCAGGGCTATGTGGTCACGGTGCAGAGCCGTTTCGAGGGGGTGCGGGAGGCGGGCCAGCTGGCCACCAGCCCGGCGGATCCCTTGGTGAGCCAGTTCACCCCCAGCTACGGCATGGTGCTCAACCTGTTGCAGCGCTATGACCTGGCCAAGGCGCGGGAGCTGGTGGAACGCAGCTTCGGCCGCTATTTGGCCAGCCTCGATCTAACGGAGGATGAGGCGGCGATTGCCGAATTGCGTCAGCAGCTGGAGGCCCTGCAACACAGCAGCGGCGATGTGCCTTGGGATGCGTTTGAGACCTATGAAAAGGAGCGGGGCCGGCTGCGGGAGGAGCGGCGCCTGCTGCGCATCCTGCAGCTGCAGGCCGAGGAAACCCTTGCCCACGAGCTCACCCTGGCCCTGCAGTTCGCCAGCGAAGGCAGCCTGGTGAGCCTGCGGGCCCCGGCCCTCAAGGGCCGGGTGACCCCGGCGGTGATCGTGCGCAAGGTGCCGGGGCCGGGGCAGGTCCCGCTGCTGCTCTGCCTCAGCGACAGCAATGTGTGGGTGCTGCTCAACTGCCACGCGGTGGTGAACTTGCACGCCGAGCTCAGTTGTCTGCAGGTGAGCCAGCTGGATCCGCCCGAGCTGCACCATCCCGGAGAGCTGCGCCACGGCGACGACGCCAGTGCCGGCCTGGCGCTGGCGGTGGCCTCGATGGCCCGTCGCCACGACATGCAATCGCCCCGTTACGACCTGGCCGGCGAGGTGCGGGAGCAGGCGGAGCAGGTGCGCCAGCTGGAGGAGCAGCTGGAGCGGCATCCGGCCCACCGCTGGGGTGACCACAAGCACCTCAAGAAGCACCGCCGCCGCATGGAAGAGCTGGAGCTGGAGCTGCAGGAGCGCCAGCGGTTGCTGCACTTCCGCGCCAATCGCCACTGGGACACGGTGCTGGCGTTGATCGCGATCCTGCGTCATTTCGGCGCCCTCGCCGGCGAGGACGGCCTCCAGCCAACGGAGGTGGGGCGCAGCGTGGCGGCGTTGCGCGGAGACAACGAGCTGTGGCTGGGCCTGGCGTTGCTGAGCGGCCACCTCGATGGTCTTGAGCCGGCGGAGCTGGCGGCGGTGCTGGAGGCGATTTCAACGGAGGTGAATCGTCCGGATCTGTGGTCGGCCTATCCGCCGCCGCCGGCGGTGGAGGAGGCGATGCACGATCTGCGCGGCCTGCGCCGCCAGCTGCTGCGCCAGCAGGAGCAGCACCAGGTGGTGGTGCCGGTGTGGTGGGAGCCGGAGCTCACCGGCCTGGTGCATGCCTGGGCCAGCGGCGCCGCCTGGAGCGAGGTGATCGGCGCCACCTCGCTGGATGAGGGGGATGTGGTGCGGGTGCTGCGCCGCACGGTCGACCTGCTGGCCCAGCTGCCCTATGCCGAGGCCGTGAGTGACGAGCTGCGCCGCAAGGCCCGTCGGGCGCTGCGGGCGATCAACCGCTTTCCAGTCTGCGAGCTGGAAGACCTGCTGCCCTCCGCCGCGGTGGCTGAGCCGGCTGAGCCTGAGGAGCAGGGGCGGCGGGGCGATGGGGAGCACGGCCAGAGCGGCGTTGTGCCAGAGGCGCTGCCACCGGCCAGCTGAGACCAGCTGAGCGGTCCAGGCCGAGGCATGCCGGGGCTGGCCGGTCAAGCCTGCCGGGCCGGTTAGCGCCGACGCGACAACCCAACCCTTGCGCAGGGATCGGTGCTGCGGAGGCTCAGCGCAAGGCAACACTGGGCGAGATCGCGCCCCGCAGGCTTGGCGTGTGACCTTCACCCGGTGGGCGGAACACCAGGGGGAGTGGGGCCTTGCTCAGCGGTTGTCCGGTCGCAGCACCAGCAGCACGATCGCCAATAGCAGCGTGGTGCTCACCACGGCGTAGAGGGCGTCGGCCTGGGCGATCCAGAAGCTGGCGAGCAGTGGCATGGTGAGCGGCAGCAAGGAGGAAAGGGCCAGGCCGCGGGAGGGCGATCCGCCGGCTGGATTGGCATTCGGCTGGATCGGCATTCGGATCTGGCAGCCATACCGGCGGGAACCTTCTTCAAGGTGGAGCCCATTCAAGGGGCACGCCTTTGCGGAACCACGCATGGGGAACCATGCACAGAGCTCCCGGCACGGGCCCCATGCGCAACACCTTGTTGCTGCGCCGGTTGCCTGCCCTTTCGGCAGGCCGTCCATGGATCCAGCAACTTTCGGCACGGCGGGCCTTGCTGCCGGGGTGGTCGTGCCGATGGGGTGATCCTGGCGCGAAGCCCCTCGAATCGGCACGCCCGCAGGCCGCGGCACGGCGGCGACGGCTTGGGGCAGCGCTCAGATCCCCAGCCGCTCCCAGATCACATCGAGATGGGCGCGGTGCAGATCGGTTGCGAAGCACTCCTCAAGCTGCTGCGGCTTTAGCCGCTGGCTGACCTCGGGATCGGCCTCGAGATCGGCGCGGAAATTGCCCCCCTCGGTGTTCCAGGCGCTGTGGGCGTGGCGTTGCACAAGGCGATAGGCCTCCTCGCGGCTCAGGCCGCTGTCCACCAGCGCCAGCAGCACCCGCTGGCTGAACACCACGCCGCCGTAAAGATTGAGGTTGCGGCGCATGTTCTCGGGGTACACCCCGAGCCCCCGCACCACCTCGGTCATTTCACGCAGCATGAAGTGCAAGGTGACCGAGCAATCGGGCAGCATCATGCGCTCCACGGAGCTGTGGCTGATGTCGCGCTCATGCCAGAGCGCCATATTTTCCAGCGCCGCCACGGTGTAACCGCGCAGCACCCTGGCCAGGCCGCTGATGCGTTCGCTGCGGATCGGATTGCGCTTGTGAGGCATCGCCGAACTGCCCTTCTGGCCCTTGGCGAAGTTCTCCTCCACCTCCAGCACATCGGTGCGTTGCAAGTTGCGGATCTCGGTGGCGAATCGCTCCAGCGATGCCCCCACCAACGCCAGGGTTTGCACATATTCAGCGTGACGGTCGCGGCTGATCACCTGGGTGCTGGCCGTATCCGGCTCCAACCCCAGCCGGTGGCAGGTGAGCGCTTCCACCCGGGGGTCGGTGTTGGCATAGGTGCCCATGGCGCCGCTGATCTGGCCCACGCTCACCAGCCGCTCCAGCCGCTCCAAGCGCTCGCGGTTGCGTTCGGTTTCCGCCAGCCAGCCCGCCACCTTGAACCCGAAGGTGATCGGTTCGCCGTGGATCGCGTGGGAGCGGCCGATCATCACGGTGTCTTTGTGCTGGCGGGCCAGCTGGCGCAAGGCCTCCGCCAGCGGATCGAGCTCCTGGCGCAGCACCTGCACGGAGCGCTTCAGCTGCAGCGCCAGGCCCGTATCCAGCACATCCGAGCTGGTCATGCCCACGTGGATGTAGCGGCCGGCAGCGCCGACGTGTTCGTTCACATTGGTGAGAAAGGCGATCACGTCGTGGCGCACCTCCGCCTCGATCTCCAGGATGCGCGGCACCTCAAAGGCCGCCCGGGCCTTGATCTGCTCCAACGCCTCAGGAGGCACCCGACCGAGCTCGGCATTGGCCTCGCTGGCGGCGATCTCCACATCCAGCCAGCTCTGGAACTTGGCCTCCTCGCTCCAGATCCGGCCCATCTCCGGCAAGGTGTAGCGCTCGATCAAGGCGGGCTTGGCAGCAGGATCGCTCCAAACTTATCCCTCAGCTCCCGGCTTCAGGCGGCGCTGGTGAGGCTGCGGCGGGCCACCTCCCACTGCACCAGGCCGCCCCAGGCCTGCTGCCGCACCCAGCAGCGTCCTCCATGGCACTGGATCAGCTGAAACGGGGGCAGATCATCGGGATGGTCGCGCAGGCGCACAAAGCTGCCCGGTTGCAGCAGGGGCACCACCTCGGCCAGCGCCGGTTCGTTCCGCTTGGTCCGTGCCGAAGCCTGGTCTAAGCCCTCGGCACCCAGCCGGGAGACCTTCCGCCGCGGTTGCAGCCAGGTGATAGAGGAGCGGTGGGCCATGGGTCGGGGTGTCCGATGGCCGCCATCCTCAATGGATCCTCCCGAGGCCCGGTCGGTCGTTGGTTTTTGTTCCATTTCTGCTGACGTTCGTTGACATTTGCTTGGCTGTGGGGCAATGAGGACGTCGTGCCTAGGGCGAGCGCAGGCGCTCCGATCCCCTCCAAGTCGATCCCCACGGCGGTACCCCCTACCCGGCTTCCCCATGCCGCGGTGTTCTCAGCCCCGCTGCCCACTTCCGGGGCCAAGCCCGTCGCCGCGACCCCAGCGCGTTGACCTCTGGCGCGGAAGCCGCCCAGGGCTGCTCGGCGCAGGGACCTTCGTCTGGCACCGGTTCACGGGCCTGAGCCGGCTCCGCCGACAGCCCCCGCCACAACGCGGGCGCCGTCGGTTCGTCAGGATGGCGGGGTTCCGCCCGATTCCCGGGAGCAGCGGCCCTGGGGCGCCGGCAACGGGTGGCTCTGCGCCTGGTGGAGCTTGGCCTGGCCGTCGGTCGCCAGCTGGCCCAGCAACGGAGCCGGGCCGGCCGGGTGCGAGGTGGTGCTCGCTGGCTGGAGTAGCGGGGCGGTG
>JBKCTK010000065.1:0-2989 GCA_046319055.1 Synechococcaceae cyanobacterium
GCCGACTGGAAGATCATCGGTCCGCTGCTGGATGCTGGTCGGATGCCGAATTTGGAGCGATTGGCCCGTTCCGGCGTCGTGGGCAATCTCTCTACGCTGTATCCAGTGCTGTCGCCGATGTTATGGACCTCCATCGCCACCGGCAAGCGGGCCCACAAACATGGCATTCACGGCTTCTCCGAACCGGATCCCACCAGTGGTGGTGTGCGGCCGATTACCAATCTAGGCCGCAAAACCAAGGCGATCTGGAACATCCTGCAGCAGAACGGCTTGAAGTCGAATCTGGTGGGCTGGTGGCCTTCCCATCCCGCTGAACCCATCAGTGGGGTGATGGTATCCAACCACTACCAGCAGATGGTGGCGCCGCTCGACAAGCCCTGGCCGATGCGCCCCGGCACCATCCATCCACCCCACCTGATCCAGCCTCTCGAAGAGCTGCGGATCCATCCGGCCGAGCTGGATCCGGAGATGCTGCTGCCCTTCATCCCCCGCGCCGCCGAGATCGATCAGCACAAGGATTTTCGCCTCGCCACTGTGGCCAAGATCCTGGCCGAAACTGCCACAATTCACGCCGCTGCCACGGCCTTGATCCAGTTGGAGCCATGGGATTTCATGGGTGTGTATTTCGATGGCATCGATCACTTCTGCCATGGCTTCATGAAATTTCATCCGCCACGGCTGGAATGGATACAAGAGGCTGAGTATGAGCTCTATAAAGACGTGGTCAACGCCGGCTATCAGTTTCACGACATGATGCTCGGCACTTACCTCAAATTGATTGATGAGAATACCACGGTGATCATTGTTTCGGATCATGGTTTCCATCCTGATCACCTGCGGCCCAAGGAAATTCCCAACGAACCGGCGGGTCCGGCGGACGAACATCGCGAATTCGGTATCATCGCGATGATGGGTCCATCCATTAAGCAAGATGAACATATCTTCGGGGCAAGCCTATTAGACGTCACTCCCACCATCCTGAGCCTGTTTGGCCTGCCCATCGGCGCCGACATGGATGGCAAGCCCCTGATCACCGCCTTCCGCTCAGCGCCGCCCGTGGAGAGCGTGCCCAGCTGGGATTTGATCGATGGCGACGCCGGCTTGCACCCAGCCGGCGCCCAAAGTGATCCTGTGGATCAACATCAGGCCCTGCAGCAATTGGTGGAGCTGGGCTACATCGACAAACTCGACGAAAACATCGAGAAGGCGGCCGCCAATACAGTCATGGAACTGCGTTATAATCTAGCCCGCGACCTGCTCGACTCACTCCATCTTCCCGCCGCCATCGAGCTGTTTGAGGAGCTCTGGGCGGACAACCCCGATGAAGGACGCTTCGGTGTGCATCTTTTCAACGCCCAGCTCAAGCTGGGCCAGTGTGATGCGGCCCGGGTGTCCCTGGAGCGATTGATTCAGGAGAAGCAGCGCACCGCCTCCGAGGCCGGTGAGCAGCTCAAAGCCCTGCAGGAGGAATGGCGGCAGGCGGAGAAGAAGCCTGAGGATCTCAGCAAGCAGGAACGCCAACAGCTCAACAAGTTGCGCCGCCGCGCTGGCATCAACCCCCACACTTTCGCCTTCCTGCGCGGACGGCTGTTGGCAGCCCAGGGTCAGCACGAGCAGGCCCTGGTCTATTTCGAGCAGGCTCGGGAGGTGCAGGTCCACAACCGCCCCAGCCTCTACGAGCAGATCGCGGCCTGCCAACTGGCCCTGGGCCGCCTCGATCAGGCCGAACGCGACTACAACGCCATCCGTGCCATCGATCCGATCAACACCGCCTCACGGCTGGGCTTGGCCCGCGTCTACTCCCGACGCAAGCAACCCCGCCAGGCCCTTGATCATGCAATCGCCGCCGCCAGCCTGGTCCACCATCTGCCCCAGGCCCACTACCTTTGCGGCCGCTCCCTGGCGGCGCTGGGTCGCACCTCCGAGGCGATCACCTCCCTGGAGGTGGCCCTGGCCCAAAACCCCGTCTACCCCCACGCCCACCAGCTGCTGGCCAAGCTCCACAAACGGCTCAACCATCTGGAGCTGTCCCGCGAGCACCGTCTGCTCGCGCGGGCGTCTCTGGAACGGATCAAGGCCTTCCGCCGCGGTGAGCCCCTGCCTGAGGACACCGATCTCGATGCCGATCTCGATGCCCTGCTGCTGCAGCCGGCCAGCATCGCTCATCTTTCCTGCGACGAGGCGCTCTCGCCGCTGTCTCCAGGCGAAGTTGTCGTGGTGTCGGGCCTGCCCCGCTCCGGCACCTCCATGCTGATGCAGATGCTTGAGGCCGGAGGTCTGGAGCTGCTCAGTGATGGGAAGCGCGGCGCTGATGAAAGCAACCAGCGCGGTTACCAGGAGTTCGAGCCGGTCAAAAGCATGGGCCGCAACCCCGCCAGCATCTGGATCGAGAAGGCCGCTGGCAAGGCTGTCAAAATCGTGGCGCCTCTGCTGCCCTACCTGCCGCCCGGTCGTCCTTACCGAATCCTGTTCCTGGAGCGCCCGCTCAAGCAGGTGCTCGCCTCCCAGACGGCAATGCTGGCCCGCACGGGCCAACAAACCAGCCGCCGCAAGGAACGGCAACTGGCTGCCGCCTACCTGCAACAGGTGAACAACGTCGGCGGCGTTCTGCAGCGCCACAGCGAAACCGTGCAAGTGCTCTCTCTCGATTACAACGGCGCCATCGAGGCACCGGCGCAGGCAGCTGCCCGGGTCAACCGCTTCCTGGGAGGCCAGCTCGATGAAATCGCCATGGCCGGTGCCGTGGCGCCCGATTTGCGCCGGCAGGGCAGCAACAGCCCAACCGGCAACTCAGGAGGCGGCTGAAGCAGGGGCCGTACAGCCTCGGCTCCTCCCCCGGCGCTGGATGGCCTTCGCTGACCCATTGACACCCTGGGCTGCCTGAAAGTTTCCCTCCCGATCTCGACAGGCTGGGGTTCGATTGCGTTCGCACCCGACTCAGGAGGGGCTGACGTGAAACCTGCTGGGGCCAAACCCGTGAGGCCAGGCC
>JBKCTK010000066.1:0-11574 GCA_046319055.1 Synechococcaceae cyanobacterium
GGTGACGATGCCGGCGTCGGCGAGGCGCGCAACCACGCCCTTGAGGCTCGCTTCCTGACCGGCGACGTCGAGGCCACCCTCGGTGGTGATCTCGTGCCGCCCCTCGGGCACGAGCATCGCCATCTCCGGCCGCAGCCGGCAGGCGATGTCCACCATTTCCTCGGTGCCCGCCATCTCCAGGTTCAGCTTGATGTGCGTGAGCTCGCGCAGCCGTCGCACGTCCTCGTCCAGGATGTGGCGGCGGTCCTCGCGCAGGTGCACGGTGATGCCATCGGCGCCCCCCAGTTCCGCCAACAATGCGTGGGTGACCGGATCGGGTTCGGTCGTGCGGCGGGCCTGGCGCACATTGGCCAGATGGTCGATATTCACGCCAAGACTGGCCATGGCTGAGAGGGGTTCGGGAGCCTTGGCGATGACGCTATCGGCCGCCGGGTCAACTGCCCCTCGGCCAGCGGCGGCGCCGCGGAGGCTGACTACGGTCAAGACAGTTGTTTCCGCCCGGCCCGGTGTTGTCGACCCAGGTCCCAGTGATGGCGGAACCCAAACAGGTTCCAGCCTCGGAGCCTGTCCAGGTCGAGCACGTCCGCCTACGCCTGCGGGAGCAGGGGCTTTGCAATGGCATCAGCCCCTGGCTGGCGCCCCTCGCCATGGTGGTCACCCAAGACCTGGTGCTGCCGGTCTGGTTTGAGCGCATCACGGTCTTGGGGGGCGAGCGCCTGCCCCGCTCCGGGGCGGTTCTGTTGGCCCCCACCCATCGCTCCCGCTGGGATGCCTTGTTGGTCCCCCGGGCGGCGGGCCGCCGCGTCAGCGGCCGCGACTGCCGCTTCATGGTCACCAAGGACGAGATGGTGGGCCTGCAGGGTTGGTTCTTGCACCGCTTGGGCTGTTTCCCGGTGGATCAAGGCCGCCCCACCCTGGCCAGCCTGCGCTACGCCCTCGATCTGCTGGCGCTGCAGCAGCAGCTGGTGGTGTTCCCCGAGGGCGGCATCTGTTCGCCGGAGACCCCGATCCGCCTGCGGCAGGGTTTGGCCCGGCTGGCGTTGCTCGCCATCGGCCAGGGGGTGCCGGTCACGGTGGTGCCGGTGGGCATCGCCTATGGCCATCCCAACCCCCGTCTGGGGGACCGGGCGGCCTTGTGCTTCGAGGAACCGCTGCATCCCGCCGGTCAGGGGCGCGAGGCGGCCCGCTCCTTCAACATGCGGCTGGCCGAAGCGATGCGGTCGGCCGAGCAAGCGGCCCGAACCGCCCTGGAGCCTCCTGGCGGCGCCCCGTAGAGTCGCCTTGTCTCAGGCATCACACACATGAGGGTTCGTGCCTTGACCGGGTCGACCAGCCGCCAACGACGGCGTGGAGCCGGCCTGCTGGTCCTCCTGCTGGCGGCATTGCCCGTGGCCCCCTGCCTGGCCCAGACCCCCGCGTTGGTCGATCAACCCAAGGTGCTGGAGGGGGCCGGCAGCCCCTTCAACCTGGCGGCGGTGCAAGCGCTGCTGCAGCGGGGCGACGCCGCCGTCACCGCCGGCAACTTGGCGGAGGCCCGGCGTCTGTACGACCAAGCCCGCGATGCCAGCCGCCGCTTGTTGGGCTTTTATCGCGACCTGAGCGGATCCTTCCGCGGTCTCGATGCCCGCATCCCCCGGGAGATGGATGAGAAAGGCCGGGAAACCCTGGCCCTATTGGTGGAATCCAACCTGCGGCTGGCGGCCCTGTTCCGTCGCCAGAACCAGCCCGAGGTCGCCGTGCCGCTGTTGGTGGAGGTGGTTAAGAGCATGACCCCCGCCAGCGAATCCGGTCGCCGCGCTTACCAGCAGTTGCTGGAGCTGGGCTTCGTGTCCACCCCCTACAACGCCCCGGGACCATCCGCTGGGGGCGGAACCGGCAGCTGATCGCCAGTCCGTTTAAATTTCGCCCAGTTCAACCTTCACCAGGTCCGCCACACCGCATGGTTCAACATGACGAGGTCCGCGAGGCCATCCGCCGAGCTCTACCCGACGCCAGCGTCGAGGTGGAGGACCTTACCGGCGGCGGTGATCATTTGCAGGTCAAGGTCAGCTCCACGGCATTTGCCGGCCTGAGCCTGGTTCGACAGCATCAGTTGGTGTATGCCGCCCTGCGCCAGGAGCTGGCCAGCGAGGCGATCCATGCCCTGGCTCTCCAGACCAGCGTTCCCACCTGAGGCGCTCCGGTCGCCTTCAGTCCCTGCCCCTCCAGTTCCCCAACCCTTACTGCCATGGATGCCCAGACGAAGAAGCGGATCGAAGCGCTGATTACCAGCAGCCCGGTCTTTGTGTTCATGAAGGGCACGAAGTTGATGCCTCAGTGCGGTTTTTCCAACAATGTTGTGCAGATCCTGCATGCCGTTGGTGTTCCCTTTGAAACCTTTGATGTGCTCTCCGACATGGAGATTCGCCAGGGAATCAAGGAGTTCTCGGAGTGGCCCACGATCCCACAGGTTTATGTCAAAGGTGAATTCGTCGGCGGCTCCGATATCCTGATTGAGATGTATAACAATGGCCAACTGCGTGAGAAACTAGCGGTCGCCCTGGCCTCCTGAGTGCTGAACGCCTGCCGTCCGTCCGAACGGGCGGCAGGCGGTGCAGGCAGGGCCCGCTTCCCGGCCTGCAGTGGCCAACCAGGCTGGGTCTCCAGAGCGTCACCCAACGCCAGGGCTGATTGCAACTCCAGGGCTGTTTCCAACGCCAGGGCTGTTCGCAAAGCCAGGGCTGTTGGCGACGCCAGCCGGTATGCAGCGTCAGAGTGTCGCTTGCAACGCCAGAGAGGCCTGCGGCTCAGGAGCGGCCTGCGGATTGGCAGCGCGCCACACTCGCCAGGGCGGAAGGCGTCGCTGGACAGCTACGCAACGCCAAAGCGTTGTCTGCAAGTGAGCGGCCATGCAGGGCCCAGCATTTGGCTTGGCTGACCAAGGGAGCGTGGAGCCTGCAGGCCATCGCCATCCCGTGCCACTGCTGCTCCGGTTGATGAGGGTTTGCGAATCCCAACAGGCTTGATCCCATTCGGTGTGGGAGAACCCACATGGTCAGAGAGGCTGCCAGAGCCAGAGCTGAACCCGCGGCCCCTGATGGCCTGATGCCTCAGTTGCGGCTGCTCTCGTAGAGGGTGCGCGGATCGCCGTCGGGACCCACAAACGAGGAGGGGTCGAGGATCCAACGATCGATCAGCTCCTCAAGCCGTCGCTGGGACTGGTGATCCAGCACACCGGTGCGCCGCAGCGCATGCAGGTAGCCATCGGCATAGAGCCTGAGCTCCGAGGGGCCGTGATAGCGCTGGGCCAGTTCCTGGCAGGCATCGCACAGGGACTGGAAATGGCGGATGGCGTCGGGGTGCTGAAGGGCGGTCATGGTGGTGCTCAGCCCGAAGGCCGCTGTGACCATTGTGCATCGCCTTGGCGGCCGCCGCGAGGCCCTGGGGGTTGGGACGGTTGTGAAGGCATCGCCTGATACCCGTTGAAATGGGAAAGGGCCGTTAGCATTCGTTTACGTAGCGCGTTCTGTTCGCGTCCTGCACAGATCTGAACCCGATCCGCATGGTCCAACAGAATCCGCCGCTCCATCCGCCCCCCAGCGCCCAAGAGTCTTCTCCCCGGCGCGTGTTGGTGGTGGATCCCCATTCCACCCTGCGCACGGTGCTCGCCCAGCGGTTGCGTCAAGATGGCCACTTGGCTGCGGCCGTGGCCACCGCACGCGAAGCGATCGAGCTCTGCCAGGAGCAGTCCCCCGATCTGCTCGTTAGCGCCGAACTCCTGGAGGAGTATTCCGCCCTGCGGCTGGCAGCCCAGTTGCATTGCCCCGTGATGGTGCTCACGGCACGCTCCGGCAGCGAACCCGTGGTGTCGCTGTTGGATGCTGGAGCCGATGATGTGCTACGCAAGCCCTTCGGGTTGGAGGAGCTGGCGGCGCGCTGCCGCACCTTGTTGCGGCGCAGCGGACATGGTCTGCAGGAACGGGTCTGTGTTGGTCCGTTGGAGGTGCACCTGTTGCTGCGTCAGGTGACCCTGCGTGATCAACCGGTGGAGCTCAGCCCGCGGGAGTTCGCCCTGCTGTGCGCCCTGTTGATGCCCCCGGGGGTGGTGCGCAGTCGTCAGGAGCTGTTGCGCATGGCCTGGCCTCCCTTCAGTGGTGGGCCCCGCTCGGTGGATACCCAGGTGCTCACCCTGCGCCGCAAGCTGGAGCAGGCCGGGCTCGGAGAGGGCGGCGGCATCGAAACCATGCGTCAGCAGGGCTACCGCTTCAGCCTCGACACCCTGCCAACCCAGGAGGAAGAAGTCAGCAATGCGGTTGTGGTGGCACCGTTGAACACCAGCCGGCTGCATTAATTCTTCCCTTCATTCGTTTGTCCTACACAGGCCTCTTAGCCCTGAGCCATCAATCCCAGGCCGATCAGCTCACCCAGTAGTAATAGAACTGACATGGCAGCCAGCAGTTGGTAGGTCCAGGCGGGCGTGAGACGCACCACCTGAGCAGTGCTCACGCCGGAGTAGTGGGCAAAGCGTGCCAGAAACGCCTCGAAGCGCTCCAACCGTTGGGGCAGCAAATAGGCCGTCACGGGCGTTGAGGCGGCTCGGCTGGGATCGGCTTTCACCCGCACGTAGAACACCCGACCCCCCTGGCTAGTGGCGACCGGGGTGAGGGCCGTGATGGCGCTCCAGGGGAGGGACCAGCCGCGGCGCAGCAGCCACGCGCTCCAGATGGGATAACCCACCCGCAGGCCGCTGGGGCTGACCTCAACCCGTTCACTCAGCAACGCCAAGATCGGCAAGGCTCCCAGCAGCAGAGCCAGCAGGCAGGCGACCCTCCAGGCGGAAGGCGCCAAAAACGGTAAGGGCAGCAGCAGCGCTCCGTACAGGCTGAACAAGGTGAAGCGGATCAGGCTGGAGATTCCATACACCTCCACCGTGGATCCCTCAGCCGGGGCAACGGCCTGGGCTGCCGCCGGATCCGGAAAGGTGGCGCGGGGGGCGCTGGCTGGGGAGCCGCTGAGCTGGGTCAAGGGTGCAGGGAGCGAGCGAATCAGTGGAACTGGAAGGATTCAGCGATCCTCCGGGGAGCCGGGCAAGGGTTCGATGAGGGAAGAGGGTTGGTAGCGACCTCCGAACACCTGGGCTTCGCGGCCCTTCCAAAACTCACCCAGCCGCATCAAGTCGGCGTGGGCATCGCGCAGGCGCTGCTCGTAGTCCGCTGGGCTCATGGTGTGCTGGCTTTCCTTGAGCTTGGCGACCCTGAGCAGATGCCACATCCACGGTTTGTCGATCTCGCCGCGGGCTTCGAGGTAGCGAGCCAGCTGCTCAGACGTGGGCAATGGGGTGGCGCTCATGGCTGGGTGGTGAATGAGCCTCAGGATATGGAGCACCGCGAGACCAACGTGGCTGGTTGCCCGGCGGTTTCCCCGCCCCGCGCCGCACCCCGGTGGGCGGTCCCGCGGCCTTCATCAGGCGGCACAGGGCCGTGGCCCCCACCAGTCCCAGCCCGCCGGCGCCGGCCTCAGTGTCGGGTCTGGCCCCGATCGCCTCAGTAGAGCTCAGGGCGGCGGTCGGCGAAGTAGTTGGTGTTGGCGGGATGCAGGGGGCCGTAGTCAGCCGGGCAGCAATCGGCGATCAACAGGGTGGGTTCCTGGCGCGCCGCGGCCAGGATGTCGCCGTGGGGGCCCGCCACGATGCTGTTGCCCAGATAGCCCGCCATGACCGTGCCATTCACGGTTTCCTCGCCGCAGCGGTTGGCGTAGGCCACAAAGCAGTTGTTATGGATGGCGTTGGAGACAATCAGGGTGCGGGACACATCCGGATAGGGACGATCGGTGCGCTCGCCGGTGCTGAGGATCGCGAAGCCATCGGCGGCGGTGGGAATCAGGATCAACTTGGCGCCGTTGAGGGCCACACAGCGGCTCAGCTCGGGAAACTCGGCCTCGTAGCAGTTGAGCAGCCCCACCGGAAAGCCGTTGACGGCATGCACGGTGAAGGGCGGCCCCTCTTCGGGCAGCTCGTAACCGGGGCTCCAGCAACGTTTTTCATCTGGCCCCCAGAGGTGGGTCTTGCGGTAGTTGCGCAGCAGGGTGCCATCGGCGTCGAACAGGGCGATCGCGTCGTAGAAGCGTTCCTCCCCGCCCACGAGGGCTCGCTCCGGGTAGGGGCAGGCGATCGCCAGGCGGTGGGTCCGCGCCGCCTGGGCCACCCGTTGCAGGCTCGGGCCATCCACCGGTTCGGCCAACTGGCGCGCCAGCTCGGGCGTCACGATGTAGCCGCTCAGGTAGAGCTCCGGGAAGGCCAGCAGCTGCACCTGCTGAGCCGCCGCCAAGGCGGCCTCCTGTTCGAGCCGCTCAAGGTTCTCGTTCACCGCTGCCGACGTGGCGGCGTTGCCGGTGCCCTGCCAGAGGGCGAGCCGCAGGCCTGAGCCAGGGGGCGGGAGCCTCGGCTTTGAGGAACGTGTTGAAACGAAACGACAAGGCCATGGTGGGAGGCGGTTTCAATTTCGGTGTTACCCGATCTTCTGGGTCGGCAACGAATCTGTTCCCCTGCGAACCGGCACCGAAGCCTGACAGTACCGAACAGAAGCCCTCCAGCACTTAATAACAGAGCCTGGCAGGTCTGGCGACATGATCTTGAATGCCCGTCACAAGCATCGAAGGTCATGCCAGCCCGCCGTCGCGGCACCAACCTGGGGTTCAATGCCCGGATCAGCGCCCGCATCGCCGCCGCGAATCTCCCTGCGGAAATCCCCAGGGATCGCCTGCCCGAATCAGGAATGCATGCCGATCTGGCCTATGAGCTGATCCATGATCACCTGATGCTGGATGGCAATGCCCGGCTTAACCTGGCCACCTTCGTGGGCACCTGGATGGAGCCAGAGGCGCGCCGCTTGATGGAGGAATGCGCTGATAAAAACATCATCGATAAGGATGAATACCCCCAGACAGCCGAGCTGGAGGAGCGCTGCCTGAGGATCATCGCCGATCTCTGGAATGCTCCAGACCCGGATCAGGCGGTGGGCACCTCCACCACCGGCTCCAGCGAGGCCTGCATGTTGGGGGGCCTGGTGATGAAGTGGCATTGGCGCCAGCGGCGCCTGGCCGCTGGCCAGGATGTCAGCCGCCCGAACCTGGTGATGGGCAGCAACACCCAGATCTGTTGGGATAAGTTCTGCGCCTATTTCGATGTGGAGCCGCGCTTGGTGCCGATCACGCCGGAGCGGTTGCAGCTCGGGGTGGAGCAGGCGATCGCTCGCTGCGATGAGAACACGATCGGCGTGATCGGCATCCTCGGCAGCACCTTCGATGGCAGCTATGAGCCGATCGAAGGCCTACAGAATGCTCTCGATGCCTTGCAGGAGCTCACCGGGCTCAACATCCCGATCCATGTTGATGCCGCCTCGGGCGGCTTTGTGGCCCCCTTCAATAGCCCCGATCTGGTGTGGGATTTTCGCTTGCCGCGGGTGGTGTCGATCAATGCCAGCGGCCACAAATATGGCGGCGTGCTGCCGGGGGTGGGCTGGTGCCTGTGGCGCCACGACGACCAGCTGCCCCAAGAGCTGCGCTTTAATGTCAACTATTTGGGCGGTGAGATGCCAACGATCGGCATGAACTTCTCGCGCCCCGGCGCCCAGATCATCGGCCAATACTTCAACTTCCTGCACCTGGGGTGGGCGGGCTATCAACACCGCATGGCGGTGCTGGAGGCGATCGCCTGCCACCTGGCCGACAGCTTCGCGGAAATTCCGCCGCTGCGGCTGGTGAGCCATCCGCTGGGGCAGCTGCCGGTGTTTGCGGTGGAGCTCGACCCCTGCATCCACAACTGGACCGTGTTTCAGCTCTCCGACAAGTTGCGGGAGCGGGGCTGGCAGATTCCTGCCTACACCCTGCCGGCGGATTGCCAGTCGATGGCGGTGTTGCGCTTTGTGGTGCGCGCCGGCTTCAGCCGCGACATGGCTGATGACCTGATCGAAGATGTGAAGAGGGCGGTGGGCTGGTTCCAAAGCCTCGATGGCCCGATGCCAGAACCGGAGCAGCGGCAGGCCAGTTTCCATCACTGATGCCAGCGCGACAGTGCCGTCCCCAAGCAGCAAACGCCCCCATGGATACCAGCTCGTTCCAGCACTATCTCATCGGCTTGCTGGCCATTGGCAACAATGTGTCGTCGCTCGGGGCTTACCTGGCTGCGACCCAGGGGCTGACCAGGCGGCGAATCTGGCAAATGATCCTGACCACCAGTCTCGTCTGCTTTGTCTTCTTGGCGATGTTCATGCTGTTTGGCACAGCTGTGCTGAACTTTTTTGGCATCTCGATCAGCAGCTTCGAGATCGCCGGCGGCCTGCTGCTGGGCGGTGCGGGGATGGAGATGCTGAGCTCCGACACCCACGGTCCGGCCGCCCACAAGGCGGTGGCGCTTCCGGCGGAGGCTGACGACAACAATGCCATTGCTATGGCCATTGCCAATGCCGTGGTGCCGATCGGCATCCCCCTGACGGTGGGGGCCGGCACGGCGTCGGCGGTGGTGCTGTTCGCCTCCTCGGCGGCCCGCAACGGCAGCAGCGACATGCTTCTGGCCTCCATCCTGACGCTGGTGCTGATCAATGCCATGGTCTTCCGGTTCGCCAATACGGTGATGCGCCGGGTCGGCCCCCTGGCACTGACGATTTTCACCAAGATCATGGGCTTATTCACCCTCTCCATCGGTGTTGAATTCATTTCCCATGGCGTCAAAACGCTGATTGACCGGGGGTTGGTTCAGCACTGACGCAGATGCTGAGCGCCACAGCCGCGATCATGCCCCGCACCACGGGATTCCGATGCCCGAGCCCGAAGGGTGCTCAAGATCCGCTCCAATGGCAGCCAGGCGATTGATGCCTTGGGCAAGATGATCGCTGCACCGCTTTTGGGAGACCTCAAGGCTGCCGAGGGCTGAACTTCTTCTTACTCAGAAGAACCCAAAAGACGTTCTGGGAGTTAAACCTGATCGCCATCACTCTCAACCTCCTCAACTTGCAAGGGCGGTCCTAAACCGCACCTGCAATGACAAGCCAACCCTACTGATGATGACGTTTTGTCAAGCCATGATGGCGACAAGGCTTTCCGTCGATATAAAGAGTCAAACGTCCAAATTTTCGGCGTCCATTCATGTTGCCATCGTCTCCGACCCAAAGCATCATGAAGGCCGCGAGCTTGTCCCACGGGACCGTCACCTGCCGAGACCTCGAAAAATCTCGTCGCTTTTACGAGGAGTTCCTCGGTCTTGAGGTGC
The DNA here is from genome assembly GCA_046319055.1 of Synechococcaceae cyanobacterium. Lineage (GTDB taxonomy): Bacteria > Cyanobacteriota > Cyanobacteriia > PCC-6307 > Cyanobiaceae > Cyanobium. Next base: position 9,245 of record JBKCTK010000066.1, read on the forward strand.
AGCACTTTAGCAAGCCAGCAATGATGCTAAAATTGCATCAAGATTTCTACATCGCTTGCATTTGCCTTGGCGAAAAGGCTCAGCAAAACTCAATGTGGTCTCACTTTGGTTTCAACGTCAGCAGTCGTGAGGAGGTGGATCGAATCTACGCGGAAGCCATTCGTCTCAAGGGGGATTACGAGCTTCAAGTGGTTGAGAAGCCCCGTGAGCTCCATGGCGCTTACCAGTTTTATCTGCAGGACCGGGATACGAATTGGTGGGAAATCCAATACGAGCCGCGGAGCACCGCAGACTTCTTCGCGCTGCCCGATCTGGATACGAGCCAGGCCAGCCCGACTCTGTCCGGCGACTAACCCCCCAACCGGCGGTCGCGTCGCTGATGCCCCAGAGCTCAGGTCCTAGGCGGCACCGGCACCTCCTGCATCACCTGAAGGGCTGCCGTCGAAGCACGGATCGAGGGCGAACCTTCGGCACGGCCTGCGGGGGTGTGGCCCCTGGATGCAGCTTCCGCCGCGAGCCAACCCAGCGATTCCCCTCGCCCCAGTCAGGAGGGACCAACCGGGCTAACGCCAGCCCATCCCCCCGCCCGTCGGGGTTCTCAGCCCTCCCCCCTCAAGCCGGCAAGGCCCAGGGGTTGAGCCCCAGGTCGGCGCCGATGCGGTGGGCGCAGGCGAAGCCGCTGAAGGCCACGGCGTTGAGCCCCTGGCCCGGGAAGCAGGAGTCGCCCACGCAGTAGAGGCCGCGCACGCCGGTGCGGTTGAACGGCATCGGCAGCAGGCCCGGCAGCCGCAGCGCCGGGATCGGCCCGTAGCTGCCGCCCATGCGGCCCAGGAAGCGGCGGTGGCTGCGGGGCGTGCCCACCTCGCGATGGCGGATGGCGCCGGCCAAGCCCGGCAGGATCGCCTCCAGGCGTTGGATCAGCCGGTCGGCGTCGGCCTGCTTCTTGGCCCGGTATTGGGAGGGGGAGAGGCCTTGCCAGGCCTCGATCGAACTGGGGGTGAAGGTGTGCAGGATGTGGTGCCCCGCCGGCGCCAGCGCCGGATCCAGCAGGGTCGGCATCGACACGAACACAACCCCCTGCTCCGCCTCCATCGCCTGCCAGTCCTCCAGCAGCAGGTGGTGGCAGTGGAACCCCTCGGGCACCACGGCCGCGTCGATGCCGAGATGCAGCGACAGAAACGACGCCGAGGGGCGATAGCGGCGCCGCCAGCGGGCTTCGGCCCGGGGCGTATGGGCGGCGTCCACCAGGGGATGCTGCACCGCTCCCTCGCTTCCGGGGGCTGCGGCAAAGGTGTCCCAGCGGGTGGCATTGCTCACCACGCGGCGGGCGCGCAGCGTTTCGCCGCTGGCCAGCCGCACCCCCACCGCCCGCGCGTCGCCGCCGTGGCCCTCGATCAGCACCTCGGTCACCCGGGCCCGATAGCGAATCGCGCCGCCGTGGCGCTCCAAGCCCGCCACCAGCTTCTCGGCGATCATGCCGACGCCACCCCGGGGGTAGTTGATGCCGCCGGCATGGCGATCGCTGAACACCATGCCGGCATTGATCATCGGGGTGCGATCCGCTGGCATCACACTCCAGCAGAAGCACTCCCTGTCGATGAACTTGAGCAGCTGTTCATCCTTGATGTGGGCGCGGGCCACGTCGCCCACATTGAACGGCAGCCAGCGGGCCAGGCCGAGGCAGGCCAGCGGCGCCCGGAAGAACACCTTGGCCAAATAGGCGGGATCCTCCAGCGACAGCAGCGGCATCGCATCGAGGCAGCGGAACACCTGCCAGCAGGTGTCGTAAAAGGCGCGGATGCCCTTGGCCTCGTGGGGAACCTGGGCGGTGAGGTCGGCGAGAAAGCGGTTGTAATCGCGGTTCACCGCGATGTTCAGGCCCCCCGGCAGGTGGTACTCCAGCTGGGCCGGATCGGGCACCGTGTCGCAGTGCTGCCCCACATCAGCTAGCGCGCGTGTGAGCAGGTTGGTGTGCCCCTTCTCTCCGAACCCAAAGATCATCGAGGCGCCCACATCAAAGGTGTAGCCCTCGCGCCGGAAGCTCCCTCCCGAGCCTCCCGGGATCAGATAGCGCTCCAGCACCAGCGTTTTTGCCCCCTTGGCGGCCAGCTGCGACGCAGTCACCAGGCCACCGATGCCCGAGCCGATCACGATCACATCCCAGGTGGGGGCAGGGCTTGTGGTCACCGGGGAGCGCTGGCGGGTTGGGGCGACCCTAGGAGCCGGCTAGGCCCAGAAACACGATGGCGCTCTGATTGAGCCGTTGCAGATCGCTGCGCTGCAGCACGCCGATGCGATGGCCGAGGCGTCGCCGCGACACTGTGGTGATC
>JBKCTK010000067.1:0-2902 GCA_046319055.1 Synechococcaceae cyanobacterium
GCCTGGGGGAGGGCTGACGATGCTGCCCCGTCAGGCCCTGCTGGCCGGCCAGCCGCGGGCGGCGGAGCTCGCTCCCGTGCGGCAGGCGGCGGAACGGGCACGGCGCACAGGGGAGCCGAGTCGCACCGGGTTTCGCGACCCCGCTCTCCGGGAGGCCGCGGAGGCCATGCTGGAGCCCTTGAGCGAGTTGTCGGTGGACAGCGATGGCGGCTGGGACGCCGCCGAACGTCGCCAGCTCGTGCTGAGCCCCAGGGTCTCCCTGCTGGAGGAGGGGGGGCACGCGGCGGTGGCCGGCTGCCGGGCCAATCCGGATGAGGTTGGGTCTGAGGCCCTGTTGGGTTTGGAGATCAGTGGCAACTTTTTGTTCGATCCGGCCAGCTCGGCGGAGTTCCAGCACCTGCTGCTGCGCCTCGGTGCCAGCGAGGCCGAACTGGGGGATTTGTGGTTGCGGGGCGATCGCGGCGCCCAGGTTGTTCTGGCGGCGGAGCTGGCGGGGCGCCTGGATGGCCGCGAGGCCCAACTCCGCTCGGTGCCGGTGCGCTGCGAGCGCCGTCCCCTGGCCGAGCTGCGCCCCCCACGCGCCGTCGCCCCGCGGGACCTGACCACGGTGGAGGCGTCCCTGCGCTTGGATGCCCTGGCCTCGGCAGGATTCGGCCTCTCCCGCAGCAGGATGGCGGCCCTGATCCGTCAGGGGGCGGTGCGGCTGAACTGGCAGCCGGTGGCCAGCCCCAGCCGGTTGCTCCGGGAGGGAGATCGGGTGCGGTTGGAGGGGCGGGGCCAATTGGCGATCCTGTCGGTCACGCCCACCCAGCGCGGACGCTTGCGGGTGGCCATGCGCCGCAGTGGGTAGCTGAACGTGAGCTGCTAAGCTTCGCCAGGCCGAGAACGCCAAGGTCTTTGAACGTGGTCAGGTTTACAGCCTGATTCTTGTTCATCGTCTAACAGCTTTCTTGGCTAACAACTTGAGGTGGTTCATCCATTCCTCCTCATGTTTCCCACTGCAGACATCGGTCGTCTTCAGCCGTGCCTGCATTTGGCGCTGACCCACTCCCATGGGCGATTAGCTCAGAGGTAGAGCACTACCTTGACACGGTAGGAGTCACTGGTTCGATTCCAGTATCGCCCATTTTTTACCTCCCCCACCCTTGTCAGAATCCCACGCCAACGCGTCCGATTCTCCTGTCGTGGTGTTGGGTCTTGGTCGTTCCGGCGTCGGGGCGGCCCGCTTGCTGGGCTCACGGGGCTTTGCGGTGGTGGTGCTGGAAAGCCGCCGCGATGACCGGCTTGAAGCCCAGGCCCGTGCCCTGGCCACCGAAGGAATTGCCGTCCTTCTGGACACGCCGCTGACCAGCGAGGCCTTCCAGGGCCAGCTGCGGTGGCCGGCGGCTGTGGTCGTCAGCCCGGGCATTCCCTGGGACCACCCGGTGCTCAACGACCTGCGCGGTCGCGGCATCCCGGTCCAGGGCGAATTGGTTCCGGCCTGGCAGGCGCTTGCCCCGGTCCCTTGGATCGGCATCACCGGCACCAATGGCAAGACCACGGTCACCCATCTCGTCCACCACGTGCTGAGCGCCTCCGGGCTCGATGCCCCCCTCTGCGGCAACGTGGGCTTCTCCGCCGCTGAGCTGGCCCTGCAGCGGCTCCAAGCCGGCGCACGTCCGCCGGATTGGTTGGTGGCGGAGATCAGCAGCTACCAGATCGAGGCCGCCGCTGAAATCGCACCCCGCATCGGCGTTTGGACGACGCTCACCCCCGATCACCTGGAACGGCACGGCACGCTGGACGCGTATCGGGCCATCAAGCGTGCGCTCTTGGAGCGTTCTGAGCTGCGCATCCTCAATGCCGATGATCCCGACTTGCGCTCCCGTGCCGCCAGCTGGGATCGGGCCGATTGGGTGACGGCGGGGCCGCGTCAGGCGTTGCCGGCGGGCCTGGAGCCGATGCTGTGGATCGAGGCAGATCAGGTCTGCGGCCGCCAGGGGCCCCTGTTTGCCGCCGACGCGTTGGCGATGCCAGGAGCCCACAACCGCCAGAACATGCTGATGGCCGCGGCCGTGGGCCTGCATGTGGGTTTGGCGCCGTCGGCCATGGAAGCGGCGTTCCGCAGCTTCCCGGGGGTGCCCCATCGGCTGGAGCGCATCCGTGCGTGCCGGGGCATCACCTGGTTCAACGACAGCAAGGCCACCAACTACGACGCCGCCGAGGTGGCTCTGCAGGCCCTGGAAGGCCCCCTGGTGGTACTGGCGGGTGGTCAGTCCAAGCGGGGCGATGCCAGTGGCTGGATCCGTCGCCTCCGCCACCAGGCCGCCGCGGTGATCCTGTTTGGCGCGGCCCAGCAAGAGTTTGCCGATCTGCTGGCGGCTGGGGGCTATAGCGGCACGCTCGCGGCCGTGGCGGGCCTCGACGAGGCTGTGCCCCTGGCCGCCAGCCTGGCCAGCCGCTTGGGTTGCCAAACCGTGCTGTTGTCGCCAGCCTGCGCCAGCTTCGACCAATATCGCGACTTCGAGGCCCGCGGTGATCATTTCCGCCTGCTGGTCGACGAACTCAGCGATGCGGTGAATTGAGTGAGGCGTGGCACGGAGCGAGCCCAGTCACCCTGACGCCCCGGAGATCAACGACCGCCAGGGGGATCCCCATCCGGCTGAGAATCGCACCGCGGCTCTGGATCCTAGGCTTGTGGGCTGGTGGCGAGGAGCCTGGGTGAATGGCCTACTGGATGATGAAGAGTGAGCCAGATGTGTATGGAATCGCAGATCTTCAGCGTGAGGAAACGACGCTCTGGGATGGCATTCGTAACTATCAAGCTCGTAATTTCATGCGTGAGATGCGCGTTGGTGATCTGGCCTTCTTCTATCACTCGAATGCCGATCCGCCCGGTGTGGTTGGCCTGATGGAGGTGGTG
>JBKCTK010000068.1:0-8988 GCA_046319055.1 Synechococcaceae cyanobacterium
TAGCAAGGTGCGCCATTGGGTCGATCTGGCGATGCGGATTGAGGGCACCAACAAAACCTTTGGTGTGCATGCGGCGGGGGTGGTGATCGCTGCCGAACCCCTCGATCAGGTGGTGCCGCTGCAACGCAACAACGACGGCCAGGTGATCACCCAGTACTTCATGGAGGATGTGGAGTCGATGGGGCTGCTGAAGATGGATTTTCTCGGCCTCAAGAACCTCACCATGATCGAGAAAACCTTGGCGTTGGTGGAGCAAAGCACCCAGGAGCGCATCGATCCTGATCAACTACCCCCCGAGGATGAAGCCACCTTCGCCCTGCTGGCACGGGGTGATCTGGAGGGCATCTTCCAGCTGGAATCCAGCGGCATGCGCCAGATCGTGCGCGACCTGCGCCCCTCTTCCTTGGAGGATATTTCCTCCATCCTTGCCCTCTATCGTCCGGGGCCGCTGGATGCGGGCTTGATCCCCAAGTTCATCAACCGTAAGCATGGACGCGAGGCGATTGATTTCGCCCACCCCAACCTCAAACCGATCCTCAACGAAACCTACGGGATCATGGTTTATCAGGAGCAGATCATGAAGATCGCCCAGGATCTGGCGGGCTATTCCCTCGGCGAGGCCGACCTGCTGCGGCGGGCGATGGGTAAAAAGAAAAAGTCGGAGATGGAGAAACACCAAGATATCTTTGTGCGCGGTGCCACCTCCCGTGGTGTGGACACCAAGGTGGCGACCGAGCTGTTTGAACAGATGGTGTTGTTTGCTGAATACTGCTTCAACAAGAGCCATTCCACCGCCTATGGGGCGGTGACTTATCAAACGGCGTTTCTCAAAGCCCATTACCCCGTGGCCTATATGGCTGCCCTGCTCACCGTCAACGCGGGCCAAAGCGATCGGGTGCAGCGTTACATCGCCAACTGCCTAGCGATGGGTATCGAGGTGGTGCCACCGGATGTGAATGCCTCCGGCATTGATTTCACCCCGGTGGACGGTCGCATCCTGTTTGGCCTGTCGGCGGTGCGCAACCTGGGCGATGGGGCGATTCGCCAATTGATCGACATCCGCCAACAGGATGGTCCCTATCGATCCCTGGCCGACCTGTGCGATCGGCTACCCCCCCAGTTACTCAATCGCCGCGCCTTGGAATCGTTAATCCATTGCGGTGCGCTCGATGGGCTGGAGCCGGCGGCCAACCGGGCCCAGCTGATGGCCGATCTGGATCTGATCCTGGATTGGGCCAGCGGCCGGGCGAAGGATCGGGCCAGCGGTCAAGGCAATCTGTTCGACCTGTTCGCCGCCGCCAGCAGCGCCGTGGCAGAGCCCGCCGCTGGCGCCTCCGACCTTTCCACCGCCCCGAAAGCGGCGCCGGTGCGCGAGTACCCGCCCACCGAGAAGTTGCGATTGGAGAAGGAGCTGCTCGGCTTCTATCTGTCGGATCACCCGTTACGGCAAATCGCTCCCCGCACCAAGCTGCTCAGCCCGATCAGCCTGGCCCATCTGGAAGAGCAGGCGGATAAGGCGCGGGTGAGTTTGGTGGTGATGGTGCCGGACATCCGTCGTGTTACGACCCGCAAGGGGGATGCGATGGCGGTGCTGCAACTTGAAGACCTGAGCGGCAGCTGCGAGGCGGTGGTGTTCCCCAAGAGCTATGCGCGTCTGGCCGATCACCTGCTGGTGGATGCCCGGCTGCTGGTTTGGGGTTCGGTGGACCGGCGCGATGACCGCGTGCAATTGATTGTCGACGACTGCCGCAGCATCGAGGACCTGCAGCTGGTGATGGTGCAGCTGGCGCCGGATCAGGCGGCTGACATCGCCGTACAGCATCGCCTGCGGGAATGCCTGCAGCGCCACCGCTTGGAGCAGGATGCCGTGGGCCTGCGGGTGCCGGTGCTGGCGATGGTGGGCAGCGACGCGCAGTCGCGGTTGGTGCGGCTGGGTCCCCAGTTCTGCGTCAGCGATGCCCAGGCCGCCGTGGCCACCCTCGCCTCGGCGCAGTTCCGGGCCTGGCTGCGCTCGCCCCTGGGAGACATGGCGGAGCCGCAAGCGGTGGCCCGCTGACGCCCGCGTCGCCGACGCCCGGTTCGCCGACGCCCGTGTCGCCGACGCCCGTGTCGCCGACGCTCGTGGCGCTGACGCCCGGGTCGCCGACGCGCCTGGCGCTGACGACCGCGTTGCTGAGGATCGCGTCGCTGACGGCCGCGTCGCTGCCGACGCCACCGTCGCGGACGCCACCGGTCTGGACGGCAATCGGGGGGCTCTTGGGTCGCGGGGTGTGATCACCGGCGACGCTGAAGTTGGCCGGGCCAAGGGGCTTGATGTGAGATAGCCCGATCCCCGCCAGCTCGGTGCACCAGGGCCAGTTCACCAGGATCAGTGCACCAGGATCAGTGCACCAGGGCTAAGGCGATGCCCACATGCACCAGCACCTGATCGCCCTCGCGGGCCTCGGGCAGACAGGCCAGGCTCACCAGTTGGCGCACGCCGCCAAAATCCACCTCCGCCACTCGCCAGAGGGGATCCTCAAGGCCCATGGGCGGCGATGTCGCAGCGGGGTCGGCGTCGCTCGGGGGCTGGCCCGCGTGGTGCAAGGCCGGCGGTTGGGCCGCAACGCCGCCCGCCTCAGCCGCCAGCGGCGGGCGGTGGTGGATGGCCAGGATCCGGCCGCTCACGGCAAGGCACATCGCGGGCGTCCGCTCGAGAGCTCACTGCAGGGGTTATAGAAAGCCCCAGCCGTGCCGCCCAGATCTGCCCCAGGGCCAGGCCGCCATCGTTGCTGGGCAGCCGCTCGGCCCAATGGGGCCGCAGACCGGCCCGCCTCAGCGCCTCCACCAGCAGCTTGAGCAGCAAGGCATTCTGGAAGCAGCCGCCCGCCAGCACCACCAGGCGGCAAGCGCGAGGGCCGGCCGCCGTCACCAGCAGCTGCGCCAAACCCTGGCTTAGGCCCCAATGAAACCGTCTGGCGCAGGTGGCGACGGGTCGCCCGGCGGCCCGGTCGGCCAACAGGGCGATCAGGAGCGGCTGCCAGTCCAGCCAGCCCAACGGCAGGCCTGGAGCTGGTCGAAGCGGCAGGGCATAGCCAGGCAGGCCCTGCAGGGGCTCGCCGCTGTCGGCCGCACCCTGGAGCAGCAGGCCCCCCTGGCCCTCGAAGGAGAGCCGCTGGGCAAGGTCCAGCAGGGAGGCGACCGCATCGAACAGGCGGCCCAGGCTGGAGCTGCGTGGGCAGTTCAAGCCGTGGGCGATGGCCTGGAGCAGCAGCTGCCGTTCGGCCGGCGCGAAGGCCGCCAGGGTGGCTTGGGCTCCGGGGTGCTCCAAGGCTGTGGGGCCCAGCTCGGCCAGCAGGCCGAGGGCGAGGCGCCGCGGCTCGCGCTGGGCCCGATCGCCGCCCGGCAGCGCCAACGGCCGCAGGCAGGCCAGCCGTTCGGCTCCAGAGGGGGTGATCCAGAACAGCTCGCAGCCCCAGAGCGGCGGCTCCTGTCCCAGTTCCGGCGCCCCGTAGCCCAAGCCATCGGCGCAGAGGGCCAACAGCGGCAGCTCCAGGCCGTGTTCCGCCGCCACGCTGAGGCCATGGGCGAGGTGGTGCTGCACCCCGATCCAGGCGAGCGGCTGGAGCCAGCGGGCCGCCAGCTGCCGCCCCAGGCTGTCGGGATGGCGATCCCCCACCACGGCCGCCAGCCTTGGCGCCCCGCGCTCCGCCAAAGCGGCGAGGCCCTCCTCCAGCAGGTTCAGGCAGCGCCGATCCTCCAGATCGCCGAGATGGGGCGCCAGCCAAACCTGGTCGCCCAGGGCCAGGGCCGGGGCCGCCTTGAGATCGCCCCCCAGGGCCAGCAGTCCCGTGGTGTCCGGTTGCCGCGACGCCGTGGCGTCGGCTAGCCAATTCGCCCGGTCGGGTGCTGGCCGCGACGCTTGCAAGTCGGTTGGCCGCGACGCCAGCAAGGGGGCGCCGGGCTGCTGGCGCGGCTGAGGTAAGCGCAGGGGTTCCGGCGCATAGCCGCGGCTGCGGCGCAGCAGGGCCGGCAGGCCATCGATCAGCTGCAGCACCGAATCATCGAGGCGTCGCGCGACCGGCCGGTCATGGACCAGGAAGGCATCGGCGATGCCGGAGAGGCGCCGCAACGCCTCCTCCCGATCGCGACACAGGGGTTCGCCGCCGCGGGTGCCGCTGGTGGCCACCAACGGGGCCGCCACCGCCCGGGCCAGCAACCAATGCAACGGCGAGGCCGGCAGCATCACCCCCAGGGCCGGCGCGCCGGGCGCCACCCCCGGCAGCTGGCTGCCATGGAGGCTGGCGGGACAGGGCAACAACACGATCGGCGCGGCGGGATGGCCCATGGCCTGGAGCTCGGCTGCGCAGGGCCGCAGCAGCGATCGCACGCGCGAGGGAGCGTCCACCAGCAGGGCGAAGGGTTTGTGGGGCCGTTGTTTGCGCTGGCGCAGTCGGGCCACCGCCGCGGCGTCCTGGGCCAGCACCAGCAACTGGAAGCCGCCCACCCCCTGCAATGCCAAGATCGCGCCAGCCCGCAGCAGGGCTACCGCTTCTGCCAGAGGGGACGTCAGCGGGTCGGCAAGAGGTTCGGCAAAAGGCTCAGCATCGGATTCGGCAAGAGGTTCTGAAGGAGGCTCGGCAAGGGGTTCGGGGAGACCCTCCACCGTCCGGGAGCTCGGGCGCGCCGCCGCCAGCAGGAGGCCGTCGGGCGTGAGCAGGCGCAGGCGGGGGCCGCAGTCCCAGCAGCCCAGGGTTTCGGCGTGAAAGCGGCGGTTGCGGGGGTCTTCGAACTCGGCTTGGCAGGCGGCGCACAATGGAAACCCGGCCAAGGTGGTGCCGGAGCGGCAGAAGGGCTCCTCGGTGGCGATCGAATAGCGCGGCCCGCAATCGCAGCAGCTGATGAAGGGGTAGCCGAAGCGGCGGTTGCGGGGATCGGCCAGCTCGGCCAGGCAACGGCCACACGGGGCACGATCCGCCACCAGGGCTGTGGCGAACAGGCCGCCCTTGAGGGGGCTGGCGGGGCCGGAGCCGATCGTCAGCCCCTCCGGTGCCACGCCAGCAGCGGAGCTCCACCGGGGCTGGAGCGGCTCGAGCTGCGCCGCCTCCGGCAGCTGGCCGGGTAAGCGCAACAACAACGTCTCCAACGCCTGGCGCTCTCCCCAGAGGTCGAGGTGAACGGCGCCGGCCACATTCAGCGCCGTGCCGGTGACGCCCAACGCCCCAGCCAGCCGGGCCAACGCCGGCCGAAAGCCCACGCCCTGCACCACGCCCCGGCATTCCAGCCGCAAGCGCATCAGGTCAGGGACCGGTGCCGCGGCGGCCTGGGCGGGGTGGCCAGGAGCGGCCGGGTCAGGCGCCGCCGGCTGAGGCGTTGCCTGCTCTGGCGCGGTCGGCCCAGGCGTTGCCTGATCAGGCGCGGGGCGGGGGGAGCGGGTCAAGCAGCCAGTCCTGCAATGCTTCCAGGCCCGTGCCGGTGCGGGCCGAAATCTCCAGCACCGCCGCGGCGGGCGCCACCCGGGCGATGTTGGCGTGGGCGGCGTGGCGCTCGAAGCCCACGGCTGCGGCCAGATCGATCTTCGTGATCAGCACCAAGTCGGCGCTGCGGAACATGGCGGGGTATTTGAGCGGCTTGTCTTCACCTTCCCCCACCGCCACCAGCACCAAGCGCAGGTCCTCTCCCAGGTCGTAGGCGGCGGGGCAGACCAGGTTGCCCACATTCTCGATCCACAACCAGCGCAGCAGGCTCAGGGGCGAACCCGTGGCCTCAAGGGTTTCCAGGCCGCGGGCCACCATCGCCGCCTCCAGGTGGCAGGCCTGGCCGGTGTTGAGCTGCACAGCCGGCAGGCCGGCCGCTTGCAGGCGGCGGGCATCGAGATCGGTGGCCAGATCCCCCACCAAGGCCGCCATCGCTCCTTCGGGCCGCCCGTCGCGGGCGAGGCGCTCCAGCAGCGCGGTCTTGCCCGAGCCGGGCGAGGAAAGCAGGTTCACCACGCGCACGCCAGCGGCCTGAAAGCGCCGCCGGTTCACCGCCGCCAGCTCCTCGTTGTGCCGCAGCAGGCGCTGCTCCAGCGGCAGTAGCCGCACCCGGCCTGCAGGATTTGCCGCCGCAGGAGCGTCAGCCGCGAGACGCGCGACAGGGGGGCTCGCGTCAAGTGGGCTCGCGGCCGGGGGGCTCGCGGCTGATGGGCTCGCGACAGGTGGGCTTGCGGTTTGAGATGGTAATGAGGGGGACTGCGCCGACGCGGCGGCCCCAGGCAGACCACAGGCACAGGTGCCGCACATTGAGCTCGCTCCGGCTGTGGGTCCCGCCCTGGCCAAGCGCTGACCCAGGCGGTTCAGTCAGCCTAGGAGTGGTTGGCGGGAGGGCCGCCCGTATCACCACGGGGTCCAGGCCTGCGGCGCGGTGGTCGAGGGCTGGTCGGTCGAACGCTGTGCAGCGTCTTGATGGTTGGGGGCCTGAACAGTGGGATTCCACACCCGCAGGGCTGCCACAAGCCCAGCGGGCGCCGTAGCCGAGGAACCGGATGGGAGATTTTCAGCGATTCCAATGCTGAGTTTGATCCGAGCAGGAACATCTTGCTGATCTCCCCCTGCCCGAACGCGCAATCACCAATGCCAGTTCAGGTCGTCAAGATGCCAACCTGACGACGGCAAGCGAACTAGCGAGGATTCCTCGATCTTGCCTAATCTATTCAAGTCGTCAGGGCTTATTCGCGGTGTACAGCTTATTCATGCTGCTATGTGCATTCGTGCTATTCTGCTTGTCGATGGGGCATGGCTTATCCATGGCATGGGTATGAATTATTGCGACCGACTTTTACTTTTCCTGGCCTGATCTGCGGCCATGGGAGCGACGATTGGCTTGGTGGGATCGCTGAATTAGGGAGGTCTCTGAAGGCAAGAATGTTCTTGAGGAGCACAAGCCAGAGGCAGCTTGTGAACTCTCCACCATGAAAAAATGGCGATGTGCCGCTAAAACATGGAGGCCTCCCGCCACACCGATGGGATTGCCTGAATTCCCTTCCTTACCGGTTCCTAGGCAGGCCGGCTGCCGTCGCCCTTCGCCGCTCTGGGCTGTCCTGCTGCTGGCCTACGGCGGGCTGGCTGGGGGTGAAGCCGGCCGGGCGGCTTCACCAGAACCGGGGGCGAGGCGGCCTGCGGCAGGCTGGATAGCGCAGGCAAACCAGAACCCAACTCCAGCAACACAGCCGATTACTGCTGAGGTGCAGGCTTGGTTTGATGCCGCCAAAGAGGCCGCCAGCAAGGGCAATGCAACGGAGGCACTGCGCCTGCAGCGCCAGGTGGTGGCCTGGGTGCAGACCAACCGCCCGGCCGTGGATCTGTTCCGGGCACGGGCACTGATCAACCTTGGGCTGTTTCTGGGCATGGCTGGCCAGAAACAAGAGGCCCTGGCGCCGACCGAGGCAGCGGTGAAGATCCTGCGCCAGCTGCCGGCCACCAACCCAGACACCCAGGGCTTTCTGGCAATTGCCTTGACCAACCTGAGCGCGAGCTACAGCGACCTAGGTCGCTGGCAGGAGGCGCTGGCGCTCACTCAGGAAACGGTGGCGATTACCCGCGAGCTGGTGAAGACCAATCCCGCCTTCCTGAATGATCTGGCTGTCTCTGTGACCAATCTGGGGACAGCCTATAGCGGGCTGGGCCGTCGGCAGGAGGCGCTGGCGCCGACGCAGGAAGCGGTGGCGATCCGTCACGAGCTGGTGAAGACCAACCCCGCCTTCTTGAACGATCTGGCCGTCTCCCTGAACAACCTAGGCAATCGGTATAGCGATCTAGGCCGCTGGCATGAGGCGCTGGCGCCGACGCAGGAAGCGGTGGCGATCTTGCGCAAGCTAGTGAAGACCAACCCCGCCTTCTCGAATGATCTGGCCGGCTACCTTGCCAACCTGGGTATTCTGTATAGTAAGCTAGGTCGGCAGCATGAGGCGCTGGCGCCGACACAGGAAGCGGTGGAGATCTGCCGCGAGCTGGTGAAGACCAACCCCGCTTTCTTGCAAGATCTGGCCTTCTCCCTGAATAACCTGGGCAATGTGTATAGTGATGTAGGCCGCCGGCAGGAGGCGCTAGCCCCCACTCAGGAAGCGGTGACGATCCGTCGCGAGCTGGTGAAGACTAACCCCGATTTCTTGGGTGATCTGGCCTTCTCCCTGAATAACTTGGGCAATCGGTATAGCGATCTAGACCGCCGGTATGAGGCGCTGGCGCCGACGCAGGAAGCGGTGGCGATCTTGCGCAAGCTAGTGAAGACCAACCCCGCCATCTTGAATGATCTAGCTGGATCCTTGAGCAACCTGGGGGTGTTTTATAGCGAGCTAGGCCGCCGGTTTGAGGCGCTGGCGCCGACGCAGGAAGCGGTGGCAATCTCGCGTGAGCTAGTGAAGACCAACCCCACCTTCTTGTACGTTCTGGCCGGCTCTCTTAACAACTTGGGCATCAAGTATAGCGATCTAGGCCGCTGGCAGGAAGCGCTGGCACCAACGCAGGAAGCGCTGGCGATCCATCGAGAGCTGGTCAAGACTGACCCCGCCTTCTTGAAGGATCTGGCCAGTTCCCTGTCCAACGTTAGCAATGTGTATAGCGATCTAGGCCGCCGTCAGGAGGCACTGGCACCGACACAAGAAGCGGTGGTGATCTTCCGCGAGCTGGTGAAGACTAACCGCGCTTTCCTCAGTGATCTGGCCAGATCCCTTTCCAACCTTGGCATTGTGTATAGCGATCTAGACCGCCAGCAGGAGGCGCTGGCGCCAACGCAGGAAGCGCTGGATATCCAGCGAGAGCTGGTGAAGACCAACCCCGCCTTCTTGAATGATCTGGCCAGCTCCCTTAACGACCTTGGTATTCGATATAGCGATCTAGGGCGCCGGCAGGAGGCGCTGGCGCCGACTCAGGAATCGGTAGCAATCCGGCGAGAGCTGGTGAAGACCAACCCCGCCTCCGTGCATGATCTAGCCAGCTCTCTTAATAACCTTGGCAATCGGTATAGCGA
>JBKCTK010000069.1:0-15311 GCA_046319055.1 Synechococcaceae cyanobacterium
GCCTTCCGCATCCACCGTGAACTGCTCAAACAACCGCGCGGTGTGGGTGGCGCCATGCCGCAACAGCTCACCCAGATCCAGGCGCCAGTTCCGGTCCCACAGAATCAGCAACACCCCATTGCCCGCCCGCCGCAGCGCATAGGGATCGGAGGAGCCGCTGGGCCGTTGCCCCGCCGCCCAGATGCTCAGCAGCAGCTCCAGCCGTTCCGCCAGGGCCACCACCGCCCCGGGATCGGTGCTGGGTAGGGCATCGCCGGCTCCCCTGGGCAGGTAGTGCTCCAACACCGCCAGGGCCACCGGCCGCGGCTCTCCTTCGGCCAGCAGGTACTTGCCCCCCATCAGCCCCTGCAGCTCCGGGAATTCGCCCACCATCTGGCTCACCAGATCGTGCTTGCAGAGATGGGCGGCCCGGCGGGCATGCTCCGCATCGGTGTCGGACAGCGGCAGCTCCTTCAGCAGCACATCGGTCCACCAGGCCAGCCGGTCGCTGCGATCCTGCAGGGATCCCAGCCCCTCTGCGAAGGTGACGCGGGCCAGCTGCTCGCGGCGATCGATGCTGGCGATCGCTCGGTCGGCCCGCACGAAGAACTCGGCATCCGCCAGCCGGGCGCGCAGCACCCGCTCGTTGCCTTGGCGGATCGTGGTAGCGGCTTCCGGCCGGCCATTGCCTATGCACAGAAAGCGCGGCAGCAGGCGGCTGCGGGCCTCCAACGCCAGCGGGTCCTCCGCCACCCCCTGGAGCAGCAGGGGCACGTAGCGCTGATGCAGGCGCATCACCGTGGTGAGCACCTCCGGCGGCAGGTCCAGGAAGCGGTCCTCGATCGCCCCTTCGAGGAGCTGGGGGGCCTCCACCAGGTCGACCAATTCCTGGAACAGGGCTTCGGGGAGCTCCGCATCCGCCCCGGCCGCCGCCGCCGCCGCCTCGATCGCGGCACGGATCCCCGCGGCGCGGGCATCGCGGTCCACCGTCACCTCCGCCGCCGCCAGGGCGCTGATGTAGCCCTCGGCATGGGCGATGGCGATCGGTTCCTCGATCAGCCGGTGCCCGCGGCTGTAACGGTCGCTGGCCAGGGGCGGGTCGCAGTCCTCCAGCCGCACCGGCACGACGGTGGCGTCGAGCAGGGCCACCAGCCAGCGCAGCGGCCGGCTGAAGCGGCTCTCGCCGGCCCCCCAGCGCATGAAGCGCCGACCTTGCAGGCCCCAGATCCAGCCCGGGATCCGCTGCTGGAGCAGCTCGGCCGCGGCGGCGCCGCTGCTGCGGCTGCGGGCAAACACGAACGGGCCCCGTTCCGTCTCTCGCACCTCCAGCGCCTCCGGGGCGACGCCGCAGCGTTTGGCGAAGCCGATGGCGGCCGCCGTGGGTTGGCCAGCTTTGAAGGCCTGGGCGGCTGGAGGTCCCTTGTGGTCCTGCACCAGATCCTGCTGACGCGGCTGCAGGTCATGGATCAGCAGCGCCAGGCGGCGTGGGGTCCCCAGGGTTTGCAGCTGCCCGTGGGCGAGCCGGTCTGCCGCCAGGTCGCTGGCCACGCGCTGTTCCAGCTGGAGCAGGGCCTGGCGGGCAAAATCAGCCGGCAGTTCCTCGGTGCCGATCTCCAACAGGAAGGTGGCCATGGCTCCGTCAGGGTCTGCCGCGCGTGTCGCGAATCTATGGAAGAGCTTGCGGCGCGGCTGGGGATCGCCCCACAGCCTGGCGAACACCCCGCAGCCTCCCTCATGAGCCCGGCTGCTGGTGAACGCGCCGCAGGCTGTTCAGCGCGCCGCAGGCTGTTGAGCGCGCCCCAGGCTGTTCATCGCGCCCCAGGCGGTGCTCCGGAGGGCATCTGTCAGCCGCAGAGGCTTTCGCTAGGTTCAAACCATCCCCAACCGGCTTTCCGATGACCATGTCGCCTGCCGCCGGCAGCACAGCCCTGCGGGCTGGGGCCGAACCGGGCGCCAGCAACGCGACGGCGGCGCCCGCCGGGCGGACAGCCGCAGAAACCCTCAAGGCCAGCAGCGGGCATCTCCATGGCCCCTTGGCCCGGGAGGTGGCCCCGACGCCGGGTGAGGAAACGCCGGCGGGGTTCAGCGTCGATCACTTCAGCAAGGACGCCGTCTCCATCCTGAAGTTCCACGGCAGTTATCAGCAGTTCGATCGCGACAAACAGGCTCAGCAGAAAGAACGCGACTGGCAGATGATGCTGCGCCTGCGCAGTCCGGCTGGGCGCATCCCCGCCCCGCTCTTCCTGGCCCTCGATGACCTCTGCGAGCGCTATGGCAATGGCACCTTGCGGGCCACCACGCGCCAGGCGTTTCAACTGCACGGCGTCGCTAAGGCCGATTTGCCGGAGGTGATCGGCACGATCGTGCGCACGATGGGCTCCACCCTGGCGGCCTGCGGCGACATCAACCGCAATGTGATGGCCCCGGCGGCACCCTTCCACCACGGTGGCTACCCCGCGGCACGGCAACTGGCGGCCGACATCGCCGATCTGTTGACCCCCGAGGCGGCGGAGGGGTCCTATCTCGATATCTGGGTGGATGGCGACCACGCCTATCGCATTCAGCCCCGCCTGGTCGTGCGGCGCGCCAAGGAGCGACAACGGCAGGGGGCCGTGTTCAGCGGCGATCCCGAGGAGCCCCTGTATGGCTCCACCTACCTGCCCCGCAAGTTCAAAGTGGCGGTCACCGTGCCCGGCGACAACGGGGTAGACCTGCTCACCCAGGACATCGGCCTGGTGCTGTTCAGCACCGCGACCGGCCGGGCCCAGGGCTGCAATGTCTACGTGGGCGGCGGGATGGGACGCACCCACAACAAGGAGGAAACCTTCGCCCGCACCGCCGATCCCCTCGGTTGGGTCGACGCCGCCCATGTGCTCGATCTGGTGCAGGCCATCGCCGCCTTGCAGCGCGACCACGGCGACCGCCAGCAGCGGCGCCATGCCCGCATGAAGTACCTGATCCACGACCGTGGCATCGACTGGTTCCGCCAGGAGCTGCAGCGCTATTTCCCGCACCCCTTGGCCCCCTGCCGACCCGAACCCACCGCTGTGTTGAGCGACTATCTGGGCTGGCAGCGGCAGGGCGATGGGCTGTGGTTCGTGGGCCTGCCGCTGCTCTGCGGCCGCCTGGAGGGTGAGATCAAGCGGGGGCTGCGCCATTTGGTGGAGACCTACCAACTGGAGATGCGCCTCACCCCCAATCAGGACCTGCTGCTGTGCAACATCGGCCCCCAGCAGCGCGCCGGCATCCGGCGCCAGCTGGCGGCCCTCGGCTTCGCGCAGCCCGACCAGCCCCAGCCCCTCGCTCGCCACGCCATCGCCTGCCCCGCCTTGCCCACCTGTGGCTTGGCGATCACCGAAGCGGAACGGGTCCTGCCTGGGGTGCTGGAGCGGCTGGAGCGGCTGTTCGCGAACCTGGGGCTGAAGCGCACCGTGCTGGTGCGGATGACGGGCTGCCCGAACGGTTGCGCCCGTCCCTACATGGCCGAGATCGGTCTGGTGGGTAGCGGCGTGGATCAATACCAGCTCTGGCTGGGCGGCACCCCGGGATTGACCCGCCTGGCCGAGCCCTACCTGGAGCGGATGGCCCTCGACGACCTCGAAACCACCCTTGAACCGTTGCTCTTGGCCTGGAAGCGGCAGGGCGGTCGCCGCAGCTTCGGCGACTTTGTGGCCGAGGCCGGCCCCAGCCGGATCCGCGAGCTGCTGGGCGCCGGATGAGCCTCCCCGCCCGCCTCGCCCTGCTGGGCCTGGGCCTGGGCCTGGCTCAGGCGCCAGGTCTGGCCCCGTTGCGGGCCCAGCCGCTGCGACCGAAGCCCCCCGCCTCGGTGCCGCTCAAGCTCGATCCCGATGCCACCACCTGCACGCCGACGCTGATCAGCCAAGCGTTTGCCCAGCACCTGCGCCCCTGGGCCGACCAGCCCCCTGAGGTGCTCAACCAGCTGCGCAAGCTGCAAGGCGAGATGACCCGCGCCAGCATCGCCCGTTGTGTCAGCCTCGGGCGGCTCACGCCGGAGCAGGCCGCCGCCCTGCAGAGCGAGCTCGGCATCGAGTCCTCCAGGCCCTAAGCCAGCGCCCCGACCAAGCCGGGGGGCCTCCCACGGGCTGCCGTAAGCCCCCAGCAAGATCGGCCCCATCCGCTGGGCTGCCGGGGGCCGCTGGTTGGCGGCTTTTCAGTCTTCCACCCTGCCGTAGATCGCCTGGGCCTCGCCGCGGGACCAGGCCCAGAGCTGATCGCCCCAGCTGAAGTGCCACCACTCGTTCGGGTGGCGGGCGAATCCCACCGCCTGCATCGCCGCCCTGAGCCGTTCGCGGTTGGCATGCCATCGGGCCGGCTCCGCCTCTGGATCCGCGGTGGCGGCGCTGGCGTAATGGTCGGGTTCGGAGATGGGCCCCAGGACATCGATGGCTCCGCCCATCGCCAGGGGTTGGCCCTCGCGGTCGGCCAGGGTCAGATCCACCGCCGCGCCCGTGCTGTGGGGCGGCGGCGTGGCGGGGTTTGGGCTTGGATCCGCCCAGAAGCGCCCCACCAGTTCGCGCACGGCCTCCAGCTCGGGGCCCTGGCCATCGGGATCGAGCCGGCGCTGCTGGCATTCCTCCATGAAGGCCTGGCGCACCATGAAGCGCTGCACCGCCAGGGGCCGCCAGGCGTCGAAGATCGCCAGCCGCAAGCCCGGGTCGTGGCGCCGCAGAGCCTCCTGGGCCGCCAGCAGGCGGCTCAGCACGCCGGAGCGCAGCTGGAAGGGCGAGGCCCCAGGGCCGTAGGGAGCCCCCAGGGAGGCGTAGGGATGGGGCTCCAGCCGCAGCAAGCTCATCGGCAAGGGCACCAGGGCCTCGCCGCAGTCGTCGATCGGAACGCCGTGCCAGGGACGCATGCGCTGCAGAGGTGCGAGTCGCATTGTGCCGCCTTAGCGATGTCTCGCCGCCTTAGTGATGTCTCGCCGCCGGAGCGATGTCTCGCCGCGAGATCCTTTTTGCGCCAGCGGGCCGCCTTCAGGCCGGCGGGCCGCCTTCAGGCCAGCGGGGCCGCCTTCAGGCCAGCGGGGCCGCCTTCGAGCCAGCGGGCCGTCTTCAGGCCGTCTTGGCGCCGATGGCTGTCAAGAACGCCGGGCCCTTGCCCCCGCGCCCATTGATCCTCCTGGGCCCGCCTGAGGCCTGGAGAGCGCTCCGGAGTCGGAGCGGCAGCGAGCCGCCGATGGGCTCTCGCACATCCGGGCGGCACTGCCGCAGCGCCCGCGTCGATCCTCTAGGGCTCGCCCCAGGCCCACAGGCCGTTCCGGGGTTGGATCGACCGTGAGCCGCCGCTGGCCGATCAGTTCAGCCGAGCGCCATCCAGCAGCCGTCGCCGTTGATCCTCCAGGGCCCGCAACAGGCCCGGATGGCGCTCCAGGGTCGGGTCGGCATCGAGCAGCTGGCGGGCGCAGGCGCGAGCCTCCTCGAGCACGTCACCGTCCTCGGCCAGGCTGGCCAGGGCCAGATCTGGCAAGCCGGACTGGCGGGTGCCCAGCACCTGGCCCGGGCCCCTCAGTCGCAGATCCATGTCGGCGATCTCGAAGCCGTCGTTGCTGCGCACCAGCACCTCCAGCCGCTGCCGGGCCGTGGCGGCCTCGCTGGATTGGATCAGCACGCAGTGGGAGGCGGCCGCGCCGCGGCCGACCCGCCCCCGCAGCTGATGCAGTTGGGCCAGGCCGAAGCGCTCGGCGTGGTCGATCACCATCACGCTGGCCTCTGGCACATCCACCCCCACCTCCACCACAGTGGTGGAGACCAGCACCTGGGTTTCGCCGTTGGCGAAGGCCTGGATGGCCCGTTGCTTCTCCTCGCCGCTGAGGCGTCCGTGCAGCAGCCCCACCGCCAGATCGGCGAACACCTCCCCGGCCAGCAGGCGGTGCTCCTCCACGGCCGAGCGCAGGTCGAGCTTCTCCGACTCCTCCACCAGCGGCAGCACCACATAGGCCCGTTGCCCCTTGGCCACCTCCTGGCGGATCAGCTGCCAGGCCTGGTCGCGCTGGCTGGCCCGCAACAGGAGGGTGCGGATCGGCGTGCGGCCCGGTGGCAGCGCATCGATCTGGCTGAGGTCCAGATCGCCATGCAGCGACAGGGCCAAGGTGCGGGGAATCGGCGTCGCCGTCATCGTCAGCAGATGGGGCTGCAGACCCTTGGCCAACAGCCGGTTGCGCTGCTGCACGCCGAAGCGGTGCTGTTCATCCACCACCACCAGCCCCAGCCGCTGGAAATGCACCGGATCCTCCAGCAGCGCATGGGTTCCCACCAGCAGCTGCAGCTGGCCATTGGCGAGGTCCTGCAACAACGGCCGGCGCTGCCGCTGGGGCGTAGTGCCCGTGAGTAGGGCGCAGCTGATGTGCAATTGGGGCAGCCAATGGCCGAAGGTGCGGGCGTGCTGCTCGGCCAGCACCTCCGTGGGGGCCAGCAGCGCCCCTTGACAGCCGGCCTCGATTGCCCCCAAGAGCGCCGCCAGGGCCACCACGGTCTTGCCGCTGCCCACATCCCCCTGCACCAGCCGCGCCATGGGCTGGGGGCGGGCCATATCGGCCTGGATCTCCGCCAGAACCCGTTCCTGGGCATCGGTCAGCGCGAAGGGAAGCAGCTGCCGGAACCGGGCCAGCAGCGCCCCTTCGCCGGCTGCGTTGGGGTCCATGGCCGGAGCGGTCTGGGCGCGCCATTGCAGGCGACGCCGGGCCAGGGCCAGCTGCAGCAGCAGGAATTCATCGAACACCAACCGCCGCCGCGCCAGGCGCAGCGCCCCCCGATCCGGCGGCTGATGCAGCGTTCCTAAGGCCTGGCCGCGACCGGGCAGGCCCAGCTGGCGGCACAGCTCCGGCGCCAGCGGTTCGTCGTTCCAGCGCTCCAGATGGGGCAGCAGCTCGGCGATGGCGCGGCGCAGCCGCTCGGCGCTCAGCCCCTCGGTGAGGGCATAGACCGGTACGAGGCGACCGATCTGCTGGGAGCGCAGCGGTGCGCCGGGGCTCTCCAGCACCTCCAGCAGGGGATCGCGAAAACAGGGCCCCGTCGGGCCTTCCCGCACCAGGCCGCTGGCGGCCACGGTGACCCCGATGGGATAGAGGCGCTTCTGGGCTTGCAACCAGCCCGGGCTGGTGAAGCGCCGCCCGATGCTGAAGCGGCTGGCCTGCATCCGGCCGGTGCAGTCCTGGAGTTGGAGGTCCAGGATCGCCAGCTGGGGATTGCGCGGACTCACGAAGGCGTTGCAACGGCGCACCGTGGCCACCACGGTGGCGGTGCGACCCGGCACCAGGGCGGCGATGCGCACCAGCTCGGCGTAGTCCAGGTAGTCGCGCGGGTAGTGATGGGCCAGGTCCCGGGCCACGAGCAGGCCCAGGCCCGCCAGCCGCGCCGCTGTCCGCGGGCCGATGCCCGCGATCTGCCCGAGGGGAGTCTCCGGGCCGATGGGCCCGGCCGCCGTGCCCTTCGCGGCGACGCCTTGGGCTGAGCCCCCCGCTGCGGCCTGCTCCAGGGGGGCCAGGCGCAACCGCGGCGGGCCCGGAGGGGGTGAGGCGGGGCGGTGGCGCCGACACAACGCATGCAGCTCCTGTCGCAGAGCCACCACCAACTGACGGCGTCGCTCCGGCGCCAGGCTGGGGTAGTCGCTGAAGCGCCTTGCCTGGCCGCGTAGGGCCTCCTGGTCCGCCGCTGACAGCGCGCTGGGTGGATCGCTGAGGCAACGGCAAAGAAACTGGGAGAAGGTCTCCCGGCGACCCTGCAGGTCGCCGAAGCCCTTATCGGTTTCCAGCTGGCAGGCCTGCTGCAGCGGCGTGGCCCAGGTCTGCAGCTGCCGCCCGCGCTCCGCCGCGCCGCTGGCGGTCGCCGCGGGCTCCAGGGCTTCGGAGACGGGGCTCAGCGGCTGTCCGTTCGGGTGCGGCGCACGGTCTGCATCCACAGACGTTCAGCTTCCTGGGTGCGCAGACGACGCTGCAAGCGGGTCTGGAGTAGCGCCATTCTGCGCAACTCCTCCCGTTGGCGTTGCAGCCGCTGGCGGCAGGTGCGCAGCTGCGGGTGCTCCGCTTCCAGATCGCCGCTGCGCAGCAGCAATGCGTGGCCGATCAGGCCATGGGGGGCGGAAGCCGCGGGCAGGGGGAGGGGCAGGCGCAGCAGGTTGGCGGGGGCCGACTGGGGTTCCAGGCGCCCGGCCAGCACCGCGTCGAGCAGTGAGGGTGGTAAGAGGGTGGCGCTGAGCTCCTGCCGCAGGAATTCCACGTTGATGGCGTGGGACAGGTTGCGCAGGCGACGGGTCAAGGCCTGCTCGAAGCCCTCCAACCAGAGCAGCAGCTGCGCCGGATCCTTGGGGAGGGCACCGCTGTGCCAGGGGGTGGGCGGCAGGCCTAACGCGGGCTGCTCGGGGGTGTCGGGCCCATTGGATTCCTCAGACGCGGCGACGAAGGCGGCGATGCTGGCCCGCAGCATGGAGAGGCGATCGTCGTCCGCGGACGGCGATTCGGCGATCGTCTCCGCTGCGCCACGATCGGCTGACCCCGCGGGCTCCGGAGCGGGCTGCACCGGCTCTAAGGAGCCCCAGATGCCAAAACCGGCCTGGCTGGGGTGGGAAGGGCTGTCGGGCTGGGGCGGCCAGCTGCCTTCCTCCAGATCCTCGGCATCGTCTTCCGCGTCGGTGGCGTCGAGCGGCCGAGAGCTAGCGACGCCGAAATCGAAACCCAGAGACCAGGGGAACGGGCCCGCGTCCTCGCCATCCGCGTGGTCGTGATCGTGGTCGTCTTCGACGCCATCGGCTTCAGCCTCAGCCTCGTTGGTCTCGTCCTCGTCCTCGTCCTCGTCCTCGTCCATGTCGGCTGGGGGTCCCACGGGGGCATGGAACCAGGCTCCCGCCTCTGCGAGCGGGAGCTCCATCCCCAGCACCACCGAGCCCGATGGCAGCCCCGAGGCTCCATGGGGGCGATCGCTTCCCTGGGGTGCCCCGCCGGGATCCTCCTTGGCCTCGCCACTCCCATGCTCCTCCAGCCAGCGGCGGCGCTGGCTTATGTGCTCCCGCAGTTGGTCCCGCGCAAGGCGAGAGGCCAGGGAAGCCAGCTGTTCCACGGTGAGCAAGCTGGAACATTGCCGTACCAGCTCATCCAGGCGCCGATGCAGGGCCTGACGCTTGAGGCCCGGCAGGGCGGCGTAGCGGTCCGGGGCGATCTGGGTGGCTAAGTGAAAGCAGGCCTGATCGACCGCTCCAGGCAGCACCCGTCGCAACACTTGTAGGTAGAGAGCAAGCTGGCGGTAGTGCTCGGGATTGCCACTCTCCACCTGCTGCCGCAGCGCCATCAAGCGCTGCGGCAGCTCGCCGCGGTTCTCGTCGTCGCTGCCGCTGGGGAGACTCAAGCGTGCCTGCTGCGATCAGGCCGCCTTGCCCATGGACGCCACCTCGGTGGCGAAGTCGACCTTGTCGACCTCGATGCCCTCGCCGAGGTTGAAGCGAGAGAAGCGGCGAACACGAATGTTCTCGCCGGTCTTGGCGGCGGCCTGCTTGACCATCTCGCCGACGGTGATCGTGTTGTCGCGGATGAAGGCCTGCTCCAGCAGTGCCAGCTCCTTGAGCCGCTTGCCGATCCGACCCTCCACGATCTTGGCCTGCATTTCGGGTTTCTTGTTGGCCAGGTCGTCGCGCCCCATCTCGATGGCCTTCTCCCGTTCGACCACATCCTCCGGAATCTCTTCCACAGTGACGTAATCCACATTGGGGCAGGCCGCGATCTGCATCGCCACGTTGCGGAGCAGCTCCTGGAACAGGTCGCCGCGGGCCACGAAATCGGTTTCGCAGTTCACCTCCACCAACACGCCCACCCGGGCGCCGGTGTGGATGTAGCTGCCGATCGCGCCTTCGGCGGCGGTGCGACCAGCTTTCTTCTCAGCGCTGGCGATCCCTTTCTTGCGCAGCCATTCGATGGCCTTTTCGGTATCGCCATTGCTTTCGGCCAGCGCCTTCTTGCAATCCATCATGCCGGCGCCGGTTTTGTCGCGCAGGTCCTTAACGAGTTTGGCGGAAATCTCCGCCAGGGGGAGTGGAGGGGGCAGGGGAAAGGGAAAAGCCTGGGGGGACTGGAGGGCTCAGGATCCGGCGGGGAGCGCAGCGGCACCCCCCTGCTCCGAGCGGTCCCAGGCGGGAGGCTATCGGATGGAAACGGCTCAGCCTTCGTCGTCGCCGCCCCGTTCGGGGGCCCCATGACGGCCCTCATTGATCGCGTCAGCGAGGCGGCCGAGCACCAGCTGCACGGATCGCACGGCGTCGTCGTTGCAGGGGATGGGCACGTCGCAGAGGTCAGGATCGCAGTTGGTGTCCAGCATGGACACCAATGGAATGTCGAGCTTGCGGGCCTCCAGCACCGCATTGGTTTCGCGCCGTTGATCCACCAGGATCACCACATCGGGCAGACGGCGCATCGACTTGAGGCCACCCAGATATTTCTGCAGGCGGTCGAGCTCGCGTCGCAGCACCGCCGCCTCCTTCTTGGGTCGCATGGCGATGGCTCCGGAGGCCTCCATGCGCTCCAGATCCTTGAGACGATCGATGCGGGCCCGCATCGTCGTCCAGTTGGTGAGCATGCCGCCCAGCCAGCGCTGGTTCACATAGGCCGCGCCGCAGCGGGCGGCCTCCTGGGCGATGACCTCAGAGGCCTGTTTCTTGGTGCCCACGAACAGAAACCGCTTGCCACTTCGGGAGGCGTTGCGGATCCATTTGTAGGCATTGTTCATGCAGACGGCGGTCTGCACAAGGTCGATGATGTGAACACCGTTGCGCGCGCAGTAGATGTAGCGCGACATCTTGGGGTTCCAGCGCCGGGTCTGGTGCCCAAAGTGGGCGCCAGCCTCCATCATCTCGGCGAGGGTGACAACAGCCATGGGGGGAGTTTCGGGTTGGCCACCACCTGGCAGGGATCACGGCAGCCCGTCGGCCTGGAAATTCTGAGGCGCCGCGGTGACCGATCAGGCCGCCACGCCAGCGTCAGGAGGTTCCAACGGAGCAGGGGCGCGATCCATGGGACCGGCAGCCCTGTGATCACCCGAAACGCGCAGGTGTGCGGTGTTTGGTGAACCTGGCGAATCTATCAAACCGCCTTGCCTCACTCGCTCGGCGCCCCACGGGGCCGCTGCCTGGACGGCGCTGGCGCCGCGATCGCTCAGGTCAGGCCGGCCTCCCGGGCTTCGGCGAACAGGGTGCGCACCCCCAGCCGATTGAGGGGCAGCCGCAGCAGCTCCATGGCCAGTCCGGCTTGGCCACGGCGGATCAGCCAGCCCAGCAGGGGCCGCAGCGATCGTTCGTTCAGCAGCCCGCCCAGGGTGAGCAGCTCCCAGAGGAGGCGATGCAGCCAGGTGAACTGGATGATGAAGCGCACCCGCCGGGTGGGGTGCTTGCGATAAAACACCAACCCCATTCGCGCCCGCTCCCGTTCCACCCGGATCAGATCGGGGATCTGGGCGAGGCTGAGCGGCGGATGCCAGTGATAACCCACCGCCTGCGGACAGCGCACCAGCCGCACCCCCAGTTGGCGCAGCCGTTCCCCCAGCTCCAGATCCTCCCAGCCGTACAGGCGAAAGCTGGTGTCGAACAGCCCGGCCCGCAGCAGCACCTCACGGTGGATGGCCACATTGCCGGTGGCGAAATAAGCCCACGACAGGTCGTTGAGTTTGTGGGGCTCGCTGGTGGGCTTCTCGAAGTTGGCGGTGTTGATCACGGCGCCATAGGTGAAGCAGAGCCGGTCTCCCTGGCGCTCCCAGGCCCCTTGCAAGCTTCGGGCGTGGGCCATCAGGAAGGTTTCGGTGACCACCAGGTCGCTGTCGATGAACACGATCACCTCTCCACGGGCCTGCTCCACCCCCCGGTTGCGGCCTTCGGCCGGACCGCCATGCCGCTGGCGGAACAGGCGCACGTGGGGGAAAGCCGTGGCGTGGGCATCCAGCCAGCCCACCGTGTCATCGGTGGAGCCGTCGTCCACCAGCACCACCTCGTAGCCCGCAATGGGCGGTTCAAGCCTTTGGCGCTCCAGCGCCTCAAGGCATTGGCGCAGGATCGGCAGCCGGTTGTAGGTGGGGATGACGACGCTGAGGAACATGACGGCTGCGAAAAGGGGCGCCACGGGGTCCCGACCCACCGGACAACGAAGGGGACCCCCAGAGGTCCCCAGGCATCACATCCGGCTGGCCAGGCGTGCGATTGGTGGCTACGGAGCGCTGCTCAGTCGGCAGCGCCGCCGTTGTTGGCCGTGCCCGTGACCCCATTGCCGGCCCCTTCACCGCGACCATCGTTGCGCAGCTTGCGCTTCTTGAACTTGCGGGCGTAAGCGCGGTTGCGTTCCTGCTTTTCCTTTTTCAGATTTCTGCGTTTGGCCATGCGAGCGGCGTTGGGAAAGAGTCTTGAGGGTTCACACTACTCAATCGGCGCCCACCAGGACGGCGTTGCTGTCCATCCGGGGCACCGGAGCATCCCAGAGGCGGCCGTCCTCCATCTGCACAAGCCGATCGGCCACATCGAGGATGCGGGGGTCGTGGGTGACCATCAGCACGCTGCAGCCCTGTTCGCGGGCCAGACGCCGCAGCAGTTCCACCACTTCCCGGCCGGTGTGCTTGTCGAGGGCGGCGGTGGGCTCATCGGCCAGCAGCAGGCGCGGCTCGGCCGCCAGGGCCCGGGCGATCGCCACCCGCTGCTTCTGGCCTCCAGAGAGATCGTGGGGCAGCTTGCCCAGGTGATCCGAAAGACCCACTGCCCGCAGCCATTCGCGGGCCAAATCGCGCCGGGCCCGGTAGCTCAGCCCCTGCAGCAGGTCGGCCCCCATCTGCACGTTCTGCTCCGCGGTGAGGCAGCGCAGCAGGTTGTGGCCCTGGAAGATCATGCCGATCCGCTGCCGCAGCTGCTGGCGCTCGGTCCGGCTGGACCCCGCCAGCTCCCTTCCGAACACCCGCACCGACCCCTGCTGGACCTGGCGCAGGGCCCCCACCAGAGTGAGCAGGGTGGTCTTGCCGCAACCGGAGGGCCCGGTGAGCAGCACCACTTCGCCGGGCTGGATCTCCAGATCGACACCCTGCAGGACCTGGCGCCGGTTGATGCCGCTGCCGTACCAGTGGCTGAGGCCGGCGACGGCCACGCTGGCATCGGGATCGCCGTGGGGCAGCGTCATGCCATCAAAAGATTTCCGCGGGATCGGCGTCGGCCAACTTGCGCATGGCCATGAACGCTGAACCCATGCACATGGTGAAGATCATGGCGAACACCAGCAAGGAACGTTGGCCATCCATCTCCACCGGTAAACGGGTGCCGGAGCGCACAAGCGCATAGAGCCCCTGGCCGGCCAACCAGGCCGGCACGTAGCCGAGCACCGCCAGGATCAGGCCTTCGCGGGCCACCACCCCCACCAGGGTGACGAGGCGATAGCCCATCGCCATCAGCGTGGCGTACTCCGGCAGGTGATCGCTCACATCGGAGTAGAGGATCTGGTAGACGATCACGCAGCCCACCACAAACCCCATGGCGGCCCCGAGGGTGAAGATGAAGCCGATGGCGGTGCTGCTGCGCCAGTAGTTCTTCTCGAATTCCTCGAAACCCTTCTTGGTGTAAACCGTCACATCCGCGGGCAGGATTCGCTTCAGTCGGGTTGCCACGGCGGCGGGATCGGCGCCGGGAGTGAGCCGGATCAGCCCCAGCTCGATGCTGCCGGGGGGGGTGTTCGGCATCAGCCGCAGGAAGGTTTCCCGGCTGGTGATGACGTTGCCGTCGGCGCCGAAGGAGGGGCCCAGGGCCACCAGCCCCGCCACCCGCACCCGCTTGCCGGCCACCTCCGTTTCCACCACCTTGCCCTGGCGGAACCAGTCGGCGATGGGGCCAAATTCGGGCCGGGAGCGTTCATCAAACAGCACCCGGCCCCGCTGGCTGAGCACCTGGGCCTTGGCGGTCAGCCCCGGATCGGTGAACAGGGGATCGCCGGGTTCGAAGCCCAGGGTCAGGATCGAGCGGGTGGAGCGGGTCTCGGGATTGCGCCAGAGCAGCAGGTTCCAGTGCACCGGCGTGGTGCCCTGCACCTGAGGATCGGCCATCGCCTGGATCAGGCGTCGCCGCGGAAAGCCCGCCATGCCGATCGAACTCATCGTGCGCGGGCTCAGGAGCACCAGATCCGCATCAAAGAGCTTGTGGATCGTGACGCTGGCGTCGAACAGCCCGTCGCGGAAGCCCAGCTGCATGAACATGAGGATGCCGGCGAAGGCGATCCCGGCCAGGGCCACCGCCAGGCGGGCCGGCTGGCGCGTGAGCAGGAGCCAGGAGAGGGGGATGCGTCGGGACTGCCAGAAGGGGGCCATCACCAGCCTCAGGGCTCCAGTTTGGCGATCACCTTCAAACCGGTGAGGTCCTGCACCCGGCGGGCATCCTCCGGATCCAACCGCACCCGCACCTCGACGATGCGGGCATCGGCGTCGCCGGTGGGGTCGGTGGAGAGCAGTTGCCGCTGGCGCACCTGGGGGCTGATGCGGCTGACTCGGCCGGTGAGGGTGCCGTCGAAACCGCCGTTCTCACTGGTGAGGCGCGCGGTCTGCCCCAGACGCACCCGGCCGATGTCGCTCTCATACACCTCCACCAGGGCCTCCATCCGCTCGCTGTTGCCCAGCTCGAGGATGCCCTTGTCGCCCGGGCGCTCGCCGGAGCGGGCCTGGATGCGCAGCACGGTGCCGTCCATCGGGGCCCGCAGTTCGGTGTTCACCAGATCCGTGCGAACCCGTGTCAGCTCGGCACGGGTCTCGTGCAGCTGCCCCTGCAGTTCGAGGGTGCGCTGCTCCCTCAGGTCGAGTTCGCTGGCGGCGAAGGCCCCGGCTGCCGCCAGCCGGCGGTAGCGCTCCAGGTCGCGCAGCTGCAGCCCCAGTCGCCGCTGCAAGTTGGCGATGCGCGTGCTCAGCAACAGCTCCTCCGCCCTCTGGTAAGGACCGTTGTCGAACCTGGCCAGCAGCTGGCCCGCCTGCACCCGGTCCCCTTCCCTCACGAAGAGAGCCGTGATGCGCGGGCTACCGCCGATGCCGGTGATCGGCGCCGCTAGCACCCGGATGTCACCGGCGGGGTCGAGGCGCCCAAGGGCAGCCACCGCCTGACGGCGGGGTTGGGCTGGGGCGGGTGCAGACTGGCGGGGCTCCGCCACCGGCTGGCGCCACGGCGCCCGCACCAGGACGGCACCCAGCAGCACGGTGGCCAGGGCGGCGGCCCCGACCCCGAGGATCAGGGGGCGACGGGATCGTCGAAGAGGAGCTCCTCGATATAGCGATCCGCCCAGGTCGGGTTGAACGCCTTCTCCAGCACTCGCCGGGTTTTGTCGTTCTGTTTCTGAT
>JBKCTK010000070.1:0-12083 GCA_046319055.1 Synechococcaceae cyanobacterium
GCTTCGCGGCTGACCTCGCTCATCATGCCGAAGTCGAGGTAGGCCAAACGGCCATCGGCCAGGGCGAGCAAATTGCCGGGGTGGGGATCGGCGTGGAAGAATCCGTGTTCGAGCAGCTGCTGCAGGCTGCAGTTCACGCCCACCTGCACCATGTCGTCCGGATCGATGCCCATGTGTTTCACCGCCTCGAGGTTGGTGAGCTTGATGCCATCGATCCACTCCATGGTCAGCACCCGCCTGCTGGTGGCCTGGGCATAGATGCGGGGCACGGCGATGCGAGGGTTGTGGGCATGCAGTGCTCTGAACTTATTGGCATTGTTGGCCTCGTTGATGTAATCCATCTCTTCGAATACGCGCTTGCCGAGTTCATCGATTAGCGCCACCAGATCGCTGCGGATCAGGCGCACATGGCGATTCAGCCAGGCGGCGATATTGCGCACGATGTAGAGATCGAGGGTGATCTGTTCGCGCAGCCCCGGCCGCTGCACCTTCACCGCCACCCGCTCGCCGCTGCGCAGCACACCGCGATGCACCTGGCCCAGGGAGGCGGCCGAGATCGGCTCCCGTTCCAGTTCGGCGTAGATCTGCGCCAGTGGCGCCCCCAGGTCCTCCTCGATGCAGGCCATGGCCAGGGCGCTGTCGAAGCCGGGCAGTTGGTCCTGTAACTGGGCCAGCTCCTCCAGCAGCACCGGCGGAATGATGTCGGGCCGGGTGGAGAGCGCCTGGCCGGCCTTGATGAAGGCGGGACCCAGGGCCGCCAGCAGCTCGGCGCACTCCCGCGCCCGGGCCCG
This sequence comes from Synechococcaceae cyanobacterium, assembly GCA_046319055.1. Classification (GTDB taxonomy): domain Bacteria; phylum Cyanobacteriota; class Cyanobacteriia; order PCC-6307; family Cyanobiaceae; genus Cyanobium. The sequence continues at coordinate 792 of JBKCTK010000070.1, forward strand.
GGCCCGCTCCGGGTTGCGCAGGGCGCCGCTGAGGCGATCGGCACCCACCCCCAGCAGGTAAAGGCTGATCGGCACGAGCGTTTGCCAGAGCCGCCGCAAAAGCCGCTCGGGATGGCCGCTGTAGATGCGGGTGATGGCCCGGGGGTCGTAGGTCAGCAGGCCGGAGGCCTCGATGAAGTCGCCGAGATCGTTGGGGCTGGACACGCTGGCTTGAACCGGGGCGCCGGGATCGGCTGGGGCGCTGATGCGCGGTTCAAACGGAGCGGCGGGCGCCATCGGATCGGTGCCAAACACCGCCGCTCGCATGGCCGCCAGCGCGCGCTCCGCCGCCGTTGCATCCGTCGCCGTGACATCCGCAGTCGTTGCATCCGCAGTTGTTTCACCCGCGCCTGCTGGATCTGAGGCTGTTGGATCCGCGCCTGTTGGATCCGCCATCCTTGGAACTGCCGGCCGTGGATCGGCATCCAGGGGCCCAGCCTGGAGAGCTGGCCTGGCGATCGGTTCGGCGGGGGGCCGCTCGGCGGCTGGTGCGGGCTGGAGGTTTGGGGAAGCCAGGGTGGGGCCGGATCGATCCATGGGCGGAGACGTCCGGCGGGTTTACCGGACTTCCGTTTTAGTTCAGGATCCCGGCGGACCGTGGTCGCCGCCCGCGAATCTTGGGCTGCGGCTGCGGAGCTTGGTGATTGACGCGGAGCTTGGTGGCTGACCAGGTGCCGCTGGGGAGCCTCGGCTGCCCGTGGGGTGCTTGGGTGCTGTTCCGGTCTCCCCCTGCCTGTTGCCCGCGGCTCCGATGGCGCTCACCTTGATCCTTGGCAACCAGCTCTACCGCGACTGGTGGGAGCCCTCAGCGCTGCGGCTGGAGCCGGGCAGTGCCGTGCTGATGCTGGAGGATCTGGGCATCGCCTCGGCCTACCGCTATCACCGGCTGCGGCTGCTGCACACCTTCGTGGCGATGCGGGCCTTCGCCGAGCGCCTGCGCCAACAGGGCTACCGGGTTCACTACGGCGAGCTGGCGGAATCCGAGCAGCGGCCCTTCTGGCAACGGCTGGAGTGGCAGCTGGACGCCGCAACCTCCTCCCACCCGGGTGACGCGAGGGTGCTGCGCCTCAGCGAGGTGCCGGATCGCGGCTTCCAGCAGGCCGTGGAACGTTTCTGCGCCGAGCGGGGGGTGGGCTTGGAGATCCTGCCGTCGCCTGCGTTTTTGGAAGCGGAGGCCGAGAGCCGCGCCTGGTTCGCTGGCCGGCGTCGGCCCTTTATGAAAACCTTCTATGAGCGGCAGCGGCGCCGTCTGGAGTTGTTGCTCGATGCCGACGGCGGCCCGATCGGCGGCCGCTGGAGTTACGACAGCGAGAACCGCCGCCGCCTGCCCAAGGGCTACCGCGAACCGCCGCTGCCGGCGGTGGCCGTCAGCCCCGAGGACGGGGCGGTGCGCGCTCAGATCGAGCGCTTTTTCGCCTCCAACCCCGGCGCCCTGGGGCCCCTGTTCATCCCCTGGGATCAGGCGGGCGCCGACGCCTGGCTGGAGGTGTTCCTGGCTGAGCGGCTCTCTGGCTTCGGGCCCTACGAGGACGCCCTCAGCGTTCGCCACGACACCTTGCACCATTCGCTGCTGTCGCCGCTGCTCAACATCGGCCTGTTGACTCCCCAGCGGGTGGTGGAGCGCACGCTGGCGCTGGTGGAACGGCGCGGCCTCGCCCTGGATCCGCCGGTGGGGGAAGCCGCTGGCGAGCCCGGGACTGCCACGGGACCGCTGCCGATCGCCTCGCTGGAGGGTTTCCTGCGCCAGGTGATCGGCTGGCGTGAGTTCGTGCGCGGCATCGATCTGGTCCATGGCGAAGCCCAGGCCAAGGCCAACCACTGGAACCACCAGCGGCGCCTGGCCCCCTGCTGGGACGACGGCAGCACCGGTCTGCCGCCCCTCGACCGGGCGATCGAGCGGGTGAACCGGCTGGCCTACAACCACCACATCGAGCGCTTGATGGTGATCAGTTGCCTGATGCTGCTGTGCGAGATCCATCCGCGGGAGGCCCATCGTTGGTTCATGGAGCGCTATCTGGATTCCTACGAATGGGTGATGGGTCCGAATGTGTATGGCATGGGGCTGATGAGCGATGGCGGTATCTTTGCCACCAAGCCCTATCTGTGCGGCTCGAATTACATCTTGAAGATGGGCGAGGATCGGCGCGGGCCCTGGTGTGAGATCTGGGATGGCCTCTACTGGCGCTTCATCGCCCGCCATCGGGCCTTCTTTGCCGGTAATCCGCGGCTGGCGATGGCGGTGCGCACCTTGGATCGGCTGGATTCCCAGCGTCGCCAGGCCTTGGAGGCGGCGGCGGAGGCCTTTCTGGAGCGCGTGACCCTGGCGCCAGAGGCCTGAGCCCCCGCCGCGATCGCGACAGCGACAGCGACACCGACAGCGACAGCGGCAGCGGCGTACCCCTGTTGCCGCCCGCGCCTTCTCGCTACGGTCGGATCACACTGCGCGATCGCGCTGGAGGTCGGGTGCTCACGGGTCTGAACCTCGCGAACATCGCTCTGATCGAGCAGCTGGAGCTGAATTTCGGCAGCGGCCTCACGGTGCTGACCGGTGAGACGGGAGCCGGCAAATCGATTCTGCTCGATGCTCTCGATGCCGTGCTGGGTGGCGCCCAGGGCGCCCAGGCGGCCCGGTTGCTGCGGCGCGGCCAACGCCAGGGCCGGATCGAGGCCAGTTTCAGTCTCACCCCACCGCTGCGGGCCTGGTTGGAGAGCCAGGAGCTGGAGGTGGAGGAGGAGGTGCTGATCAGCCGCGACTGGCGGCTGAACGACGAGCGGATGACCAGCCGCCAGCGGCTCAATGGCGTGGCGGTCAGCCGGGCCCAGGTGTTGGAGCTGCGACCGCTGCTGCTCGATCTCACCGTGCAGGGCCAGACCCAGCAGTTGGCCCGGCCGGGCCAGCAGCGCCGCTGGCTCGACCGTTTCGCCGGCGAACCCCAGCAGCCGTTGCTGGAGGCGGTGCGGGCGGCCCATCGCCATTGGCGCCAGGCGGCCGCCGCCCTGGAGGCGGCCCTGGCGGATCGGCAGCGGCTGGAGCGGGAGCGGCAGCGGCAGGAGCAACTGCTGGCCGATTTGGAGGAGGCGGATCTCGACGATCCCCAGGAGCTGGAGCGGCTGCAGCGGGACCAGGACCGCCTCGCCCATGGCGTCCGCCTGCAGGAGGGGGTGATGACCCTGCTGGGGCGGTTGCAGGAGGGGGATCCGCCGGCGCCATCGGCCCTGGAGCATCTCGGAGCCTGCCTGCAGGAGCTGCAGCAGATGGAGGCCCTCGACGCCAGCGTGGAACCGCTGCGGGACCGCTGCTGCAATGCCCTGGCGGAGCTGCAGGATCTGGCCCGCGACCTGGATCGCTACGGCGCCTCGTTGGAGAGCGATCCCGAGAGCCTGGGGGAGATGCAGCTGCGCATCGCCCAGCTCAAGACCTTGGAGCGTCGCCACGGCCTCGATCTGCCCGAGCTGATCGCCCTGCGCGAGCGCCTGCGCGATCAGCTCGGCCCCGGCGGGGATGGCGCGGCGCTGGAGGCCCTGGAGCGGCAGGAGCGGCAGGCCCGCCAGCGGCGCGATGGGGCGAATGGGGCCCTGAGCCAGGCCCGCCAGCGGGCGGCCCAGGAGTTGGAGCAGCAGCTGATGCGGGCGCTGCGGCCGATGGCCTTGGCCCATGTGCGCTTCAACGTCGCCCTGGCGGCCTGCGAGCCGGGGGAGGAGGGGGCCGACGCCGTGGCCTTCCTGTTTTCCGCCAACCCGGGCCAACCGTTGGCCCCCTTGGCGGAGGTGGCCTCCGGCGGCGAGATGAGCCGCTTCCTGCTGGCCCTCAAGACCTGCCTGGCGGCGGCTGATCCCCACGTCACCCTGCTGTTTGATGAGATCGACGCCGGTGTCAGCGGCCGGGTGAGTGGCGCCATGGCGGAGCTGCTGGGGCGGTTGGCGGCCAGTCGCCAGGTGTTTTGCATCACCCACCAGCCCCTGGTGGCCGCGGCGGCAGACCATCACTTCCGGGTGAGCAAGGAGGTGATTCAGGGCAGCACCCACACGCGAGTGTCCCAACTGCGGGACACTCGCGAGCGCCAGGCGGAGCTGGCGGAACTGGCCGGGGGCGATTCGGGCGAGGCCCGCAGCTATGCCGCCAGCCTGCTGGAACGCAAGGTGGCCTGAGGGCCCTTGCCCCACCCGCCGGGCTGCCACCAAGCCCAGCGCGGCCCCAGCGTCCGCTCGTTACGGTTTGTATCCCTTTTCAGCCCAACCGTGAGCCAGCCCTGGACCGCCGATCAGATCCCGGATCAGCGCGGTCGCGTCGCGTTGGTGACCGGCGCCAACAGCGGCCTCGGCCTGGAGACGGCCCGAGCCCTGGCCGCCCGGGGCGCCACTGTGGTGTTGGCCTGCCGTTCCTTGGCCCGGGCCGAGCAGGCGCGCCAGGAGCTGATGCCCCAGGCCGAGGGGCCGCTCGATCTGCTCGAGCTCGACCTGGCGGATTTGCGGGCCACCGTGCGTGCCGCCGAGGCCTTCAGCGACCGTTGGGGACGGCTGGATCTTTTGATCAACAATGCCGGCGTGATGGCGCCACCTCGCAGCCTCAGCCGCGATGGCTATGAGCTGCAATTCGCCGTCAACCATCTGGGCCATTTCGCCCTGACGCGGGAGCTGTTGCCGCTGTTGTGGCGCTCCGCGGGCGCCCGCGTGGTTTCGGTCAGCTCCGGTGCCCATTACTTCGGCCGGATTGCCTTTGCTGATCTGCAGGCGGAACGCGGCTACGACCGCTGGCGGGCCTATGCCCAGAGCAAGTTGGCGAATGTGATGTTCACGCTGGAGCTGCAGCGGCGCCTCCAGCTGGAGGCGGAGCGCCGCGGCGTGGGCCCCGCTGAGCAGCCGCCCGTGGCGTTGGCGGCCCATCCGGGATTCGCCCGAACCAACCTCCAGCCGGCCTCGATCGCCCTGAATGGCTCCCGGGTGGAGGCCATCGCCTACCGCTTGATGGATCCCCTCTTCCAGAGCGCGGCGATGGGGGCCCTGCCCCAGCTCCATGCCGCCACCGCGCCGGAGGTGCAGGCCGGGGGCTTCTACGGGCCCGACCGGCTGGGTGGCCTACGCGGCTACCCACGCCCCGCGGCCGTGGCCCGCGCCGCCCGGGATCGCGAGGCCTGCCAGCGCCTTTGGCAGGTGAGCGAAGCCCTGTGTGAGGCCCGCCTCAGCCGACCCGCAGTGCCAGCTTGAAGCGGCGATCCACCGAGCTGGGACCCTCCCAGGCGCGCCAGTGCCGCAGGCGCAACTCGCCGCTGCCCTGTCCCACCGCCCGAAAGAGGAATCTGACCTGCATGGGCCCGCCAACCAAACCCACCGGCACCTGGCTGCCTGGGGCGGGCGGCGGCCCGGGGTCTTGCCTGACCTGTTGCCCTTCGGGCGCCAGCAACTTGGGATTGTTCCGCTCGATCTCCCAGGTGTAGCCGGTGCCGGCGATGTCGGAGAGCACCACCTGCAGCTGTTCGCCGCGCCGCAGATTTACCACCTGGCCGTCATCGGCGGCGGTCACCACCAGGAGGTTGCCGGCCGCTTCGGCGGCGCCCAGCTGCCCGCTGGAGCGTCCCAGCACCAGGGCCAGAACGGTGGCTGACAAGGACAGCGCCACGCCAGCCAGCCGACTCCAGGCCACGGGGCGCGCGGGGATGCGGGGATGCGGCAAGGGCATGAGCGCGGGGATGCTTTCGCCATCCTGCCCCGCTTTCAGCGGAGGCCGTGAGAGCGGCAGGATCCAGGGACGTCCAGCCGCGACCGACCGACCCGGGAGGTGGGCGGAAGCCTTGGCTGGAATGGGCCCTTGGGCCGCGAGTGGTCACGATGTCCAGGGGCCCAGATCATCGAGAATGGTTCAGCAAAAGTGGGCGATGCAGCCCTCGATCGATCACCGGCAAGATCAGGTGGGTGAGGTGCCTGCCGGATGGCACGGGCTGGCAGCTTGCAACAACCCGATCTCCTCAAGAATCTTCGGTTGCCTTCACGGATTCTCCCTTTTTCCTAGGGAAGCCAGCCCGTTGTTCCGGGGAATCTGCTGGCTTGCGATCCACCCATGGATCGGTGAATTGCGATCAGCCGGGAGCCGCAGGTTGGCGTGGCAGCCCGTGCTCGGGGCGGAGCGTTGTGGGCGGGTCACCGTGGTGGCGTGCGGGCTGATGGGGTGGCTCCCGGTTGGGATCGCCGCGCCGCAGGGTTCCGGGCGGACGCTCCAGCCATGGGGCCAGGACGCCAGCCATGGTTGGGCGATCGGTCGCCGGGTCGTGGGCGGCCGCGGCTGGGGTCCCCATGGGCTGGCTGGCGGCGCATGGCGGGGCGCCTCGGGGGCAGGGCCTTGGGTTTCGGCTCCCCCATGGTTGGAGGGCTCAGTTTTGCCGGCGCGATCGGCCGTGGGATAGCCGGGGCCAGCCGATGGTCTGGCTTGGACTTCCGCCTTGGCCGACGCCCATAGAATCATCGGCCAATGATCCATAGCCCATGCCTCAAGCCAGCGCCGGCACCCGGTCCGAGACCCCACCGGCGCCCCAGCTTGGCGAGCAGGGCGAGGTGTTTGAGGCTCATGGAGCGGCTCGGCTGGCTTTGCGCACCCTGAATGGCGGCAGCCTGGAGGATGTGATCCGGGTGCGGGGTGCAAGACAGCACAATCTACGCAATATCGATCTCACGATTCCGCGCAATCGCCTGGTGGTGTTCACCGGGGTGAGTGGCAGCGGCAAGAGTTCTTTGGCCTTCGACACGATCTTTGCCGAAGGCCAACGGCGCTATGTGGAGAGCCTTTCGGCCTACGCCCGGCAGTTTTTGGGCCAGGTGGATAAGCCCGATGTCGATGCGATCGAAGGGCTGTCGCCGGCGATTTCGATCGATCAGAAATCCACCAGCCACAACCCCCGCTCCACCGTTGGCACGGTTACGGAGATTCAGGATTATCTGCGGCTGCTGTTCGGGCGGGCTGGCGAGCCCCATTGTCCCCAGTGCGAGCGCTCGATCCGTCCCCAGACCATCGATGAGATGGTCGACCAGATCCTCACCCTGCCTGAAGGCACCCGCTATCAGCTGCTAGCGCCGGTGGTGCGAGGCAAGAAGGGGACCCATCAACGTTTGTTGTCGGGCCTGGTGGCTGAGGGATTTGCGCGGGTGCGCATCAATGGCGAAGTGCGGGAACTCGCCGACAATATCGAGCTCGACAAAAACCATGCCCACAACATTGAAGTGGTGGTGGATCGCCTGGTGGCTCGCGAAGGCATCCAGGAGCGGCTGACCGATTCGCTACGCACGGCGTTGAAGCGGGGCGAGGGGCTGGCGCTGGTGGAGGTGGTGCCGAAGACCGGTGAGGAGTTGCCTGAAGGATTGGAGCGCGAGCGTCTCTATTCCGAAAACTTCGCTTGCCCGGAACACGGCGCCGTGATCGAGGAGTTGTCGCCGCGTTTGTTCTCGTTCAACAGCCCCTATGGAGCCTGCGAGGATTGTCATGGCATTGGCCATTTGCGCCGCTTCACCATGGAGCGGGTGGTGCCGGATCCTTCGATGCCCGTCTATGCGGCCATCGCCCCCTGGAGCGAGAAGGACAACAGCTATTACTTCTCCCTGCTTTATTCGGTTGGGGAAGCCTATGGCTTTGAACTCAAGACCCCTTGGAATCAGCTGAGCGAGGAGCAACGCCAGGTGCTGCTGGAGGGCAGCAAGGAGCCGATTCCCATCCAGGCTGATAGCCGTTTTCGCAAGTCCCAGGCCTACCTCCGCCCTTTCGAGGGCATCCTGCCGCTGTTGGAGCGCCAGCTGAGCGATGCCAATGGGGAGTCGATCCGACAGAAGCTGGAGAAGTATCTGGACCTGGTTCCCTGCGCCACCTGTCGCGGCTTGCGGTTGCGGCCCGAGGCGCTGGCGGTGAAGGTGGGGCCCTATGCCATCCATGAGCTCACCAGCGTGAGCGTTGCGGAAACCCTCAGCCGCATCGAAGCGCTGATGGGGGTGGGCGAGAGCGAGGGGAAGGGGGCGCTGCTGACCCCACGCCAGATTCAGATCGGAGAGCTGGTGCTGCGGGAGATCCGCATGCGGCTGCGCTTCCTGCTGGATGTGGGCCTCGATTACCTCAGCCTGGATCGGCCGGCGATGACGCTGTCGGGTGGAGAGGCCCAGCGCATCCGCCTCGCCACCCAGATCGGGGCCGGTCTCACCGGCGTGCTGTATGTGCTGGATGAACCGAGCATTGGCCTGCATCAGCGCGATAACGATCGGCTGCTGGCGACGCTGCTGAAGCTGCGGGATCTGGGCAACACCTTGATCGTGGTGGAGCACGATGAAGACACGATTCGCGCCGCCGACCACCTGGTGGACATCGGCACCGGGGCGGGCATCCACGGCGGCAAGGTGGTGGCCGAGGGCTCGTTGCAGGATCTGCTGGCGTCGAGCGAATCGCTCACGGGGGCCTACCTGAGCGGCCGGCGCTCGATCCCGACGCCGGCGGAACGGCGCGATGCCGGTAGCCGGAGGTTGACGATGGTGAACTGCAGCCGCAACAACCTGCAAGGCCTGGATGTGGAGATCCCCCTGGGCCGGCTGGTGTGTGTGACCGGGGTGAGCGGCAGCGGCAAGAGCACCTTGGTGAATGAGCTGCTGCATCCAGCTCTGGAGCATCGCTTGGGTTTGAAGGTGCCGTTCCCTTCGGGGCTGGAGGATCTGCGCGGTGTGAAGGCGGTGGACAAGGTGATCGTGATCGACCAAAGCCCGATCGGCCGCACGCCCCGTTCCAACCCCGCGACCTATACCGGCGCGTTCGATCCGATCCGCCAAGTGTTTGCCGCCACGGTGGAGGCCAAGGCCCGGGGCTATCAGGTGGGCCAGTTCAGCTTCAATGTCAAAGGAGGGCGCTGCGAGGCCTGCAGCGGCCAGGGGGTGAATGTGATTGAGATGAACTTCCTGCCGGATGTTTATGTTCAATGTGATGTTTGCAAGGGGGCTCGCTACAACCGAGAGACGCTGCAGGTCACCTATCGCGGCCACACGATTGCCGATGTGCTGGAGATGACGGTGGAGCAGGCCTGCGAGGTGTTCAGCGCCATCCCCCAGGCAGCGGATCGCTTGCGCACCCTGGTGGATGTGGGCCTGGGTTACGTCAAGCTGGGCCAGCCGGCGCCCACCCTTTCCGGCGGAGAGGCCCAGCGGGTGAAGTTGGCCACCGAGCTTTCGAAGCGGGCCACCGGCAAGACGCTTTATCTGATCGATGAACCCACCACCGGCTTGAGCTTTTATGACGTGCACAAGCTGATGGAGGTGATGCAACGGCTGGTCGACAAGGGCAACTCGATCCTGGTGATCGAGCACAACCTGGATGTGATCCGCTGCGCCGATTGGCTGATCGATCTCGGTCCCGAAGGAGGCGATAAGGGAGGCGAAATCGTGGCCTTCGGCACCCCCGAACAGGTGGCCGATCACCCCACCAGCCACACGGGCCGCTATCTGCGCAAGGTGCTGGCTGAGCATCCACCCCAACCGCTGGCGGCTTGAAGGGGGGAGAGTCACGGTTGCCAGCAACTTGCCTGCGCGAGATCGATGGCTAATACGACATCCCCAATCTTAAGCCTGAAAATGTCAACAACATTGCGAATGAGCGATGCAACGGCCTAGACGGATAGAGCTGGTTGATGCCCTCCGGGAGAGCACTATTGGCGATGCGTTTCAGAGAAATGCCGACATGGTGTCTTCCCAGTCTGTCGTGCTTTGGCTGCATTTCTGCGCTTCGATGGTTTCAACAGCTCCTCCATCCACAGGAGAGATTGCTAGCGAGGAGGGGAGCCAACCCTCCTTCACCAACACTTCCAGGTCACTGAAGCCCAGGGTGTGGGAATAGGGGCCATCCATGGGGCATGGTAGCCCTGTCAGTCTGCGGCTTAGGGAGCTCTCATCCTGACGCCGCGGCCGGGACTGGGAATCCTGAGAAGAACACCATGAAGGGACTGCCATGGCCCCATCCGCGACCCCGCCGGGTGGCCCCGTCCACCGGGGCTGATCCAGCGCTATCGGGAGGAGCTGCAGGCCCGCCACTACGCCCGCCGCACCGTGGAGACGTATGAGCAGTGGCTGCGGCGATTCTTGCGGTTTCATCAGCTGCGCCATCCCCGGGAGATGGGCAGTGAGGAGGTGAACGCCTTTCTCACCCACCTGGCGGTGGAGGGCCAGGTGAGCGCCTCCACCCAGAACCAGGCCTTGTCGGCGTTGCTGTTTCTGTATCGGGAGCTACTGGGGCGAGATCTGGACCTGGAGGGTGTGATCCGGGCGAAACGGCGCCCCAAGCTGCCGGTGGTGATGACCGTGGCCGAAGTGAGAGCTGTGCTGGAGCGGTTGGATGGCACAGAAGCCCTGGTCGCTGGCGTGCTGTATGGCGGCGGGCTTCGTTTGATGGAAGCGTTAAGGCTGCGGGTTCATGACGTTGATGTTCAGCGCTTGCAGATCACGGTGCGCCATGGCAAGGGCGGCAAGGATCGGCGCACAAGGCTGCCCGCGGGTGTTGGAGAGAAGCTTCGCCCCCACCTGGAGGAGGTTCGATGCCTGCAGCGTCAAGACCTGGCTGAGGGGTATGGACGCGTGCGCCTTCCCCATGCTTTGGGGCGTAAATACCCACACGCGCCAGTGGAGTGGGGCTGGCAATGGGTGTTCCCGCAACAGCACCGCTGGCGTAACGCTGAGACAGGAGAGCAGGGGCGCCACCACTTAGATCGCAGCGTGGTGCAGAAAGCTGTGCGGCGAGCCGTGCTGGCCTCTGGCATTTTAACACCAGCCACGTGCCACACCTTTCGGCATTCATTTGCTACCCACCTTTTAGAACGTGGCCAGGACATTCGCACCATCCAGGAGCTGATGGGTCACCAAGACATCAAAACCACAATGATCTACACGCATGTTCTCAACAGAGGGCCTCTGGGAGTCCAGAGCCCCGCCGATCTTTTGTAACAGTGAGAACGCTGATCGGTGGGTCCGCCAATCAAACTCGGAATTGCTCCGACTTGGCCGACGACCTGCCCGCTGAGCGGGATCTCGTGGACGAACTCCGAACATCTGGCGCGTTTAGGCGGCCAGAACGGTCGGAATGCCGCTACTATGCGGGTCCGCCCAAATACTGTTGGACCAAGCCGCTACGCGGCAGATTTCATGAAGTTAGCATAGGCGACTGCCAACGGCGGACAGCGCCCTGGGCAACACGCCTTAATACAAGCAGAAGTTTTCTCTGACTAGGCCTGGCTGAACAGTTGGGTGGTT
>JBKCTK010000071.1:0-4548 GCA_046319055.1 Synechococcaceae cyanobacterium
TGGCCGTCGTTGTTGCGTTGCAGCGGCACCACCTGATCGAGGGGTTCGGCAGCGATCACCACCCCCGCCGCATGCACACCAAAGGTTTTGTTGGTGCCCTCAATCCGCATCGCCAGATCGACCCAATGGCGCACCTTGCTATCCGCCTCATATTTCTCCCGGAACTCCGGCGCGGGTGATTCCGAGCCGATCATCTCCTTGAGTTTGGCTGGCTTGCCACGCACCACCGGGATCAGCTTGGCTAGCCGGTCGGCTTCGCCGTAGGGAATATCGAGCACCCGGGCCACATCTTTCAGCACCGCCTTGGAGGTCATGCGGTTGAAGGTGATGATCTGGGCCACCTTGTCTTCGCCATAGCGGCGGGTCACGTAATCGATCACCTCACCGCGGCGGTCGATGCAGAAGTCGGTGTCAATATCAGGCATCGACTTGCGTTCCGGATTCAAAAACCGCTCGAACAGCAGGCCATGGCGCACCGGATCGATGTTGGTGATGCCCAAGGCATAGGCCACCAGCGATCCGGCGGCCGAGCCCCGACCTGGGCCCACCGGGATGCCGTTGTCGCGGGCGAAGCGGATGTAGTCCCACACCACGAGGAAGTAGGTGGGAAAGCCCATCTGCTCCATCACCTCCAGCTCGAACAGCAGCCGCTCGCCGTAGGTGGCCTCAAAGGCTGCCTGGTCGTCCAGGCCCAGCCGCCCTCGCAATCCCTGTTCCGCTACCTGGCGCAGATAGCTGACCGCCGTATGACCATCCGGGATCGGGAAGCGGGGCATCTGGTAGCGCCCGAGGATGTCGTAGTCCTCCACCTTGTCGGCCACCAGGGCGGTGTTGTGCACCGCCCGCCGAATCACATCGGCCTCCAGGTGATCGGCAAACAGCCCCAGCATCTCCGCCTCAGTCTTGATGTATTCCGTGCCGGTGTAACGCAGGCGCTTCTCATCGCTGATCAGCTTTCCGGTCAGCACGCACAGCAAGGCATCGTGGGCCTCAACATCACCGCTGCTGAGGTAGTGGGCATCATTGGTGGCGATCAGTTCGATGCCGAGTTCTGCACCGATGCGCGCCATCTCCACATTGACGATGCGATCTTCGATGCCGCCATGATCCTGAATCTCCAGGTAGAACTCATCGCCAAACTGCTGTTTATACCAGGCCGCCACCTCCCGGGCCACCTCTGGCCGACCCCGCAGGATCGCCTGGGGGATTTCACCCCCCAGGCAGGCGGTGGCCACGATCAATCCCTCCTTGTATTGGGCCAGCAGCTGCTTGTCGATGCAGGCGCGCGCGAAGATGCCACGCCCGCGCATGCCGCGCAGATGGCTGATGCTGGTGAGCTTCACCAGATTGCGATACCCCACCGCATTGCGCGCCAGCACCACCAAGTGATAGCGGCGCTCCTTTTTGACCGGCGGATCCTCGATGGAGCCGTTGATCACATACATCTCATTGCCGATGATCGGCTTGATGCCCGCCTTGCCACAGAGCTTCAGCAACTCGATGGCCCCGTACATCACGCCATGGTCCGTGAGGGCCAGGGCCGGCATGCCCAGCTCCACGGCCCGCTCCACCATGGCCGGCAACTGGCTCGCCCCATCCAGAAGGCTGTAGTCGCTGTGGTTGTGGAGGGGAACGAACGCCAAGGACCCAGGGCCGCCAGACCCCAGGCTAGGGGATCCCGCTCAACCGGCAGTGTTCTGGTTGGCGGTTGAGGCGCTTGGCACACCAGGGGTGGTGTGTGCAGGTCCGGCCGGGGATGGCCCGGCCCCAGCTGCCAAGGCCAGGAGTGGCACCGCCCCTGCTGGCAGCAGCCCCCCTACTGGCATGGTCCCTGCTGGCACGCCCCCGATCAGGCCACCAGCGGAGCCCTCGGCCGCTGGGCCATCACCGCCGCGGCCTGTTCGTATTGATGGGACACCTGCAGCAAGCGGGATTCCTGCAGCACGCCGGCGATCAGCTGCAGGCCAATCGGCAGGCCCTGGGCATCGAAGCCACAGGGCAGGCTGATGGCTGGTAATCCCGCCAGGTTGGCGGGAATGGTGAGCAGGTCGGCCAGATACATCGCCAAGGGATCATCCTGATGGGCTCCGAAGCGGAAGGCCGTCGTCGGGGAGGTGGGGGTGAGCAGCACATCCACCTTGGCGAAGGCCTGGTCGAAGTCGCGCCGAATCAAGGTGCGCACCTGCTGGGCCTTGCGGTAGTACGCATCCACATACCCGGCCGAGAGGGCATAGGTGCCGATCAAGATGCGCCGCTGCACCTCTTCGCCAAAGCCTTCCGCCCGCGAGCGGGCTGTCATCGTCGCCAGGCTCTCCGCCGCGTCGGCGCGATAGCCATACTTCACGCCGTCGTAGCGGGCCAGATTGGCGGAGGCCTCCGATGGCGCGATCACGTAGTACGTGGCGATGCCATCATCGAAACGCGGGCAGCTCACCTCCACCAGCTCACAGCCGAGGCTCTCCAGGGTGTTGGCCGCCGCCAGCACCGAAGCCGTCACCTCGGGGTCGAGGCCCGGTTGCTCGAAGCATTGGCGGATCAGCCCCACCCGCAGGCCCTTGAGCGGCGCGTTCAGCGCCTCGCGATAACAGGGCACCGGCTCCCGCAGACAGGTGGCGTCGTGGGGATCGGCGCCGGCGATCACCTCCAGAATCTCCGCCGCGTCAGCCACGCTGCTGGTGAACGGACCCACCTGGTCGAGGGAGCTGGCAAAAGCCACCAGGCCCCAGCGGCGGACACGGCCATCGGGGGGCTTGAGCCCCACCACGCCGCAGAAGGCCGCCGGCTGGCGGATGGAACCGCCGGTGTCGGAGCCGAGGGCCGCCACGCATTCGCCCGCTGCCACCGCCGCGGCGCTACCGCCGGAGCTGCCCCCCGGCACCCGCTCGGGATCCCAGGGGTTGCGGCTGGGCCCGAAGGCCGAGGTCTCGGTGGAGCTGCCCATGGCGAACTCATCGAGGTTTGTCTTGCCCAGCAGCACCGCTCCGGCGCCCCACAGCCGCGCGGTCACGGTGGATTCGTAAGGCGGCACAAAGGTCTCCAGCATGCGGCTGGAGCAGGTGGTGCGGATGCCCTTGGTGCAGAGGTTGTCTTTGATCGCCAGCGGCACCCCCGCCAGCGGCGGCAGGCTTTCGCCAGCGGCCCTGGCGGCATCCAGTCGGTCCGCGTCGGCCCGGGCCCGCTCGGCGGTGACCTCCAAATAGGCATGCAGGCTGCCCTCCACCGCCGCGATCCGCTCAAGGTGTCGCTCGGTCAGTTCGCGGGCGGAGACCTCGCCCCGGGCCAGTTGCTGCCGCCACTCGGCGATCCCCATACCTGCTGCCGTGCCAGTGGGGAGGACGCTATCAGGGCGAATCCGGCCCCCCGGACTCACTCCGCAGCGCCATCGTCTCCGAACTCGGTGAGGGGTTCGGACCGCCGGGTGCGCAGCAGCTGGTGCTCCAGGCTGGCGGGCGACTCGGCGCGCAGATCCGCCAGGAACGGAGGCAAGTCGGCTTCCAGGGTGCTGCGCCGCACGAAGGGGCCGAACCAGTAGACGGCGTCGGGCGAGTGGGTGACCACCCGCGCCCACCAGGCCAGACCCAAGCCATTGGCGACGCTGCGGACGGGCCAGAGCAGCGGATTCATGGGCGAAGCCTGTTCAGCTTCCATTCTGAACCGCAAGCTCCAAGCCCGCAGCGCGACCGGCCCCGATACCGTCAGAGGCTGACGTCCTGATCAAATCCGCCGGGACGTGGCGCGCTCGCCCAGCTGGCGGGCAGCGGGCGTTCCACTGGCGCTTCGGGAGATCGATCCACCGGGTCAGCGTGGGCGCCAGGGTCGGTTTCCCCTGGCTCAAGCTCTCCGGCGGGCTCAGGCTCCAGCGGATCGGCCGGGCCTGACTCCAGCTCGTCGGCGGGCTCTGGCTCCAGCGGGTTGGCCAGCGGTGTGGCCTCGCCGCTGAGCGCGGGGGCCTCCCCAGCCGCCGCGGCGCCCTTCTCGGGGGCGGGCTGGTAGGGCGCCGTGCCGGCCGCGGTCGCGGCGATGGCGACAGCAGTGGCCGGGGGCGGCCCCTGGGGTTCGTCGCTGTCCCGCTCCGGCAAGGCTCCAGCCGGCGCCGCGGCAGCGGATAGCCCCGATGCTGCGGTGTCAATGTCCGGGTCCGACAACACCGCGGGATGTCCGCCGGCAACGGCGCTGGCAAGGGGTTCGGCGCTCTCCAAGCCGGGTTCCGCCACGGCGGGTTCGGTGATAGCGGGGGCGGGGCCGCTGGGAGAGGTCTGGGGCAGAGCTGCCGCAACCACAGCCTCTGCCAACTCGGCAGCCGGCAGGGGCGCCGCCGCGACCTGATCAGCCTCGTCGTGGGCGGCGTCAGCCACCACGGCCTCATCCGCCGTTGCGTGATCGGCAAGGGCCGCCACGGCTTGATCAGCCTCGTTCTGCTCGGCAATGGCCACCACGGTCTCCTCCGCCGCGGCGTGATCGGCAAGGGCCGCCACGGCTGGCTCCGTCGCTTCGCGCTCGGGCGAGGCCACCACGGTCTCATCAGCCGCGGCGTGCTCAGGGGTGGGG
>JBKCTK010000072.1:0-23703 GCA_046319055.1 Synechococcaceae cyanobacterium
GCCTTGTAGAGCGAGGTGATCTCCATCTCGTTGGCAAAGAGGATATCGACATGACCATCGACCAACTCCAGGAAACTGTCGCGGTGCCGATCCACGCAGAACGCAGCGGAGAGCGAAAGAGCGACCTGGCCGCCATTGGCACGAGCGGTCTCAGCGGCGGCGATAAAGGCTCGCTTCGCGGCTTCGCTATCCCACAGGTAACCCTCCAGATAGAGAACCTTCGCCTGGGCAACGAGTTCGAGATCGAGATCCGAAGGGTCCAGCAGCACAGATGCCCCCAGGAAGGTGCACATCGTGCGCTGGGCATCCGGGGTCACCAGGATCAGACAGCGGGCGGTCGTGGGCCCTGAGTTGGCTGGCGGCGTGTCGAAGTGGGCGCCGACAGCCCGGATGTCGTGGCTGAAGATGCCACCCAGCTGGTCATCGCGGACGCGACCGATGAAACCGGCCCGGCCACCCAGTTGGGCAATGCCCGCCAGCGTGTTGGCGGCTGAGCCACCCGAGGTTTCCAGTCCCGGCCCGACGCTGGCGTAGAGGCGCTCCGCGGTGGCCTCGTCCACCAGGGCCATGGTCCCTTTGTTGAGGTCGTGGGCATCCAGGACCTCCTCATCCGCCTGGACCAGCACATCGACAATCGCGTTACCGATGCCGACGACATCGAACCGGTCGGTTGGGGTGGAGGACATGGGGAGTGGGGAGAAGAGGGGATGGGGCGCAGCGGGGGCTCTCAGGCTCAGACGCTCAGCAGAGCCCGCTTGGGTCCGTGGATCGGATCCTCCACCACGATGGTCTGCTCCCGCTGGGCGCCGAGCGACACAATCGCGATCGGCACCTCCATCAGCTCCGCCAAGAAGCGCAAATAGGTTCTCGCTGTAGCTGGGAGCTCCTCAAGGCTGCGGCAGTCAGCGGTGGAGCATTGCCAACCCTGCAGCGTTTCGAAAATTGGCCGACAGCGGGCGAAGTCTTCAGCGCTACTGGGGAAATGTTCAATCCTTTCCCCCTCCAGCTCATAGGCCACGCACACCTGGATGGCATCCAGTTCATCGAGGACATCCAATTTGGTGATCGCCAGGCAGTCGAGGCCATTCACCTGAACCGCATACCGCCCGATCACGCCGTCGAACCAGCCGCAGCGGCGTCTTCGCCCGGTGGTGGTGCCATATTCACCGCCCCGGTCACAAAGATGGTCGTTGAGGCTGCCCTCAAGCTCCGTGGGGAAGGGGCCTTCGCCAACGCGGGTGGTGTAGGCCTTGGCCACGCCGATGACCCGATCAATCAGCGTGGGGCCAACGCCAGCGCCGATGCAGGCGCCACCGGAAACCGGATTGGATGATGTGACATACGGATAGGTTCCATGATCAAGATCGAGGAGGGTCCCCTGCGCTCCTTCAAACAGAATGTTTTTACGGGCCCGTGCTGCCTCGTGGATCGTGCGGGTGCAATCGACAACATGGGGCGCCAATCGTTGTCCATATTCGGCATATTCATCCAGCACGGCTTCTGGGTCGAGTTTCTCCAGGCCGTAAATCCTGGAAAGCAGCTCATTCTTTTCGGCCAAGGGCCCCAGCAGTCGATCTCTCAGCCGGCCTGGATCGAGCAGATCGATCACACGGATGCCGTTCCGCTCCGATTTATCGGCATAGGTGGGGCCGATTCCTCGGCCGGTGGTGCCGATGCGCCGATCGCCTCGGCGTTGTTCCATCGCCTGATCGAGTAGGCGGTGGTAAGGCATCGTGACATGAGCTGTGGAGGCGAGCTTCAGCCCGGAGACCTCGATGCCGTAGTCGATCAACATGTCGATCTCCCGCAGCATCACCCCAGGATCCACAACCGTGCCCGAACCGATCAAGCAGGTGGTGGAGGGATACAGGATGCCGGAGGGAATCAGGTGAAGTTTCAGCACACGATCGCCAACCACGATCGTGTGACCGGCATTCACACCACCCTGATAGCGCACCACCACATCGGCCGAGCGGCTGAGCAGATCGGTGATCTTTCCCTTCCCCTCGTCACCCCACTGTGCACCGATGACGACGACGTTGGCCAAGAACAGAACGGCCTGCGGCCGCTTTCGAGCACAAACAAAGAGTTTCTCAGATCACAGGGCGATCCGTAAACCCGTGATTCATGCGCCGCGGGCCACGCCGGCTTCAGCCTGGCGCAGCTCCTTGTCAACCCGGTTGCGCAAAGGTTCCGGGAGCGGGCGGTTCGGATAGTTGGCGTAGTGGCCGGCCAGGGAGTTGAGGGCCGTCTGCATGGTGGTGAACGAGGCCAGCCCGTTGACGCCATCCTGGGGCCGATACCGCGACATGTAGTCGTTGATCAGGGCCCGGGCCTCGCTTTCGGCATCGCTGCGGGCGGGGTCATCGGCCGCCAGGGCGATGGTGCCTTCGAGAGCCTGGGCCACCTTCACGGTGTCCTCCACGTAGTTGCCGCTGAGCAGACTGGTCGTGCTGCAGGCGCTCAGGGTGAGGCCAAGGCAAAGACAAAGCGGCAACAGGGCCAGCAGGGGACGAACCAACAGCCGACGCAGGAAGGCGATCAAGGCGGGCGAAAGCGGAGCCCTGAATCCTAAAGGGCGTGATCCGGAGCTCCGGCGAACGCCCCTCAGCCTGGCAGGAGGCCTTGGCGCTGCTCCCGGATCCGAGCCGCCAGTTCTGGCACCACGGCTTTGGCCGCAAGCTCCTGGCGACCGCCGGCTCCGCTGCGATCCACCAACTCCACCATGCCGTCGGCGGCGGCGCGGCCCACCACGATCCGCCAGGGGATGCCGATCAGATCGGCATCTTTGAACTTCACGCCCGCGCGCTCGGGGCGATCATCGAGCAACACATCCAAACCGGCCGACCGCAACTGACCGTAAAGCGACTCGGCCAGGTCGCGCTGGCCCTGCTCCTGCACGTTGGCGATCACCACAATCACTTCGAACGGAGCGATCGACACCGGCCAGCGGATGCCTTCGTTGTCGTGATGTTGTTCCACCGCCGCCTGGGCCAGGCGGGAGATCCCGATGCCGTAGCAGCCCATCCACAGCGGTTCCACCTGGCCAGCTTCATTGGTGAAGCAGGCCTCAAGCGCTGTGGAGTATTTGCGGCCGAGCTGAAAGATGTGGCCCACCTCAATGCCGCGGGTGGCTTGCAAAAGCTGGGAAGGATCGTGGAGACAACGGTCACCGCTCTGGGCCGCCCGCAGGTCGAGGGGCTCTGGATCCATCCCCAGGCCCTGCCAGGTGACGCCAACCCGATGGGTGTCGGGCTGGTTGGCGCCGCAGACAAACGCCGGCAGCGCAGCGGCGGTTGCATCGATCAGCCGTAAAAATTCGGAAGCGACACGGGTGCTCTCCTCCCTGGGCTGGTTGGCATTGCCGATGTCGACGGGTCCGTTGCGAGGGCCCCAATTCGGATCGGCGAGATCGGGGCCGAGGAACCCAAAGGGAATGGACCCTAGATCGATCGAGAGCCCCCATTGCCGCACCAACTCGGCGGTCAGCGGCTCCATCGCCAGCAGAGCGCCATGCTCTGCGCCCAGGCGCCTGGCGACAGCATTGGTGAGCTTCACCTCGTTCAGCTCTTGGTCGCCCCGCACGCTGATCAGCAGTGGTTGGCAGAAGCCCGATTCGAAGCGGGCCAGCAACAACAGCACCTTGACGATTTGGGAGGGATCAAGACCATGGACTTGGGCCAGGTCCTGAATCGTGCTGGTGGCGGGGGTAGCCAATGGAATCCCGGCACCACTTGCTTGTTCACCCCCGGGCAAGGGGATGGGCTCTGGCGGCATCGAAACAGCCCGTTCCTGATTTGCGGCATAGCGGCCATCGGCACTGGTGAGCACCAGGTCTTCACCGGCATCGGCCGTTACCATGAACTCTTGGCTTGCAGAGCCGCCAATGGCGCCGCTGTCAGCCTCCACGGCAACAGCTTGAAGACCGCAACGTTGAAAGATTCGACGGTAGGCGCCATCCATCTGGGCATAGTATTGACGCAAATCCGACTCGTCCGCGTGGAAGGAATAGGCATCCTTCATGATAAATTCTCGCCCCCGCATCAAGCCGAAGCGGGGGCGAATCTCATCGCGAAACTTTGTTTGAATCTGGTATAGGCAAACCGGCAGCTGTCGATAGGAACGCAGGATCTCGCCGGCCAGCGCCGTGACCACTTCTTCATGGGTGGGCCCCAAGCCCAGCTCGCGATCCTGGCGATCATGCAGATGAAACATGATGCCTTCCCCTGCGGTGTAGCCAGCCCAGCGCCCGCTACGCTGCCACAATTCGGCAGGTTGCAGCTGGGGCAGGAGGGTTTCCAGGGCATCGATCGCCGCCATCTCCTCGCGAACAATCGACGAGATCTTCTGCAGCACGCGCCAGAGCAACGGCAAGTAGGCGTAAACCCCGGCTGCCACCCGACGCATAAAGCCACCGCGCAGCAGCAGTTGATGCGAGATGATTTCGGCATCGGCTGGAACGTCGCGCAGCGTCACCAGCATTAGGCGAGATACGCGCATCGGGTCCATTAAATCTCAGTTGTTCACTCTATCACTCGCCAGCACCCCGACCCCGCCCGAACAGGTTGGTGACCGTCACAACAGGCAGCCCCAGGGCAGCTCTGCTAAGGTCCCGGTGTCATATTCCAGGCTTTCTCAGCCAAGTCTCATGCTTGCCAGTTCCGGTCAGCCCGCTGGTTTGGTCCCATCCGCTGCCGGTACTCCCTCTGGCGCTGTTGTTCCACCGGCTGAGCTCGCGGGGATTTGCACTTTTCCGAGTGATCTGCCTTCCAGCGATTCCGCCGACGCGCTGATCGGCATCGATGAGGTTCAGAAGTCTCTGAATCGTTCACGTGCTTCCGTCTACCGATACACGAATACCGATCCCCGCAATCTCAATCCTCCCTTCAACCCGCGCAAGCTTAATCCTGAGTACCGCAGCGACCAGAAAGATCCTCTGCTCTTCCACCCGAACGAAGTGGCCCGATTCGCCCGCGATGTGTTGCGCATCAAGGAGGTCACCGTTGAAGTTCTGAATTCCCCCTCCACCGCGACCCAACAACTGCTTGCCTCCATCCTAGATGAGTTGCGGCAAATCCGATCTCACCTAGACCGCTCCGGCTCTGCTTCAGAACTCCATCCCCTGCCCCAGCCCCATGTCCACTCTCGTCCAGCGGCCTGAACGCACGAGCTGTTCATCACAAAGCACTCCAGTTCGACACTTGCATCTGAGGACTGCCAACAAATTTCATTTGATCCGGGAAGCTTTGAACGACCTGATCAGCAACAAGCTCCGCATTTGAGCCATGCGCCATGACGCACGGCAAGACCTGACTTCCCGATCATCGCTTTTGGGCGCTTCTCGGTGCCTGTCAAGATTCCCCATTGAGGGATCGTTGACTCCGCTGAGCTTTGTTGCTGATCAGATTGAACGATGTGATCTCGCCCGTTGCCGGCAGATCCCCGCTTGGCTTCCACAGGCCAGCATCCATTTTGTCCCGGAGTAGGGCTCGGCCCCCTTCCCATGCCTCTAGCGGCCGCCACTACCGCTGAAGAGATGGGCGGCATCGAACCTTCATACTGGAGCTTTCACCCACAACCTACCGTCTCAATCCATAGACAGAATCACCAGATTAGCCATAGAATTTATCATCTCTTCAGAGCAGCTTCTGCCGTTGGCACCGGGTTCTGGGTCAAGAGATTGCAGCCACGCCATTCGCGCCGACAGGCTGGAGCGCTCGCGCGGTAGCTCTCCTGAACGGGCTGGTTAGTCGCGTCGCTGCACCAGATAACCGGCGAAATTGAGAGCTTGGAAGATCAATGCCGGATCTCCGAAACCGGCAGCATCTAGCAGCGAGGTCAGTCGCGCCGTTCCGATCGGGTGCCAAGCATCCCCGAGGGGTTCACCCAGCCCCCCTGCTGTCAACTCCAATCCGCTGGCCCGCTGGAAGCCCTGCCAGGCCCGCGCCACCTGGTCCTGCAGGGGCGAGCGCTCAGGTTGCATCAGGTCGACCAACACCAGCTGGCCGCCGGGCCGCAATAGCCGGGCCAGGGCCGTGAGAAAACCGAGCTTGGTGCCATCATCCGGCAGCGATTGCAGCACCAGCACCGCCAAGGCGCCATCAAAGCGGCCATCGTCCCCGACATCCTCCACCCGGCAGCCCAACCAGGTGATGGCATCGCCTTGGCCAAGACGCTCCTGGGCCAAGTTGAGCATGGTTGGCGAGGGATCCAGTCCCGTCAGGCTCCAGTCCGGGCGCTGGGCACGGGCCTCCAGCAGTTCGGCTCCCGTGCCGCAGCCCGCCACCAACACGGCCGCATCGTTCGAGCTGGCCAGCGGTGACGCCGCCAACAGGGCGACAGCGAGGCGGGCCAGGCTGGTGTAGCCGGGAATGAGAGCCGGAACCAGCTCGTCGTAGGTCGCCCCTGGACCGCTCTGATCCCCAGGAGCCCGCGGCAAACCTGGAGCAGTCGCGCTCGGCCAAGCGTTCTGCAGGACCGCTGGATCGGCCTTGGTGATCGGCTCGGGCGAAGGTCCAGCCGTATCCGCACCCATCGCCACCAGACCGCCGCAACTCCTCGATGGTAAGCGTCGCGACGGGAACCTTCGCGACGACAGCCGCCTGGCCCTGTCGCCCCCCTTGGCTGCCTACCCCCAGGGCGTGGACGGGGCTGCGTGCCTTAAGTTGGCCTCGCCTTTCCCCCCGCATCGACCGTGCCCACCATCCGTTTCGAAAAGGAAGGCCAGCAGGTCGGTTGCATCGAAGGAGCCAACCTGCGCAAGGCGGCCCTTGATGCTGGCATCAACCCCTACACCGGGTTGAACAACCTCAACAACTGCTCCGGACTGGGCCAGTGCGGCACCTGTGTGGTCGAGGTTGTGGAGGGTGCCCGTAACCTTTCACCCCGCTCCGATGTGGAGGAGGTGTACTTGGCGGATCGTCCCGCCAATTACCGCCTCAGCTGCCGCACCAGCGTCAATGGCGATGTCACGATCCGGACCAAGCCCGACGGTGGGGTCGGCAAGGGCTCCAACAGCCTGGTGGGAGCTCTGAAATCCCTGGTGAAGCGCCGCTGATCTCGAGGGTCCAGCCGCTGGGCCCGGAGTGCTTTCTCCCTGCAGGCCGCAACCGCACATGACCGCTGCCCCAGCGCCCCATCGCGTCTTTAGCTACGCAGCTTGTTCCACCTGCCGTAAGGCCCTGGCTTGGCTCGCCAGCCAGGGCTTGCACCCCGGCGAGGATTTCACAGTCATCGACATCACGACGTCGCCGCCTGATCAGCAAGAGTTGCGTCGAGCCCTCTCCCAGTTGGGCCGCAACCGATTGTTCAATACCAGCGGCCAGAGCTATAGGGCCCTCGGCGCAGCGGCGGTGAAAGCGATGAGCGACGACGAAGCCATCGCGGCCCTCGCCGCTGACGGTCGCCTGATGAAACGACCGTTCCTGATCACCGCCAACGGTGCTGTGGCCACCGGCTTCAAACCTGAGGACTGGCAGCCGTTGCTGGAGGGGTGACTGGGGCGCCCCGGGCTCCTGAACCCTCTTGGCGCGTGATCAACAGATCGAGCTCGTCAATCAATACTTCGATGCTGGCGCGGTTGACCTGGCTCACATACCGACCCTTGAGCTCCTCCAGCACGGCGCAAAGAAGCTCTTGGGACTCGGTCAGGGCCTTGCCGCTCTCCAGGACAGTCGCCAGCTCTTCCCAGAACCGATCCACGCAGCGGCGCAACAGGTCCAGCTGTTGATCATCCCGGCGTCCCAGCCGTTCGCCGGTGCTGCGGCTCAGATCCAGCAGGCTCTCCACCATGCCGCTGGCCAGCTGGCGGCTGAGGCCCTGCTCCATCCGCAAGAAGGGTTCAAGCCCCCGCAAGGGGCCGGGCACCACCCCCATCTCCAGGCTTTGCTGGAGCGCATGGCCCAGCACTCCCTGCAGTTCCGGGGCCAGGCGCGGCGCCACCTGAACCAGCAGCAACGGCGCCCAAATGCGCAACAGTTTCACCATCTCCTGGCGATCGCCGGTGAGCACCGATTGGTGGCTGCGCAGACCGCGCAGCCTGTCCGGCCAGCGCCCGGAGCGAATGATCTGCTGGAGACCATCCAAGATTTGCAGCACGAGTACCTCAAACAGCTCGACCGCCAGCAGGGCCACCACCCAGCGGGAGATCACGGCCCGCAGTGGCTCCAGGTTGATGAGGCCGCTGGTTTGCAGCCTCTCCAGCACCGGCAGCAATCGCACGAGCCGCCAGAACGGCAGCAGCAGCGGCAGATCAATCCAGCGCCGCAGCAGCGCCTGGTTCCAGCTCAGTCCCCGCAGCCGCCGGCGCAGGCGCACCGTGCGCAGAGCGATGTCCAGCAGGAACACGCTCTGGAAAAGCAGAAGGTCGTAGCGCCAGAAGTGGTCGATGGGTCGGCCGTTCTCATCAATGGCTCGCCAGTAGTTGGTCGCCACCAGGGGCAGCACCCGCTCTTTCCAGAAGCGCCGCTCCTGATCCCAGCTCCTAGGCACCAGCCAAGCGGGACCCAGCAGCGTTGCGGAGGCCTTGCGGGCCGAGGAATAACCCGCCCGCTCGCGCAACCTGTTCTTGAGACGCTCCAGGGTTCCCGAACCGCCAGAACCCAGAAACGGATTGGTGTCGATCATCTCGCCGGTCAGCCGCACCTGGTGCTGCAGAAGCTTGCGCTGCCCCGGGGTGAGGGGTTGGCCGGGCCGGTGAGGAACCATGGCCTGATCCAGTTGGTCAAACGCCGCCGCATAAGCGACCGTCTCCCGGTGGGGCTCAATCCCTTTGATGGGATCCACCCAGGGAGTGACATCCGGCAGGAACGTGAGCGGCACGGCCAGCGGCAGGGAGGGCAGCGGATAGAGATTGCGCTGCAACCAGAAGCTGCGTAGCGGCACGTAGCTGATGTCGAAAACGACCCAGAGCAAATTCAGCGTGGCCCAGATCGCCACGAAGCGATCCCAGAGCACGGCGAGGCGGTGGCTCGCACGCGGAGATGGGCGATGCCAGCGGGGACGCGCCATGGAAACCCGAGGTGGGTGGGTGCTTAATCTGCCCACGATCCATCCTCACCGCATCCTCGCAGCCTTGAGCTCCTCCGATCCCCCGCCCAAGGAAGGCAGTTCACAGGCCACCGGCCAGGGCTCCTCCCAACCGACGAAGCATGACCGCAAGCCAGGGGACACGGAGGATTCCGGGGGCTTTTGGCGCAGCATCCTGATCACCCTGGCCCTGGCCCTCGGCATCCGCCAATTCCTGGTGGAGGCCCGCTTCATTCCTTCCGGCTCGATGCTGCCGGGGCTCCAACTCCAAGATCGCCTGCTGGTGGAGAAGCTCACGTATCACTCCCGTCAGCCACGACGCGGCGAGATCGTGGTGTTTCACGCTCCCCATCATTTCGATCCTGTGCTCAAGCAGCCGGGCCAGGGGGGGCCACTCAGTTGCCTATTGGTCAATCTGCCCCTGATCGGGTCGCTCAGTGGCATTCAGCAGCCGGCCTGCGATGCCTACATCAAGCGGGTCATCGGCCTTCCCGGCGAGCGGATCAGCGTCAACCCCCGTGGCCAGGCGAGCGTCAACGGTCAGCCGTTGCGCGAGCCCTACGTGAAGAACTACTGCCAAGTGGACCCACGCGGCGTGGGTCCCTGCCGCAGCCTGGATGTCACCGTGCCGCCCAATCACGTGCTGGTGCTGGGCGACAACCGCGCCAACAGCTGGGATGGTCGCTTCTGGCCAGGCGGTCCGTTTCTGCCTCAGAGCGAGATCATTGGTCGGGCCTTCTGGCGGTTCTTTCCGTTCAACGCCATGGGCCCCCTGGGAGCCTCCAGTCCCCAGGATCGCTGAATCCCGAGGCGACCACCGCGCCGCGGAAGGTGTCGCCCCAGAACGGTTGGTTGGCGGCCAGGGAGGGGCAGCTGGAGCGATCCCAGCGCCAGAGGTGGTCAGGATCGAACAGGATCCAGCGTCGCGGGTCGATCCCAACCTGCTCGGCCGCCAGGCCGAGGAAGTGGGCGGGGCCCCAACAGAGCACCTGCCACAGCCGCTCCGGATGCCAGGCGCGCCGTTCCACCAGCTCGCGCCAGAGAAGGCTCAAGGCCACACCGTG
This sequence comes from Synechococcaceae cyanobacterium, assembly GCA_046319055.1. Taxonomy (GTDB): domain Bacteria; phylum Cyanobacteriota; class Cyanobacteriia; order PCC-6307; family Cyanobiaceae; genus Cyanobium. The sequence continues at coordinate 10,092 of JBKCTK010000072.1, forward strand.
GCCAGCCAGGCCTGGCCGGCGCTGATCGAGGGGCAGGAGACGCTCCTCCGCATCCAAGGCCTGATGGTGGATGGCGACGGCCGTGAGGGTGCCATCGGCAAGCCCCCCGATCAACGCCTCACGATCCCGTGGCCCCCCCAGGGAGGGGGCCAGCCGCCAGCCTTCCGCACTGGGTTCGAGACACCCGGAATCGGCCACCAGATGCCACCAGCAAACACTGGCCGGCGGCCGCTGGACGTGGCTGGCTAACGCAACGACAGCTTCGGCCGTCGAAAGGTTCATCAAGCGCAGCTCCAGCGTCGGGAAAGCTTGCTGCAGTGTCAGTGCCTGCTGCAGTGGCAGCTGCTCGCTCAGAACCGGATCCGGAGGCCATCCCGCCCGCAACCCCTCCACCCGCTCCCTCACAAAGCCCTGCTGGGTCAGGGCGCTGCTGCGGGGGGCCAACAGCACCGGCCGCTGCCCCATCTCCGCCAGACGCAGCCCTCGCTCCAAGAGCTCCAGCGGCGGCAGCTGGTCGGTGCTGGCAAGACCGATGGCGCCGGCATCGATCTGGTCGGCATGGGGGGCCAATGCCTGGTCCGCCCCCGCCACGCTGAAACTGCCCCAAAGATGAAGCCCCATTGGGGCAGGCCATCGCCATCGCAGCCGTTCCGGCCGATCGCGCCAATCGAGCGCCCAGGGCAGCAAGGCGACGCGGCCGTAGCCACCCGCCGCCGCCGCCCGTCTCAAACTGTCCAGGTTTTCGGCCCTGCCGAGGTCAGGATCTTCCAGGGTGCTGTGGGGATCGATCAGGGGTGGACCCAGCCACATGCGGCTGGCATCCAGCTCCACCACTGGCGAATCCGGGTCGAGGCGTTCTTCGGGTGCGCTGCCGCCGCTGCGGTCCGCAGGGGCGAGCGGGGGGAGGGCTTGGCCCCCGGGCAGGGGGTGAGTGGTTTCGATGCGGCTGAGGCATCCGGCTGCGATGCACACATCGGCCCGGCGGGGTGGAGCGGCGGGCTGGTCGATCAGGTTGACCTGGCGCAGCAACAGGCGAGTCATCATCCGGTTCCGGCCGAAGCGGGGTCTGGGCTCAAAGGGCCCCGGCGGCGGTGCGGTCGAGCACTCCGCCGAGATGACCGGTGAAGTTCATGCCGCTGACCACGGGGGGGGCTGTGTCGCTCAGGGGGTAATCGATCACGGTGACGCCACCGTTGCCCTGCTTCACCGACCAGATGGCTTCTGGCCCCAGGCCGAGGAGCGAGCAGAGGATCGTTTTATTCACGGCGTCGTGGGCGACCACCAAGGCTGTTTCCTGCGGCTCGAGGCTGCGGGCGATGGTGTCCCAGGCCGCCAACGCGCGATCCCAGACCTGTTGGAGGTTCTCACCCTCGGGCATTTGCACCGTGTGGGGAGCGCGCTTCCAGTTCGCCAGCAGCTCCGGCCAGTGGGCGGCGATCTCCTGCTCGAGCTGGCCCTCCCAGAGACCATGGCCGATCTCCACCAGACCGCTGTGACAGGTGAGAGGAACGCCGGGGTGTTCCACCAGAATTCGCTCAGCGGTTTGCCGCGGCCTGGCCATCGGACTGGTGTAAGCGCGGCTGAGCGGCACGTCCGCCAGAAACCGGCTGGCGGCCTGGGCCTGGGCAAGCCCGTTACTGTTGAGGGGGATATCGATTTGGCCCTGGAAGCGTCCCTCGCGATTCCAATCGGTCTCACCGTGGCGCACCAGGAGCAGCCGCGGCCCTTTGCCCCGCGGTGGCAGCGGGTGGTGGAGGTGGAAGGTACTGTTCAGCGATTCGATCTGCACGCTGAGCTCCGCGCCCGCAAGCCGCTGCAGATTCAGCACCGAAATGGAGGCGTTGTCGAGTCGCAGCCGGGAGAAGGCGGAAGCTGGTAATCCCAGCAAGCGCAACAGCAAACAGCGCAGGATGCCGTTGTGGGCCACCACGAGGATGGTCTCTTGGCGATCCCCCGCCAGGGCCCCAGCGTGGCGGCGCAGCAGGGCTTCGACGAAGACGCCCGCCTGTTGCATCAGATCGAGGACGGGGTTGTAGCGCCGTCCATCCGCGCCCTGGAGTTCCAGGCGATGGGGCTCCTCCCGCCAGCGCCGATCCCCCTCGGGATCGTGGCGATGCAGCTCATCGCGCGGCAGGCCGCTCCAGGGCGCGAGGTCGATCGCCAGCAGGTCAGCGCTTTCGATCAGCTCGGTGCCGCCGCCATGGCTCCGGAGCAGCTGGTGGGCCGTCTCCCGGGCGCGCCGCAGCGGTGAGCTGTAGGAGTGGGCCAAGCCAATGCCTTTCAAAGCCTCACCGCAAAGCCGAGCCTGCTCGAGGCCCGGTTCGCTGAGTTCGGAGAGATCGTCGCGACCCTGGATGCGACGTTCGAGGTTGTAACTGCTCAGCCCGTGGCGGACCAGCACGAGGCGAAGGGGCACGGACCGGAAGGCCGCAGGCGAGCCCATCGTATGGGAGCAGAATCGCCGCCAGCCCTGCCGACACACCTGGCTTGACCGGTCCCACCCCGCCCCAACGCCCGGCTCCCGGCTGGAAGGTCCTGCTGGCTCTGCTGTCGTTGACCCTGACTGTGCTGCTGTGGATCGATGGCCTTGTCAGCAGCTTGGAGCGCCCTTCAGCGGTGGATGCTCTTGGCTTGCGCCAGCTGGAGCTCGCTGTTTTAGCGGATGACGCCCTGCCGCGGGCGCTGCGCCCCCTGCTGGCCGGCGACGATCCCCGGGCGACCCTGGCCCAGGAGCTGGAGCGACAGATGGGGAGCTCCAAGGCCCCTCCCCTGGCCGTGCAAAGCCTGGAACTGGCCTTGTTGCGGCGCGGCTCTGACCAGGCGGAGCGGGCTGAGGGGGCCGATCTCCAGCTGCGCCAGCTGATCCCGAGCGTGGAGGCGTCGAGGCGACCGCTGCTGGAGGCCCTCAGCGCTCGCACACCGCTGTCGGTCGGGACCCAGCAACAACTGCTGGAGCCGTGGGACCCATCGCTGCTTCTGCGCCAGCTCAGCTGTGAACAGCTCGGCGCACCGCTCGACAGCTGCCCCGCCCAGAGCCAGGGGCCAAGGCTGGTGCTGCGGCTCCTGGCCATCACTGTCGGGCCGGTGCTGCTGCTTCTGGTTGGCGTTCCCTTGCTGCTGATTCAGCTGTGGCGAGCCCGGCAGGGGCTCCTGGCACCAGCCGAGCCCCTGCGCGGGCCTCCGATCACCCCGGTGGATGCAACCCTGCTGGTGGCCGGGGCGTTCGTGCTCCTCGGCGAGGTGCTCACGCCGCAGCTGATCCTGATTCCAGTTCAGCAACTCCTGGCGGCCCAGCACCTGCCGCCTGCCCTGGTTCAGGGTCTCCAGGTGCTGGTGCTCTACACGGGGCTGATGGTCGCTCCGCTTGGCGTGTTGCTGCTCCTGCTGGCCCAACTGGGCCCGCCAGCACCGGAGGGGTGGCTGCAATGGCGCTGGCGGCCGCCAGCCACGGCTCTGCTGCAAGCCCTGCATGGGTTGCTGATGGCGCTGCCGGCCGTGGCTTTCACCGGTTGGCTGGTGGACCGGGTCTGGCAGGATCCCAGAGGCAGCAATCCGTTGCTGGAGCAGGTGCTCACCAGTGGCGATGGCCTGGCACTGTTCTGTTTCGCCATCACCGCCACGCTGCTTGCACCCCTGTTTGAGGAGACCCTGTTCCGCGGCGTTCTGTTGCCCGTAGTGGGTGCGCGGCTTGGCGGCGGGATGGCCGTTCTCGTCAGCGCGGCGGTTTTCGCCTTGGCCCATCTCAGCCTCAATGAGCTCACGCCGCTGTTCGTGCTCGGTCTTGGCCTGGGATGGCTGCGCTGGCGCACGGGGCGACTGGCCTGCAGCGTGCTGATGCATGCCCTCTGGAACGGCCTCACCTTTGTGAACCTGTGGCTGCTGGCTGACTAAGTCCTTCGGTGGGTTGCCCGTCGCCCTCCCGGGTGGTTCACTTGCGCATTGCGTTGTGCCGCACCTTGGTCGCCACCCTCAGCCCAGCGTCTGCGCGCTCCGTCGCACGTCCGGCTCGACGCCGCTCACCGTCGACGCGGGGCGCCAAGCCCTCCTTGGAAATCATCCAGGGGTCGTTGTCGGCCAGGCGCATCGAGCGCCAGGCTCCCTGGCTGGCCCATTTGCATCGCGCCTCGTCGGGGGCCCTGGCAGGCCTGGGCCTGTCGATGTTGGGGTTGAGCGCCCTCACCCTGCATTGGCAGACGCAATGGGCTGATAGCTTTGCCAAGCTTCAGGCAGCGAAGGTTCTCACCCACCGGTTGCAGGAATCCACAGCTCTGCTAGAGCAGCATCACATGGGAATCGCCCATCGCCCTGGGCAACTGGTGCCCACCAACAGCGAGAACCTGATCCACCTGCACGAACCCAAGGCCCCTTCCTCCGGTTCGGCCCTCACCCTGCTGGCCAACCTTCAGTTCCGTCCGATGCCAGCGGGCTACTGATGAGCAGGGCCTCCGATCGTCGGCATCCACCGGGGGGCATCCGACCAGCGAGATCAGCTCCGACTCAACAGGGAGCTGCCTCAAGGCCTGGTCGGAGCGAGCGCCAGCCCCGGATTGTGGAGATGCAGCCCCTGTCGCGGGGCCGCATGGTGGCGGTGTACCTGCTGTTGTGCGCTGCATTGACAGGACTCGCCGGACGCCTGGCTTGGCTTCAGATCGTGGATGGGGCCCGCTTGGAGGCGCGCGCGCGGGCGATTCAGACCCAGATCATCAAGCCAATCGGTACCCGTCGCACGATCGTGGATCGCATGGGTCGATTGGTGGCGATCGATGAACAGCGTTTTCGGCTTTGGGCCCACCCACGCTTTTTCAATATGCCCGGGGATGAGCCCCGCAGCATTCGCCCAGCTGCGGATGTGATGGCAAAACTAGCTCCAGTGTTAGGCCGTCCCAGCCAAGACTTGTTGGCCCTGGTTGGCCAACACAAGACCGGTGTCAAACTGGCAACAGCGCTTGATCCGGAAACCGCCCAACGTGTGAAGGCGCTCGGCATCAGCGGGCTTGACCTTGAGGCCTATCCCCAGCGCATCTACCCTCAAGGCTCCCTATTTGCCAACGTGGTTGGGTTTCTCAACCTGGAGCGGGTGCCGCAGGCTGGCCTTGAGCAGAGCCGTGACCAGGATCTACGGCGACAGGAATCCACCATCAGCATGCGCAAGGGAGCGGATGGAACGCCCCTGCCGGATGGCTTGGTTCCCGGTTCCCTCTATGACGATGATCTTCGGCTGCAACTCACCCTCGATGCACGCCTGCAGCAGGTGGCTCAGCAGGCCCTGAGCCGCCAAGTGAAGCACTGGAATGCCAAGCGGGGGGCCGCCATGGTGATCAATGCCCGCAGCGGCGAAATGCTGGCCCTGGTCTCCGCCCCTGGCTATGACCCGAATCGCTATTGGAGCTACAATCCCGGCGTCTTCCGTGAGTGGTCAGTCCAGGATCTTTACGAGCCTGGATCCACATTTAAGCCGATCAATCTGGCCATTGCTTTACAGGAAAAGGCAATCGAACCACACGGCAAAGTCAATGATTCCGGGAATCTTATGATTGGCGGATGGCCAATCTTCAACAATGACCGTAGGGCCAATGGCGTCATTGACTTCCCAACAGTCTTGCAGGTTTCCAGCAACGTGGGCATGGTGCAAGCGATGCATAATGTCAAACCCCAGCGCTTCTGGCACTGGTTGCATCGAATCGGCATCGATGAAACACCGGATACCGACCTACCCGGAGCGGTGGCAGGTCAGCTCAAATCCGAGAAAGAGTTCAAGGAGGCTGCCATCGAGCCCGCTGTGGCCTCCTTTGGCCAGGGTTTTTCACTCACCCCCCTGAAACTGCTGCAACTGCATGCGATGCTCGCCAATGGCGGGCGCTTGGTCAGCCCCCATATCACAAGGGGACTGCGCTCCGGTGACGCCCTCGCCAGCACGGATCGGCCAACTGGTTTGCAGTTGCTGGATCCACAGGTCACCCGCACCGTGGTCAACTGGATGGAAAGCGTGGTCGAGAACGGAACCGGCAAAGGCATGCGCATACCTGGTTATCGGATTGGCGGAAAGACCGGTACGGCTCAGAAGGCCCATAACGGTGTCTACATCCCCGGGGCCAGGATCTGTAGTTTTGTTGCCACGCTTCCGGTTGAAGATCCTCGCTATGTGGTGGTGGTGGTGGTGGACGAGCCCCAAGGCGGGAATGCCTATGGCTCCACCGTCGCCTTGCCTGTAGCCCGCCAGATTGTGGAAGCACTGTTGGTGATCGAGAAAGTGCCCCCGAGTCGCCCGATGGACAGCGTCAGCGCCAGACCCGCCAAGCGCCGCTAAGGCTGAACACCCCCTGGCCCTGTAGGGATTCCCACAAGCTGCCCGCCGGAGCTTGGGCAGCTGAGTCGGCGTGGCTAGCGTTGCAGCAGAACCCCCGCCCCAAGACGAGCCACCGATGGCCAACCTCCTCGACCAACTGGCGACCATGACCGTGGTTGTCGCCGATACGGGAGACATCGAGGCGATCCGCCAGTTCACCCCCCGGGACGCGACCACGAATCCCTCCCTGATCCTGGCGGCGGCCCAGATTCCGGCCTATCAGGACCTGATCGATCGGTCTCTGCAGGAATCACGCCAGTTGCTAGGCCCTGATGCTTCGGCGGAGGACGTGGTGGCCGAAGCTCTGGACGAAATCAGCGTCACCTTCGGCAAAGAAATTCTGCGCATTGTGCCTGGACGGGTGTCCACCGAAGTGGATGCCCGGCTCAGTTACAACACTGAGGCCACGATCGCCAAGGCGCGCAAACTGATTTCGCTTTACAATCAAGCTGGCATTAGCAATTCTCGGGTTCTCATTAAAATAGCCTCCACATGGGAAGGAATTCGCGCCGCTGAGAAACTCGAGCAAGAGGGCATTCACTGCAACCTCACCCTGTTGTTTGGCTTCACGCAAGCGGTGGCCTGCGCCGAAGCTGGTGTCACCCTGATTTCGCCGTTTGTGGGTCGCATCCTCGACTGGCATAAAAAGCGTACCGGCCGCGATCACTATCCTGGCCCAGAAGATCCTGGTGTGATCTCTGTGACAAACATCTTTAACTATTTCAAGACCTATGGCTACAAGACTGAGGTCATGGGCGCTAGCTTCCGCAACATCGAGGAGATCCTTGAGCTTGCTGGTTGTGATCTGCTGACCATCTCCCCGGCCTTGATGGAGAAGCTGCGTGGCAGCGAAGCCCTGCTCGAAAGGCGCCTCAATCCGTCAACGCCTGGAGAAGCCAGCCCTCAGATTCATGTGGACCAGCAGGCCTTCTCCAGCATGATGGCCACCGACACGATGGCCAGTGACAAGTTGACCGAAGGGATACAAGGGTTTTGCAAGGCTATTGAAACCCTGGAAGCCCAGCTAGCTCATCGCCTGGCCGTTCTCGAAGGTGGTGCCGCCTTCAGCCATGCGGTGCACGAGATCTTCTTGCTCAATGATCTCGATGGGGATGGCTGCATCACCCGAGAGGAGTGGCTGGGCAGCGATGCCGTGTTCGATGCTCTCGACACCGATAAGGATGGCCGCTTGGCCCCCGATGATGTGCGCGGTGGCCTGGGAGCCGCCCTGGCGATCAGCCGTTGACAACACTAGGATTAGCCTGGAAAATATCGATCATTTTCATCTCGCTGAAGCAATCTTGAACGCACTCGACACCATGCGCGCCCTGGCCGGCCAGGGCGAAGTTCTTGAGGTCCCCGCAGGCGAGACCATTTTCCGTTCCGGGGAGCCTGGCGATTGCATGTTCGGCCTGCTTGATGGCAGCGTTGAGCTCAGCTGGCGTGATGATGGTCAGGTTGAACAGATTCAAGCTGGCGATGTTTTTGGAGCAGGGGCCCTTGTCACCCAAGATCATCGCCGCTTCGGCAACGCCAGAGCACTCAGCCCCTGCCGTGTTCTGGTGATGAATCGCGAGAAATTTCTGTTCGCTGTTCAGGAATCTCCGATGTTTGCCATTGAGCTGCTGGGTTCCATTGAAGAGCGGCTCCGTCATCTCAAGGATTGCCTACGTTGACCTAGCTAATCTTGCCATGTTTTTCCGAGCCCGGCACCGCGCTTGCGTCCATTCATCTACGCTTCTCAAGTGGATGGAATCGCAGCAGAAATGATCATTTATTCCCAGCCAGCCCCAATGCCCCTTGCTGTTGATTCGAGAACGCATGCCTCTGGCTGGCTCGGCTGAACAGTTGACGCCATGGTCTGTCCCTTAGCTCAGCACTCCAATCTGGCTCCGCAGCCGCAGCTTGGTTGCTGAACACCATCAACTCTGCCAGAGAGGGATATTCGGCTCGGGAAGCTCTCTAGGAGCCTGCACAGAACCACTCAGCGCTCCCGTAAGAACTTGTGGAAGCCAGTGGCTTCCAGTGGCAGCTTCATGGTCGCTCGGTTGGATCAAGGCATGACACTAGAGATGTTGATGTTCACCTAAACGGAGCTGTTGACGAACCTCAAGGGAGCCCGTCCATCCTTGTCCCCCCAGGAGGGGTCCTCAGCTGGGGATGAAGTCGACGAGGTCGCGCTCGTGGGTGCCGGTCAAATCAGCCGCGCTGAAATAAGAGTCGTTTGATGACGCGTTGCGCGATATCTCCATATCCCACTTCACCGGAGAGAATCTCCGCAATTCGCTGCGGAGCTGTGGGTCGCTTCACCCCGAGCTGATAACCCACTTTCGGCAGTCGATAGAACACCTGGGCGATGCGTTTGCCCCAGGCCATTGAATCCCCCCACTCCTGGCGCATGCTCAGGCTGTAGTCAGCCAAGGCCCCTCGTTCACCAGACAGCCAGCGATCCAGGGCTGACGCCGCCCGTGTGGCACTGAGGAGAGATGGCCGCAAGCCCTCGGCCAGAAAAGGGTCGCAGAGCGAAGCCGCATCGCCCACCGCGACCAAACCTTCACCATGCAGGGGAAAGTGACCGGACCAAAGCCGAAGGCGTCCATGGCGACGCTGGGCTGATGCGGGAGGAATCCCGAGGGAGGGCAGAAGGGAGGCCAGCACCGCATCGCTGTCGGCTTCCTCCTGGCCGATGAACGTGCCCACTCCGATGCTCCAACCACCACGGCGGGGAAACCCCCAGCAGAAGCCATGGTGCACGAGCCCGAAATCGAAACGGGCCTGATCGGGCTCCGCCACCTCCGCCTCGCACTCCACGGACACAGTGGCGGCATAGCGAGGTCGAGGTGGACCCAGGTCGAGTGGTGCGGCGAAGCGCGACTCCGAGCCGTCAGCGATCACCACAGCCCGCGCCGTGTGCAGGCGCCCCTCGGTATCGCGAACGTCCCAGCCCTTCCCCGTGGCCTCGAGGCTGGCGATGGCGCAGGGTTGCAGCAAGCGCGCCCCTGCCGCCACGGCCTGGTCAGCCAGAAACCCATCGAACTGGGCGCGCCGCACGATCCAGAAGTTGGCGTTTCCTGGTAACGCGGCGATCACCGGATCCTCCAGGCACCAGGTGAAGCACACCCGTTGGATCACTTGCTCCACGCAGGGGGAGAGATCGAACGGAAACCAGCGCTGCACCGAGGCGGCCATGCCCCCACCACAGGCTTTGACTTGGCCTGGCAGAGCCGCTTCGCATAGCAGCACGGATCGACCACGCAAGGCGAGATGGGCTGCCGTGGCCGCCCCGGCGGCCCCCGCACCGATGACCAGGACGTCGACTTGGCTCACACGCGCAAAATATCAGCTTCCTTTTCGGCAAGATGTTTTTCCAACTCAGCGATGAAACGATCTGTCAACTTTTGAACTTGATCCTGCTGATCACGGCTCTGGTCTTCTGAGAGTTCACCATCTTTCTCTTGCTTCTTGATTTTGTCGATGGCATCACGACGAACGTTGCGCAGGGCTACCTTGCCTTCCTCGGCATAGCGTGATGCAAGCTTACAGAGTTCTTTGCGACGGTCTTGGGTGAGCGGTGGGATGTTAATTCTTATGGTTCGTCCGTCATTGTTTGGCGTGAGGCCAAGATCGCTCATGCCAATGGCCTTTTCAATGGTGTTAATCGAGCTGGCATCGAACGGTTGAATCTGAATCGTTTGTGAATCTGGAGTCGAGAGAGTTGCCAAGGATTTTAGTGGCGTCTCAGTTCCGTAGTACTCAACCACGATCTTATCCAGCAGCGTGGGGTTGGCGCGGCCGGTGCGAATCGTGTTGAAGGTGCGTTGGGTGGCTTCCACCGTTTTACGCATGCTGGCTTCGAGATCCATGGCGGTGCAGCTGGAACGTTGGGGGGACAGGGGAGGAGGTGCTGGCCGGGGCGGCTCAGGGACTGGGCACGATCTTGGTGCCGATTGGTTCGCCAGCAACAGCTTTGCGAATGTTGCCACGCACAAACACATCGAAAACCAGGATGGGGATGGCGTTGTCCTTGCAAAGGGAGATGGCCGCACCATCCATGACCGCCAATTCGTGACTCAATACATCCAGGAATGTCAAAGAGTCGTACCGTTTAGCCTCGGGATGGCGTGCTGGGTCACGATCATAAACCCCATCTACCTTGGTGGCCTTGAAGACCACATCCGCGCCGATTTCCGCAGCCCGTAGTGCCGCGGTGGTATCCGTGGTGAAAAATGGATTCCCGGTGCCGGCGGCGAAGATCACAACCCGCCCCTTTTCCATATGGCGAATGGCACGGCGACGGATGTAGGGCTCGGCCACCTCCTGCATGGAGATTGCACTTTGAACGCGGGTGGGCACGCCAGCGCGCTCCAGGGAATCCTGCAGGGTGATGGCATTCATCACGGTGGCCAGCATGCCCACATAATCGGCTGTAGCCCGATCCATGCCGGCCGCAGAGCCCTTGAGGCCCCGGAAGATGTTGCCGCCACCCACAACGATGGCCAGCTGGGTGCCGAAGGAGACAACCTCGGAGACATCGGTGGCGATGGCAGAAATGATGGCCGGGTCGATTCCATATCCCTGATCTCCCATCAGCGCTTCACCACTGAGTTTGAGCAGAACGCGCCGGTAAGCCATTGGTGCCTCAATCTGGCGCACAGTAGCAAGCTGCCCGGGCCCTGCCCTTGGCAGCTTGCTGGAAGCGGGATCAGTTGACAGGGGCCGGGGGCTGGATCAGTACTCGATCCCCGGCTGGGCTCGCACACCCTGCTCCCGGAAGGGATGGCGCACCAGCCGCATTTCCGTGACCAGGTCGGCCTTGGCGATCAGCTCCGCCGGTGCTCCTCGCCCCGTTAAGGCCACATGGGTGAGCGGCGGCCGGCGCCCGACACCTTCCAACAGCTGCTCCAAGCTCAGGTATCCCAGCCGCAGGGCCACGTTCACCTCATCGAGCACCACGAGGCGTCGCCGGGGATCCTCCAGGTAGCCCAAGGCGCACCCCCACGCCTGCTGCACCAGCTGGCGATCCCGTTCCCGGTCCTGGGTTTCCCAGGTGAATCCCTCTCCGAGGGCATGCCAGGCCAGATCCTCGCCGAAGCGCTCCAGGGCCCGGGCTTCGCCCGGCTGCCAGCCGCCTTTGATGAATTGGATCACCGCGACCCGTTCGCCATGGCCCAGCGTGCGCAAGACCAGCCCCAGGGCCGCCGTGGTCTTCCCCTTGCCATCTCCGGTGAACAGGAGCACCAGCCCCTTTTCGCGGTTTCGCTCCCCCACCCGTTGGCGCTGCACGGCCTGGCGCCGCTCCATGCGGCGCCGGTAGGCCTCCGGATCCCGCTCAGGGGCCAGATCACCACCAGGGCCAAGCGCCTCAGCTTGGCCATCCAGGGAGGGGTCGCCACGATCCACAGCAACCTCCGCTTGGGGTTCATCAGGAGAGGTGGGATCCAGAATGTTCGCCGCGAGATGGGGCCACTTTGCTCCCCAGCGCCCCTGGCGACGCTGCGCCCGCTTCGTGAGTCAGCCGCCCAGACGACGGGCCAGGGCGGCATCGACGGCCCGCTGTTGATCGCGCCGGGTAATCCAATGGTGATAGGTGCGGGTATGGATCGCCACCGAATGCCCCATCATCCGTGCGGCCACGGTGTCGGGCAGGCCGACGTGAATGGTGCGCACCGCCCAGGCGTGGCGCAGGTCATAGGGCGTGATCGGCAGGCCATAGCGGCGGAACTGCTCCGCCACACGGCGGCCGGCGTGGCGCAGGGTGGTGCGCCTCAGATCGCGGGCCACCGGCGGCAGGGCGGTGGGGTCGCGCCCGAGCCGCTCCAGGTCGAACCACTCCACCCATTCGGGCTGAAAGGGCCACACCTGATGCTCCCCCGTCTTGCTGTTCGGCAGCACCCGCAGCACCCGATCACCGCCAGGCGCGAGGGAGGAGAGGTCGCTGAAGAACACCTCGTGGTTGCGCAGGCCGTAGGTGGCCATCAGCCCATACGCCAGTCGCCAGCCGAGGTTGGGGATCTCCTGAACAAGCTTGAGAATCTGCTCGTCGCTCGGCAGCTGGCGGAAGCGGGCCGCATGCAGTCCATAGCCGCCGCTGCATTCGCGCCAGTCGCTCGGCAGGGTGATGCCTTGCTGCTCCGCCAGGGCCGCCAGGGCGGAGGCGCAGCGCTGTCTCCCGGAGCTGCCCGGTGGGTAGCTCTCCAGCGTGCGCAGCAGCAGCTCCCCGCTGAGGAGGGCTTCCCCAGCGGCGTCGGCCAGCGCTAGCAGCCGCCGCAGGTAGGGGCGGTAGGCGGCGGTCCAGGTGCTCCGGCTGCCCGCCCGATGACGCCGACGCGGCGCCTGGATGAAGGCCTGCTCAAAGCTTTCGCACGCCGCGATCAGCGGCGCCAGACGGCTCGCCGGCCCGGGGCCGAATGGGCCCCAACGGCTGGGCTGGAGGCCTTGGTTGAAGCCCGAGGTCGCGGCGGCATGGCCGGCGCCTTGGAGGGCGCTCGACGCCGGCCGCTGCGAACACGGCCCGTTGGACGTTTTGTGCCCGCCTCGGCCGCTGGAGGTCTGGGCGGGCGGCGGCAGCGCCTCCACGGCCGGGGCGTCAGGCTCCCCGGGTCCGTGGGTGCACGATTGGCGCGGCTGCCGCTCAGCGGCCCAATCCGACCACTGGAATCCGCCAACCTCCAGCTGGGCAGCCACCAGTCGTAGCCGGCCCAGGGCGGTCTCTAAACCCGACTCCGTGGCCGGTAGGCCCAGGCTGAGCCGCTGGACCCGACTGCCCTGGCCCTGACGCAGGGGCAGCGGGCCCCGTAAGCCGAGGCGACCGCCGCGCCGCTCCAGGCGGAGGCGGATGCCGAGTTGGGCCAGGGTGGTGTTGTAGGCCTCCAGCCGGAGATCTAGCGGTCCATGCCCGGAGGCTGGATGGTCGGGGAGATCGCCGCCAGCCGCAAGGGAGCAAGCGGCGGGCCGCTGGCCGGGCCTGATCGGGGTGATCCGTGGCCCCATGCGGTTGCGGGCGCTGGGATGGCGGGACCTTAACGGGGACCAACGTGCTCAGCCAGGGGGCCTGGATCCAATTGGCCTCAGGCGTGGTCGCCAGGGCGGCTGAGGCCCGGCCAGGAGCCTGCCCGGGGTGCGCGCCACAGGGTTCTTCTCGTCCCGGCGTTACGCTTTGCGGTTTCACGGCTGGGAGGCATGGCCAAGGTCGGGGTGCTGCTGCTGAACCTCGGGGGTCCGGAGCGCATTCAGGATGTCGGTCCGTTCCTCTACAACCTCTTCTCC
>JBKCTK010000073.1:0-43634 GCA_046319055.1 Synechococcaceae cyanobacterium
TCCCTGAGCAGCTCAGATCACACCATTCGTTCTGCGAACTGATCGCTCTGTGCAATGCCGCTCAGGGGTGGATTCACGCTGCCAACGTCACGACCCCTGAACGGGTACTAAAATTATTATGGCGCAGGCGTTGGCAGCCGCTCAAGATCCCTAGCACGGCCACCAGAAGCAGAAACCAATGGTGGAGGCGCACCCCGCGGCGCATCCGTCCCCTGGGGGATTGGCTGCAGAAAAGTGATCAGGTCGGCAGAGGCATTGGCAGGAGAGGGTTCTGGCACAGAAGGGATCCATTCCCGCCGACCCAACCCAATGGCCGCAGCCCTGCCGAGCACACGCGCGACGGACTTTCAATCAAACCTATGCACCGCCAAGAGTTGGCTGATGGCGGGGTCGAAGCACTTCCGGCAGTACGCTGGTCCGGCCGAAGTTCGCTGCGGAGATCCGTTGCCATCGCCTGCCGGATGATGGGGCTTCAAAGCAAGACGGATGGGAGCCAGATTCAGAGTAAGATAACTCACTGCACGGCCTGTTGATGCCTGGGCATGGAGCGGCCGGCTGGCTAGAGATGTGACGATCGGTGCCTGGCTGCTGATCCGGTAAAGTGACTCCTGGGTCGCAGTTCAAAACGTTATGGCTTGGGTCGTTCCCACTGAGAGGCTTCAAGAAAATGCCTGAACTACTAGAAGATAAAAGATACAAATCAGCAAAGACTGATCTTATTTATCTTTTGCCCTCCACATTCTTAGCATTTGGAGTGATTTCAGTCTTTTTGAATCAAGACAATAATTGGGATTTGAGAAATTATCACTTCTATGTTGGCTATGCTTTCTTAAAGAGTCGATTCTTTTATGACTTTGTGCCGGCTCAGATTCAAACTTTTCACAACCCATTCCTATATCTACCCACGTATTGGTTAATCCAGAATCTCCCCCCTAAAACGGTCGGATTTCTGCTGGGAGGAATACAAGGTATTAACTTTCTCTTATCATACATCATCGCCAGGACTGCTCTCAAAGATACCCTCTCGATTAAGCGGCGGATCTCTCTTTCACTTTTGCTGGCAGTCTCTAGCACTTTTTCGCCCCTCTTTCTCTCTGAACTCGGAACATCATTTGGAGACAATATAACAAGCCTATTTGTATTGCTAGGCGTATTTCTGATTCTCAATACCATACTTTTGAGGAAATCATCGGCCACCAGGCATTCAAGCTTTATAATTGCTGGAATCTTCCTTGGCATTGCTGGAGGACTTAAGCTCCCAAATATTTGCTTTGCCTTGGCTGCTTTAGTAGCCATAACTCTCGCATGCGAATGGCATGACAAGCTATGGTGTGCCATCAAATTATTAGGCGGCATTGTTTTCGGCTTTCTCATAAGCTATGGATACTGGATGTTTTTTCTTTTCAGCAACTATCAGAATCCGCTGTTTCCTTACTACAACAAGTTGTTCAAGTCTCCCTACTTTGGATTGATTAACTTTAAGGACGTGAGATGGACCCCTAAAAGCATCCTAGACGGATTATCTTATCCTTTTGCTTGGGTTGCAGCAAAGAATCCCTCGTCAGAAATAGCTTTTCGCGATATTCGCTGGGCGATAGCAGTTATACTCCTAATGGCCATTGCCCTCTCGTTTTTAGTCCGCAGAATCTCTCCGAGAACCCTGCGTTTCCCTGCAAGCAGCGAAGGGAGTCATGAGCTAACCGAGCCACTGGCTCGCAAGTTTATAGTGATCTATGTGTCCGTTGGATTCATTGTATGGCTCTTTCAATTTGGCTACAGCCGCTATCTCATTCCCCTCGACCTGATTAGCTCAATATATTTGCTCTGTTTGCTCGAGATACTACTTTCTTTCTCCAGTTTTCAACAACTATTCTCATTTTCCGGCAGACTTAATGTTGCCTGCACACGCACATTTTTCATTGCCGCTCTCTTTGCCACGATTTTGGCTGTTGTTCAGGTGCCTGATTGGGGTCGCGCAAGTTGGAGGAGCACCTGGTTTGGAGTTGAAAGGCCGAACATTACCTTCCCTGACAACACTATTGTTCTCATGCTAGGCTCAGAGCCGATGTCCTATGTAATCCCGTTTTTCCCTTCATCGGTTAAGTTTGTCCGCATTCAGGGGAACCTGTTTGAGAATCAAGAGTTGCTTCGTGGGACAATTCTTCAGCAAGAGCTGGAGCAGTTGGTCCAGTCTCACAACGGCAGTTTCTTTACCCTGTCTCCAGGGTCCTCCAGTCCCGCATCTTTCACTACCCAAAATGTTCACCTTAAGATTGATAAAGCTAAATGCACACAAGTCTTGGCCAACAACGAAAAATTTAAACTTTGCCAAGCCTTTCCTGCATCATGATGTTCCGCAGTCACTTGGAGTCCTAAGTCATGTCTCAATCTGATGATTCTACGCTATTAGAAATAGCCGTTTTGGTGCCTTGCTACAATGAGGAATTGACGGTCGGCAAAGTTGTAGCCGATTTTAAGTCGGCTTTGCCCCAGTGTGTTGTTTTTGTATATGATAATAATAGCACAGATCGCACCGTTGAATGTGCAGTTGCGGCTGGGGCAATCGTCAGGCTCGAGCAGCGCCAGGGCAAGGGGAATGTTGTTCGAAGAATGTTCGCCGATATCGATGCAGACATCTATATTCTTGTCGATGGTGATGACACCTATGATGCTAGCTATTCCCCTAGTCTGGTCAATCACCTGCTTACCCACCAACTCGATATGCTCAATGTTGTCCGTCAGCCAGTGCAACAAAATGCGTATCGACCTGGACATGAGCTGGGCAATCGATTTTTAAACTTCTTTGTCCAATTTTTCTTTGAAAATCAATTCAAGGATATGTTATCTGGCTATCGCGTTTTTACGCGAAGATTCGTTAAGTCTTTCCCGATATTAACAACAGGATTCGAGATTGAAACTGAACTTACTGTCCATGCTATTGAGTTGCAGATGCCAAGTGCAGAAGTGCAAATACCATTCCGAGAGCGACCCCAAGGCTCAGTAAGTAAACTGAGCACAGTCTTTGATGGCCTGAAAATATTGAGACTAATTGTTCGCTTGACCAGAGAAGATAGGCCTCTTCAATTCTTTGGTTTTGTTAGTATTTTATTGCTTTTGATTGCTTCCATTTTAATGTGGCCGGTCATGTT
This sequence comes from Synechococcaceae cyanobacterium, assembly GCA_046319055.1. Taxonomy (GTDB): domain Bacteria; phylum Cyanobacteriota; class Cyanobacteriia; order PCC-6307; family Cyanobiaceae; genus Cyanobium. The sequence continues at coordinate 3,150 of JBKCTK010000073.1, forward strand.
GGAATACTTTGATACTGGTCTGGTTCCCAAATTTCCAACTGTAATTTTGTCAACAGCACTTGGTCTTCTATCCTCCTTGAGCTTAGCAGTAGGCCTGGTGTTGGATACGGTCACTCGAGGGCGTCGTGAGCTCAAGCGTCTTTATTATCTTGGTATCCCAGTTCCCTGGCTCAATTATAATCCTGATCTGTTGATACAGACTAATTATCGTCAGTTCAGTCTCGATCTTGATAGTCGCCAACGTGATGACTTAAGTGGGAAGACCTCGCAGTCATCGCCTGGCAGAACGAAAAAAGATCAATATCGTTTCTTGCGGTTTGCCTGTGTAGGTGCGATCGGTTTTATCGTTGATGCTCTCTTCTTTGCAACTTTTTTAAAGTTTGCTCATTCCCCCCTTTATCTGGCACGTGCAATTGCTTTCTTGCCAGCAGTTACCTGTACATGGTATTTGAATCGCAATCTCACGTTTGGGGATCGTGTCAAATCCCCCAAAAAGCGTCAAGAATACATTTCTTATATTATGGTTTATATGCTAGGAACTTCAGTTAACTTCTTGGTATTTATGACCCTTATATTTGTGTTTCCCTGGACCACTCGTTATTGGTTGATCCCATTGTTGGCAGGAACGGCAGCTGGACTGGCATTTAACTATCTTCTTTTAAACTTACGCATTTTTAGATCAAGGCCCGCTCGAGGATTTTCAGCGATTGGGCATCATGGTCATCAGATTTAAGTTCATTCGATTTAATCTTTTGGATCACACGTGCCTTTGCACATGCTGGCTGTGCCTGAATCGCAGCGAGGCTGATCTAATAATTTAAAATCGCCATACACAGGCAATAACTAAAATCTCAAATCCTGAAGCGCGAAGTACATCATCTTGGCGGATTCAATCCGGCAAGATTTGCCAGACTAAACCAGAAAGCATGCAGCGAGCCTGATAGTAATGAGCCAATAATGCCTCGCCTATCGCCACAATCACTTATCAACGTGCTTAAAAGGATAGAATTAAAACAAATGCTCCACCCTAGCTCTCTAGCCATATCCATGGGGCAACCAGCAAAACTCCAGTAGGATTGGAGCACCATGGCATGTCAGGGAAGCGAGGAATAACCTTGGAAGCTCGAGGCGGCAGGATTTGAAGTCAGCCTTAGAGCAGTATTCAAGCAATTCAGATTTTCTAATTGCAAAAGTTTCAGCAGTTTTAGCGTTCTGATGAGAATTTAATCCGTCTACATTCTTGCCAATCTCCAGAATCCAGTGCAGTAAAGCCCTTTGTAAAAAAGACTCCTTAATCAGACTGGATCCTGAGAAGAACGATCGTCGACCCCAGTCGCTTTAACGGTGATCGTAACATCGCTGGCAGGGATCTCTTTATCGACAAACCCAAGCAATGACTCCATGGCGGAGCTTTCAGCGGGCCAGCCGCCAACATCGTCGCCAGCTGCCTCCCGACAGCCGCAGGCAGGGCAGAGGCTCAGATCAGCGCGAAAGGTGCTCACACCGCAGTGGCGGCAATTCCTGACCCGAGAGCTCAGCAGACGCCAGGCCAGGAGCCCGAGACCGGCGAGCAACAGCGGAGTGAGTAGTAGCAACAGGGTGAGGCCTCCCAACAGATCGAGGAGCAACCGCCCTGCAGGACCAGGCAGCACCAGGAGAACCAAGGCAATCAGCAGCCACACCGTGACCAAGGACCGGTTCATGGCTCTTCAACGACGGAGGCGGGGGCTGCTTTCCATCCACCGTTCCATGGCGGCCAGGGCTTCGATGCCTGCCCAACCCAGTAGCAGCACCGCCACGATCCAAGCCGCCAGAAAACCAACGCCGACAAGCAGCGGCAGCAGCGTCAGAGCCACGAGGCCGGTCAACACGAGGCCGCCCACCGCGGAGCAGACCAGCACAAGGCTCAGCTGTAGAGGGCTCAGCCGCAGGACGGGCTTCACAACAGTCAGGATCCGAAGAGGTCTCCATTATTCTGGAGGGGAAGCGCAGGTACGCCCAGGGCAATATCCGACCCGCCAGGGCGGATCTCCGCTTCAGGCCCGATCAGAGCCGCGGTGTGGGTTCTCATCGGAGGCATGCCAGAACAGGTCCCAGCTGAACAGGCGGCTTGTGGTGGCCATGCTTGCCAAGAAGCAGGGTCGACGTCGACGATGGAGCGGCTGTCTTGCTGTGATCCATGGCCACCGAACGCACCTTTGTCGCCATCAAGCCCGACGGGGTGCAACGCGGGCTGGTGGGGGAGATCCTCGGCCGCTTTGAGCGCAAAGGCTTCAAACTGGTGGGGCTGAAGCAGCTCTCCCCCAGCCGTGAGCTGGCAGAGCAGCACTACGGCGTTCACAGCGAGCGGCCCTTTTTCGCCGGATTGGTGGAGTTCATCACCAGCGGCCCCGTCGTGGCGATGGTGTGGGAAGGCGACGGGGTGATCGCCAGTGCCCGCAAGCTGATCGGTGCGACCAAGCCCCTGGAGGCAGAGCCCGGCACGATTCGCGGCGACTTGGCCGTGAACATCGGCCGCAATGTGATTCACGGTTCTGATGCTGCCGAGACCGCCGAGTTTGAGATTGGCCTGTGGTTCAGCCCCGCGGAGCTCAACAGCTGGACGCCAGCCGATCAGATCTGGCGCCACGAGTCCTGACCCCTACGCTTCGTTGGGTGAACGCCTGGGTTGAAGGGGCCTGCCCGCTCAGCCGATGGTGATGGCATTGCCTTCCGCCATGCTTCGCCCCCGCCTGGTTTGGCTGGGTCAGGCGCGTAAGGCTCTCCAGGCCGGGCCTGCACCTGAGCCCTGCCCCGCCTGGCCAGGGTTGCCCCAAATCCTCGCCAGCGGCCTGACCTGACGGCCTTGGCAGCGCCAGGACTCACGTCAGGCACTGCCGGATCGACGAGGAACGCAGCTAAACATCAGCCTTGCGAGCTCAGCAGAGCAACTTTCAGCCCTGCCCCCAACCTGACCCAGGCCACCGAGGCTGCGGTCCGGGCTGTGCTCCGGTCTCACCCGGGACGCCAGCCTGCAGGCTCCCAGCTCGTTTGAGGTGCCGTGGGTTTGTCGGAGGTGTTGCGTTTCGAATTTTGGGGTGTTGGCGCCATACAGCCCTGGGGCTCCCAGTGTTGCCGGTTGGCGATGGGTTACGCCCCGTTCAGGGGGAAGATGCAGCCTAGACGGCTTGCGCCGCAACGGTTCTGCTCCGCTGAATGCCTCTAGCGCCGCCCAGAGACTGGCAACGGCCCGTGGCTCAGGCATCTCCTTCGCCGCCCGAGGGCACCAGCCTGATCTGCCCCTGGCCCAGCCGGATCTCGAACAGATCGCCGGGCTTGAAGCCGAGCTGCACGGTGTACCCAGGCCCTATCAGTAAATTGCCGTTGAACTGAACCTTGGCATGATAGCTTAAAGGACGTCCACGGCGGGCCTGGCCAGAGCTAGCCGCACGGCCAATATTCATGCCCTTGGCATCAAGGAGCGCTTCGTAGAAGGCTGTGAAATTCAATCTTTCCTGGCCATCACTGCGGGTGCTGACATATCCACACTCGCGGGCGAGTTCGGCACGAGGTCGATCACCAAGCTCCTTGATTCTGCTGAGCAGTTGATCTCCGGTTAAAATCCTTGATAGCGTCATGTTCGCTCCTGAATCATTGTTTCAGGCTATGCCCGCCTCTGCTGCTGGAAGTGCTAATCGTAAAGAGTCTGCGCTGTTGGTGGGGATTCTGCGCATTTGCGACTCTCGCTCTGGCGATAGGGAGCCAGGGCACGGTAACTTGTTCGCGCTAACGGGGATGTTTCGCCCCTAAGACGATGGAGCAGGGTTGACATCTGAGAGATGGAGGGCGAGAGAGCCAGTGGTAGCCATCCGGACGACCTGAATCTCCTTGACGGGCGACCATCCTTCTGCTGCCAGGATGGTCTCGCTCAGCCGGGCTTTGCTGTGCCAGGTGTAGAGAGCCAGTTGCGGCCTCGATGGGCGATCTTGCTCCGGGGGGTGTCCCGCAGCTGCTGAAGGCTGGGCCTTTTGCCGTTCAGGGAGGTCTCACTTGGCGGATACCACGCGAGCAGCCCAAATCAGCGAGGCCACCGCCGCTATCCTGTTGGCAAGTTTTTCACCACGTCCCCTCCCGAAGATCTGCGCCATGGGCGGTCTCACCCTTGAGGATTTCACCCAAAGCGTGGCCTACCGAGAGATCTTTGGCCTAGGCGAGCAGCAAGGGCTCCTCGCCGGCCAACTCGACATCACCCTGCGTCTGCCTCGCCGGCGCTGCGGCGGCCTGTCTCCTGAGCAGGACGCTCAGATTCGCTCCCTGCCGCGACGCAAGCTGGAAGCCCTCGCCGAGGCCCTGCTCGACTTTCAGGGTCCGGACGACCTGAAGGCTTGGCTGGCGGCGGGCTCAGCCGGGCCCCCTTCAATCGCCACCCAGCTCCAGCCGGCACGAACAGGTGGGGGGTATGGCATAAATCATTCCGTCGAAATCAGAGCCACTAGAAGATGAAAGTAACTTCGACCCTTCAGGGAGCCCAAGACCCTTTGTGACCGTTTGGCTACGCTGGCGCTGAGCATTGTTGTGATCTCGATAGGCTGATTCAATACATTGCTGCCAGCCCAGCCAGTGAATAAAGCCGCCTTGACAGCTAGGTTGCGCCCGAGATCGGCAAGTCTTGCGGGCTTGTTGGGGGGGCTGCTGTTGGTGCCGCTTCCCGGGGTCGCAGCGGGATCCCCAGGTGGAACCGATCCAAAAGCCCCACGGCCGGCTGGGGCAGCCTGGCGGCTGGTTCAGGGGGGGGCTGGTCAAAAGAGTTCAGAGGCCCGAGTTCAGGTGCTGATCCAGCAGGCGGAAGCTCTGAAAGCCAAGGGTGCTTATGCGGAAGCGGCACTTCTTTGGGAGCGGATCCTCGCCATCGTGGAGAAAGATGTCGGTCCGGAGCACCCCTTAATCGCCAGCTGCCTTAACATCTTGGCACTTCTATATGCCGACCAGGGGCGCTATAGAGAGGCCGAACCTCTCTACAAGCGCTCCCTGACCATCCGCGAGAAGGCAGAGGTTCCGGAGGATCCAGAGACCGTCACTAGCCTCAATGGCCTGGCTGAACTATATCGAGCCCAGGGCCGCTACGTAGAGGCAGAGCCCCTCTACAAGCGGGCCCTGGCGATCAGCGTGAAGGGGCTTGGACCGGAGCACCACTACACCGCCGGCAGCCTCAACAATCTAGCTGGTCTCTACTATAGCCAGGGCCGCTATGGAGAGGCCGAGTCCCTATTCAAGCGCTCTCTTGCAATCTACGAAAAGGCGGATGTCTCGGGGAAACACAAATCCACCGCTAGCCTCAATAACCTAGCTGAGCTGTATCGAGCCCAGGGCCGATATGGTGAGGCCGAGTCCCTATTCAAGCGCGCCATAGCAATCTATGAGAGGTCACTAGGTACGCAGCATCCGTCCACCGCTACCAGCCTTAGCAACCTGGCAGCTCTGTATCACAGCCAGGGTCGCTACGGAGAGGCCGAGTCACTCTTGAAGCGCGCGATGGCGATCCATGAAAAAGTGCTAGGATTGAATCATTTCTTAACAGCCACTAGCCGCATTAATCTGGCAGCGGTGTATTCCAGCCAGGGTCGTTATGGAGAGGCAGAGACCCTCTACAAGCGCACGATTGCGATCTATGAAAAGGCGCTTGGCTCAGAGCCTGGCATCAACGTCGCAAGCCTCAACAACCTGGGATTTCTGTATTTCAGTCAGGGCCGCGATGGAGAGGCCAAGCCGCTTTATATGCGCGCCCTATCGATCAGCGAGAAGGCGCTGGGTCCGGATCACCCCCAAACCGCCACCAGCCTAAACCATCTAGCGGTTCTATTTTTTAGGCTGGGGAGCTACGGGGATGCCGAGCATCTCTACAAGCGCTCCCTGGCGATCCGCGAAAAGGCGCTGGGTCCGGAGCACCCCTCCACCGCCAGCAGCCTCATCAACCTGGCCTTGATGCACCTCTCCCAGGCCAACGCCCTCGCCGCCCAACCGCTCCTGCAACGCCTGAACCGCGCCCAGGCCAACTGGCTCCGGCGCGAGCTGCCGTTGCAGCCCCGTGACCTGCGCAACCGCTTGATCGACCAGCAGCCCGATGCGTTCGGCACCACCTTTGCGCTGCTGGATCAGAACCCCGCTGCGGCACCCCTGGCGCTTGAAAGCCGTCTCAATCGCCAGGGCTTGCTGGCCGAGATCGAGCGGCGGCAGGCTTTGCTGAAGGCCAGCAGCTCCGAAACCCGCCGGCTAGCGGAACAGCTGGCGGGGATCGATCAGCAACTGGCCTCGATCACCCTGCCGCCAGCGCAGCGAGAGCCACTGCTGCTGCAGCGCCAACAGCTGGAAAACCAGCTCTATCGCCTCTTTCCCGCCCTCAAGATCGAGCACGTCACCAACGCCCAGGTGGCGGCGGCACTGAAAAGCGCCGCGCCTCAAGGGCTGCTGGTGGAGTTTCAGACATACCGCCCCTACGGCAAGGGGAGCAAAGGCCAAGCCGAGTGGGGAGCTGCGCGGTACGTCGCCCTGTTGCTCAAGCCAGATGGCACCATCCGCGCCCTTCCCCTGGGCCCTGCCGCCCCGATCGATGCCGCCGTGGCGGAAGCGGTGGCCGCCAGTGCCAGCTCAGATCGCCAGGCGGAAGCGCCTGCGCGGCTGGCCGCAGTGAGCCAGCTGCTGCTCAAGCCATTGCAGGCCGAGCTAGCGGGCGTGGGCGAACTGTTTGTCTCCCCCGATGGCGACCTGAACCGCCTGCCGTTTGCGGCGTTGCCCGTGGGAGCAACCACGGGCCCCACTCTCGGAGAGAGCCTGCGACTGCGGCTGCTCACCACCGGCCGGGAGCTGGTGCGGCTGCAACAACCCGCCAAGGGTGGGAACGCCACCACCCTGATCACCGCGCCGGATTTCAACACGGCAATCCCGTCCTCGAAAGCATCCCAAGGGCTCGTGGGCCTGGGCGGAGGCATCCGTGGCGCAGCGGCATCGAATCCCCAGCCCGCCAGCGCCGGTCTGAGGGGCCTGGGCCCGTGGCCGGCCCTGCCAGGTACCGCCGCCGAGGCCAAACAGCTCGCACCGCTGCTGCATCCGAGGGTCAATCGCAGCGGCCCTCAGGCCACCGCCAGCTTGGTGCTGCAACAACAAGCTCCTCGAATTCTCCATATCGCCACCCACGGCTTTTTCCTGTCGGATCAGCAGCCGCAGCTTGCGGGGAGCCCACAAGCGGGAGCGCTGCAGCCCCGAGCGACCCGCGGCACAGCTGGAACAGCTGGCGGCCCCATCTCCCCAGCTCCGTCCTTAGCCCAGTCCTTGGCCCCGTCCCTGTCGTTCGAGTCCCTGGAACGCAGCGGCCTGGTGTTCGCCGGCGCCAACCAGCCCACGGCCAATCCCGCCGATGACGGCTACCTCACCGCTGCGGAAGCCACCGCCATGGACCTGGAGGGCACCGAGCTGGTGACCCTTTCCGCCTGTGAAACCGCCCGCGGCAGTGAGCGCACTGGAGAAGGGTTGTATGGCCTGCAGCGGGCATTGGCGGTGGCCGGCGCGCGCTCGACGTTGCTCAGCCTCTGGAAGGTGGATGACGATCTGACGGCCTTGTTCATGGAGGAGCTCTACAAACGGCTCAAGGCCGGCGAGGGCCGCGCCGATGCCCTGCGCAACACCCAGGCCTGGTTCCGCTCCAACGCCAGCTCCACCCTCCGGGATGTGCGGGTGTGGGGCGCCTTTCAACTCAGCGGCGACTGGCGGCCCCTGCCGGGGTGGTGACGGCTTGCCACCATCCGTCAACCGTGTGGCCCATCCGTCAATCACTGTGCATCGCTCCACCCCGTTGGCCTTAGCAAGCCGTTTGCACCAGCCTCACGCCCTCCGCTGTGAGGCCCTTGGCGTGCTGTTCGCCGCTGCCCTGGGGCTGACCGCACCAGCCGCCACCGCCAATCCCATCAACGAGACCGACCTCCCTGCGGCGGTGGAAGCCAGCAAAGCCCAGTTGCGCAGGAGCTGGGCCGCTGATCCCGTCACGGCGCGCCTGCCGTTCCCGCGGGTGGAGCTTCTGCGGCCCGGCGTGGAGGTCAGCGAAGCCTGCAGCCCTGGGGCCCCTGCCCACCAACCCGCGCCCACGGCGATCTACTGCGCTAACCGCGATGCGGTAGTCCTGCAGCACGATCTGCTCACCCTGGCCTATCGGCTCCACCACGCCCCTGCCGTGAGCTACTGGATCGCCGTGGGGCTGGCGGAGCGCGTGCGGCCTCGGGAGCCCTCCCTCACCCCGGCCGCCTCCAGCCTGCAGGTGAGTTGCCTGGCCGGCGTCTTGCTCGGTGCCACCGGCCCTGCCCAGTCCGCTGACGCCACCGTCGCAGCCGTGAAGACGGCCGCCAAGGCCTATGGCGATCTGTTCAGCGCGGCGGTGGGCACCGGCCCCCAGCGCGCCTATGCCCTGCTCAGCGGCCTGGGGGCCACCAGCCTGGATTGCCACGCCGCTGCCATGGCTCGCCTGGCCGCCGGTGAGGTGCCCATCCCCTCGGATCTCGGCACTCGCGGGCCTGGCTCTCTCGGCCTGGAGGTGTCCTGTCGGCTGCCGCCCGCGTGCCCGCGGCGGTTTGCCTCAATGGTCGGCGTCGGCGGGGTGTGAGGGCTGGCCTGCGGTTGGTTCACGCTCCGGAGACAGCGCCGGGTCAGGGGGCGGGGCGGTGGCCACAAACGGGGCCGCCAGAAAGGCTTCCAGGGTGAGACGACAATCCTGGCTGCGCGGGTGGTCGGGTCCCCAGGCGGTTGCGGTGAGCTGCACCGCTTGCCGGAAATGCCGCTCCGCTTCCGCCAGCCGCCCGAGCTTCTCGGCCACCACCCCCAGACTCATCAGCATCAGCCCACGCCTGGGATGGTCCTCCCCCAAGGCGACGGCCGCCAGGGCCACGGCCTGCTTGCGCAGGCCATGGGCCCGCTCCAGCTGGTCGGCATCCTCCGCCAGAAACGAGAGGTTGTGGCGGGCTGTGACCGACACCTCGCAAGGGGCCTGCTCAAGCGTCGTCTCCTCGAACCGATCCCCGTGCAGAGCCGCCAGCACCTGCCGATACAACGCCTCCGCCTCCGCCGCCCGACCCAGCCTGCGGAGGCTCATCGCCAGATTGTTGCGGCTGATCTGCACCAGGCGATCGGCGCCATCCAGGTGCTGCAGCCGCAGGACCAACGCCTCCCGCAACACCGTTTCGGCCTCGGGCTTGGCCTGCACAGCCAGGGTCAAGCCCAGCCCGTTCAGGGCCTCGGCGCGCCCCAGGTCATCCCCAGCCCCGGCCGCCTCCAGCACCGCCAACGCCTGTCGGCACTGCCCCTCGGCCTCCTGCCACTGACCCCGCTCCCGAGCCAGGCCCGCCAGGGCCACCAGGCAGCCCGCTTCCAGCCCCGCCCAACCGGCCCCTCCGCTCTGCCGAGCCAGGCCCAGTGCTGTCCGCAGCGCCTCCTCCGCCGGGCCGTCGGCCCCCAGACCCGACAGCAATCGGCCCCGCGCCAGATGGGGTAAACCCGCAGCGGCACCTGGCCAGCCTTCCAGGGGCCACTGGCTCAGGGACTCCAAGAGGGGCAGGCAGCGTTGCTGGCGCGCCAGGCTGCGGGCTTCCAAAACATCACTGATCCCCGACAGCCAATGCCGCAGGGCTTCCACCAGCCGCAGCCGTCGCTCGGGCCGAGCACCCGCGTGGGCCTGTGCCGCGAACAGGTCATGCAGCAACGGATGGCAGCCCACCAGCCCGGCCAAGGGCCGCGTGATCAGATGCTGCTTTTCCAACCCCAGCCGTGCCTCTCGCCAGTCGTCGGCGTCAAGGGCTGGCGGTGCGCAGGGGGCCAGCAGCTCCCATGGGATGGCCGTGGGGGGGAGATCCCCGAGCAGCAATGCCAGCTGCCGCTCCGTCTCGTCCATCCCCTCCCAGGCCAGCTGGAAGCTGGCGCACAGCCCCCGCGGCTGCAGGGGCTCCGCGGGACTGGCCTGCACGTCCCGCGCCAGTGCCCCCTTCTCCCGCAACCGCCGCTCTAGCTCCGCCAGCTCCAGGTCTCCATCGCGGGCCAGCCGTCGGCCCAGCAACCACAGCGCCAGGGGCAGCCCCCCCACCTCCCGCGTCACGGCGCGGGCCGAGCGCTTCTCCCCGTCAGGGAACGGCCCCCGCTCCGACACCGCAGCGAGCAGGTCCACCCCTTGAGACTCCTCCAGGGGCTCCAGGGGCACCCGTTGGCTGGCGGTGCCGTACTGGCGTCGGCTGGTGACCAGGAGCCGAAACCGCTCCGGCAGGCCCCGACCCAGGGCCTGCAGATCGGCCGGATCCCGCAACTCATCGAGCAGCAGCAGCACCGGCCCCGGCAGGCGCCAGTGGCTGTAGAGCCAGGCCAGGCGCCCCTCCGGCGCCAGCTCCTCCGGCACCTGTTGGTCGAAATGCACCAGGGCGAACCGCTCCAGTTGTTCCACCAGGCCCGCCAGGGGGCACGGGCCATCGAGCATCACCACGCCGCCGCCGTAGTGCGCAAGCCGCTGGCGCAGGTGGTGGACGGCCAGGGCGGTCTTGCCCACCCCGTCCATGCCCGTAATCCACACCGGGGCTTTCCCCGCCTCCAGCAGCTGCGAGAGCCTGATCAGGGCGGCGTCGCGGCCCACGAGGGGAACGGCGCTGTCGCTGGCCTGGGGCAGGTTGTGGGGGGTGTAGGTGGCTGGAGGGTCCGGCTGGGAGGACAGCGGCAGATCGGTGGGGGCGTGTTCGTCGCCGACGGACCCATGGCTGTTGGCGTTGTGGGTTGCTGCGGCGCCCGTGGGGCTGAGGGGGCCGTGGGTCCGATGGGGAGGAGTGGGGGAAGGATCCTCCGGCTTGCCCATCCAGCCCAGCTGGCGCCTGGCGGACTCAATGTTTTGCGCCTGGCTGAGCACACCCCAGGCCAATGCCAAAGCACCCAGGGCCAAGAAACCCGCTTGGCCATGGCGTTGGATTAAAGCGGTGAGCAACACCCAGAGGTCGAAGCCTTGCGGGGGCTGTGGAGCCGAGGCAAAGGCTCGGGCCTGATGCTGGGACAGGGCCACCCCTAGCCCCGAGGCCAGTGCCAGTGCCAGCGGCGACACCAGCTGCCGTCGTCGCCGACTGCGCCCGCGGCGAGGGCTGGGAGCACCGGCACGGGGCTGGCTCACCGGGTGGCTTGAGGAGAAGGCTCCAGGGCAGGGTAAGAGGGGGAAAGAACTGCTGGCCGTAGCAAGACCTGGGGCCCCCTGCACCTTCCCCGCCCCAATGGATGCGGCTCATTTGCATGGGAAGTGGTGTCACGGTCCCTGTCGAGATGCGCGAGGTGTCGGTGCGCTTGGCCTCTCCCCTGGCATCGGCCAGTCCGATTGCGGTGCCGGCCATGACCGCGGCGTCGGCCTCGATGGCCCCCGCCTGGGGGAGCCCGCTCCCGGTGAGCGCGTGCGGCGGCTGGCAGCGAGCCAGGCCATGCAGGCGGAGCAGCGGCGGCCGGGGCTTCCCAACGGGAGGAGGCGCGTGGCGGACTTCAAGCCCTGGAGGCAAGCCCAGCGGCTCGCGATCCAGCCCCCATGGCGGATCCCAAGCGGTTGTGGCTCGACGATCCCGCAGGGTTGCCCCACGGCGCCGGCGGCTGGGAGCGGGTTCCACAGGACCCCATGGCCCCATGGGGCCATGGGGCCTTGGAAGCGCCAACTGGTACACCAAAGCTCCAGGCGAGCAAGCTCAGGGGCTAGGATTCTTAAGAAATGTCAAACAGCCAGGCTTTCCCCATGATCACGCTCGACAGAGCCACGCAAATCTTTCCCGAAACCCGCTCGGCAGACGTTGTTCCCGCGATCACAGCCCGCTTCCTGCTGCTGAACGCCGAGGACCAGTTGGCGTTGATCTGGTATGCCTATCTGGAGATGGGCACCACAATCACGGTCGCCGCTCCTGGGGCCGCCAGCATGCAGTTGGCAGAGCGGACGCTCAACGACATCAAGGCGATGAACTTCGCCGAGCAGAGCCAAGTGATGTGCGATCTCGCAAATCGTGTCGACACCCCGATCGGTCGCATCTATTCCTACTGGTCGGTCAACATCAAGTTGGGCTTCTGGTATCAGCTGGGCCAGTGGATGGCTGCCGGATTGGTCGCTCCGATCCCTGAGGGCTACAAGCTCTCGGCCAATGCTTCAGCGGTGCTGAGCTCCCTGCGAGCCGTGGAGATGGGCCAGCAGATCACGCTGCTGCGCAACTTCGTGGTCGACATGGGTTTCGATCCGGCCAAGGGTGAGGGCCAGCGGGTGAGTGAGCCAGTGGTGCCACCAACCCCGGAGCAGCTGCGCAAAAAGGTGTTCATCGAGGGGGTTCTCAATCCCACGGTGAATAGCTACATGGATCTGCTCAACGCCAACGACTTTGACAATCTGATTGAGCTCTTCCTCCCCGATGGTGCCCTGCAAGCTCCCTTCCAGAAACCGATTGTGGGCAAGGCGGCCGTTTTGCGGTTCTTTAAGGAGGATTGCCAGAATCTCAATCTGTTGCCCGAGCGTGGCTACGCAGAGCCTGGCGAAGATGGCTTTACCCAGATCAAGGTGACCGGCAAGGTGCAAACACCCTGGTTTGGGGCGAACGTGGGGATGAACGTGGCGTGGCGCTTCCTGCTCAACCCGGAGGGCAAGATCTATTTTGTGGCCATTGATCTGCTGGCCTCCCCCGCCGAGCTGCTCAACTTCCGCCGTTGAGCGGATCCACGGTTGCCATGGCCCCAGCGACCCCGAACGGGGTCCTGGGCCATGGTTTCATCGTGCTGGGCTGGCTGCTGTCGATGCTGATTCCGCTCAGCTGCGATCTCCGGTGGTTGCCTTGGTGGGGCCTGACTGCCGCCATTTTGGTGCGCACCCACCTGCAGACAGGTCTCTTCATCCTGGGCCACGACGCCATGCACGGTCTCCTCTGGAGCCGCTATCCAGGGTTGAACCATCGCCTCGGAGCCCTGCTCCTTGCCCTCTACGCCTGTCTCCCCTACCGGCAGTGCCGGCGGCTGCACCAACGCCACCACCAGGCTCCTGGTTCGGCCCTGGATCCAGACGGGCCTCCAGACGACAGTGCCTCGGGGGTGCGCTGGTATGTCCGGTTCATGGCGGCCTATCTCTCCCCAGGCCAGATGCTGCTGCTGCTTGGGGTTTGGGTGGTCTTGGTGCTGGTTGGCCGCACGATCACCCCCACAGCGGCGTTGAATGTGCTGACCTTCTGCACCTTGCCGCTGCTGCTGAGTTCCTTGCAGTTGTTCCTGTTCGGCACTTACCTGCCGCACCGGGGCCAACGAGGTCCCCACGGCAACCTTCACCCGGAAAGCCTCGACCTGCCCACCTGGCTGTCGCTGCTGGCCTGTTTCCATTTCGGCTACCACCGTGAGCATCACGACAACCCAGGCTTGAGCTGGTTTCAGCTGCCCGCCGCCCACCGCCAGGCCCGAGCACTCGCGATCGGGTCCCTGTCTAGGTAGCGTCGCCGTTGATCCCTGTCGCGCGCATGACAGACACCATTACCGAAGGCTGGACCCAAAGCGAGCTGGCCCTTGCCCGCGAGGTGTTCGACCGGGCCTACGAGCGCGCCATTGATCGCCTGGTGTTGGCGGTGCGCAGCCGTTCGGCGGCGCTCACCTCAGCCGATGCGGTTTGGGCCCTGCACGATTTTCTCAGCATCCAGCGGCACTCCATGGAGGGTCGCTTCCACTTCCAGGTGGAGGGCATCCTCTTCGTGTTCGCCGGCCTGGTGAAAGAGGATCTGCTGCGGCTGGAGGAGCTGGCCGGCCTAGAACGCGACAAGCTCGCCAAGATCGCCGCTATGGCCCGTTTCTGACGGCCTCCAAACTCAGAGCCTGTCGCGCAGGTGCCGATCCAGCTTGGTACCCGCGAGGTGAGTGCTTGGAAGCAGCGCAACCGTGCTCCGGCACCTTGCTCTGGCCACGTTTAACGCCACTGGACAGGTTGATCATTACGGGTTAGACGCCAATGGGAACTCGATGATGTGAACCCCAATAAATTTAGGGATATCTTGTTAGGGATATCTTGCTCGGAGCATGCTGGCGGCGCCTCATCCCACGCTTAGCCGAATTGGAACGGATGGTGGTCCAGCAAAGTGGATGCATGCAGAACAAGTTCATCCCTTTTTTGGCCACCGCTGATGCTCAGCAGGCATCGCCACGCCAGGCAAGCTCGGCCCGTATCCATTTTGCGTCATTCAGGCCCTGCGCCGGAAGTGTGCTCAGGGTCTCAGAACCACGATTTAAGGCAGCGTGAAGCCGGATTGCAGATTCTTGACGTCGAGCATCACCCAAGTGATCCAGAACAGGAAGGCGATCACCCCGGAGGCGGCCGCCACCCGGCCGCCCGTGCGCAGCAGGAGCTGTAGTGGGCTGATCTCCTTCACGGCAGGCGGCGCGGATGGCTCCATCATGCTCCTGGTCTGGGGGCCCAGCACGAGGTGGCGGCGGGCTGGCAGCCTTAAAGCCATCGCGTTCCCGTCGGGAGTTGGCTGATGACGATGTTGCCGGCTTGGAAACCAGCGGCTGGGACGTGGCAGCCCGGGGAGGCCCTCGCGGCCATCGCCGCCGCTTGGGAGGGTGATTGGACCAACCACCGGCAGGTGCACGCCAATCAGGAACGGGGCGGGCCGCCCGCTCCAGAGCTGACCCAGGAGCGCCGCGAGATGCAAGTCGTGCGGCTGGAGGCTCCCCAGCTCGGCAACACCGTGCTGTTCTTTGAGGAGTTTCGCGAGTCTCAGCCGGGTCTCGCCCATCGCCAGCGGGTGGTGTCGCTGGTGGTGGCTGAGCAACCTGCCGAGGAGGAGGGCGCTGCCTTGGTGAGGGCCCAACAGCTCTTCTTTCGCGCTGGCCCCACCTACGACCGGCCGCCGCTGCGGCCTGCCGACGTAGCCCAGCTGAGCCCAGCGGATTTCCGCCGCGAGCCGGGCTGCGACCTGCTGTTCACCTGGGACAGCCAGCATCAGCGCTGGCGCGCCAGCATGCGCCCCTGCGCCTGCCAGTATCACCATCCCAGCAGCGGCTTGGTCTATGCCGAGTTCGCCATGCTATTGCTGCCTGATCAACTCTGGTACCGCGACCGCAGCCTGGTGTTATCAGATCACCGGATCCGCGGTGAAGTGGATGGCTTCAGCTGGTTGCTCTTCGATCGCGTCGGCTCTGCGGTCGCCGCGGCGGTGCCGCCACCGATTCAAGCGATTGTCGAGCCGGGGGTTTATGCCGGCACGTTTCGCCGTTATGACGCCGAAGGGGATCTGATCGAACAGTTTCCCGCCGAGATTGTGGTGCGACTGCAGCAGCAAAACGGACGTGTTCTTTATCACCAAACCAATCTCTACATGCCAGCGGACCGCCCCGCTGAACGCCTCGATTCCCACGGAGAAATCCGCAACGGCAAGCTCTGGTTCAGCAACGAAAGGCTGCGGGGCTGGAGCCTGCCGGTGCCAGGTGCTGGCGGCTGTCGAGCCGGCGTTTTAATGATGGAATTCATCGACGGTTCGGGCCTTAGCCTGCATGAACTCGTCGTGATCAGCGCCGATGGGCAGCGCCGGTCCAGGACGGCCCAGTATTTGCGGGAGGGGCGCCTCGTGCGCCGCACGCTGATCGATGAACGCAGACGCTCCGTGGATTGGCAAGCCTGGGATCGCGCCCATGATTCCCTCAGGCCGGAGTAAGCGCTGGACTGGGTAGGGCGCAGCCGAAATCGCTTCCTTCCTCCTACCCCTAGGACTGGCGCCTTGAGGCGCTGCGGCTGCCTCCCTGCGTGTCTGCCGCAGTTCGCTGCGTTTCCCATCCCGGAGTTCGCCGTGCTGGAGCCCACCAATCTGCTGCTGTTGGCCTGTGCGCTGATCTACGGGCTGATCGGCGAGCCGCAGGAGGCGGGCATCCTGTTGGTGTTTGTGGTGGGCATCAGCCTGCTGGATGGGCTGCAGCAGCGCCGCAGCCGCCGGGCCCTGGCCGAGTTGGCCCGGCTGAGCGCCCCCCTAGTCCGCGTGCGCCGCGATGGGATGGAACTGGAGATCCCCCCGGAAGACCTGCGCCTGGGCGATCAGTTGCGGCTGGAGGAGGGCGACCGGGTGGCCGCCGATGCACACCTGTTGGAGGCGGTGGGCCTGTGGCTCGATGAATCCCTGCTCACGGGCGAATCCCTGCCGGTGGCCCGCAGCCAGCCCGGTGAGCTGCTGCTGGCTGGAGCGCTGGTGGCCAGCGGGCGGGGCTGGGGGGAGGTGGTGGCGGTGGGAGCCGCCACCGAGTTGGGCCGCCTCGGACGCAGCCTCGCCACGGTGGAACCACCCCCCACGCGATTGCAGCGCCACACCCGTCGGCTCACGGCGCGCTTGACCGTGTTGGCCCTGGCCCTGTGCGCGTTGCTGGCGTTGCTTCAAGGCAGCTTCAGCGGCGATTGGAGTAAGGCCTTGCTGGCGGCCCTGGCGTTGGCGTTGGCGGTGTTGCCCAATGAGATCCCGGTGGTTCTGGCCCTGTTTCTGGCCTTGGGCGCGCTGCGCCTGGCGCGCATCGGCGTGCTGGCCCGCTGGCCCGCCGCGGTCGAAAGCCTGGGTAGCGCCACGGTGCTGGCCGTCGACAAGACCGGAACCCTCACCGAGAACCGCATGGCGGTGGCCCAGCTGCGCACCTGGCCGGATGGTGCCCGCTGGCGTCGCGGCGAACCGCTGGAGGAGCCCTGGCACGGGCTGCTGGAGCTGGCGGTGCTGGCCAGCCGCCACGATCCGATCGATGCCATGGAGCTGGCCATCCAGCGCCTGGCCGATGCGGAGCTGCGCCAGAGCGAACATCTCCATCCCGATTGGCCCCTGGCCCGCGAATACCCCCTGCAGCCCGACCTGCTGGTGTTCTCCCGGCTGTGGCAGGACAGCTCCGGCCAGCCACACCTGGCCGCCAAGGGAGCTCCTGAGGCCGTGGCGCAGCTCTGCCATCTCGATGCGGCCAGCGCCGCCGCCTGGTTGGATGCCGCCGCAGATCTGGCCCATCAGGGGCTGCGGGTGCTGGCGGTCGCCCGCGGTCTCGATGGCGCCCCGTTGCACCCCCATCTGGGCGACCACCAGCCGGGCTCTCCACCGACCGATGTGCACGACTTCCAGTTCGAGCCGGTGGGCTTCATCGCCCTGGCCGATCCGTTGCGGCCCGATGTGCCGGAGGCGATCGCCCGGGCGGCCGCGGCCGGGGTGCGGGTGGTGATGCTCCCCGGTGCGGGCCCCCTGCCCGCCCGGGCGATCGCCGACCAGGCTGGCCTGCCGTCGGGGCCGGTGCTCAGCGGCACCGATCTGGAGGCGCTCAGCCCCCAGGCTCTGGAGGAGCAGCTGGGCCAGGTCAGCGTGTTCGCCCGGGTGATGCCCCAGCAGAAGCTGCAACTGGTGCGCGCCCTGCAGGCCCGTGGCGCGGTGGTGGCGATGGGCGGCGACGGCATCAACGATGCCCCTGCCCTGAAGGCGGCGGACATCGGCGTCGCCATGGGGCAACGCGGCACCGCCGTGGCTCGGGAGGCGGCGGATCTGGTGCTGCTACGCGATGACTTCGGCAGCCTGGTGGAGGCCCTGGCCCTGGGGCGCCGCATCGAGGCCAATCTGCACCGCGCTCTTGGCTACACCCTGGCGATCCACCTGCCGATCGCCTGCCTCACCGTGCTGCCGCTGCTGATTCCCGGCCAGCCCTTGCTGCTGCTGCCCTTGCACATCGCCCTGCTGCATCTGGTGATCGACCCCGCCTGCACGGTGGTGTTCGAGGCGATCCCGGCCACGGCCTCCCAGATGCGCCGCCCGCCCCGGCCGCCGGAGGCGCCGCTGTTCGGTGTCGCCACCTGGCGGCGAGCTCTCTGGCAGGGGGGAGCCCTGAGCGTGGCGGTGCTGATCCTGAGCCGCTGGCCGTCCCTCGACACGCCGATGCAGCGCAGTCTGGTGTTCGCCCTGTTGTTGATCGCCGGCGGTGGGCTCGTCTGGCTCAACGGTGAACCGCGGCAGCGCATCACCCAGCTGGGTGCTGGTCTCGGGGTCGGCCTTTGGCTGTTGATCCAGGCAACTCCCGGCCTGCCCGGGTTGCTTGGCCTGGTGCCCTTGCGGGGGGAAGCGACCGGCCGGTGGTTTGCCGCCCTGGCCGCCCTGGGGTTGGTGGCCCCGCTGGCGGGCCGCTGGTCCGGGCCTGGGCCGCTGCAGGCGCCATCGCGATAACCCGCACCATGGAGAGCCCGAGGGGGGCGCGGCACCTTGAAGCTTGAGCTCAGCTTGCGACACCTCCCCGCGTCCTCGCCGCAGGCCAGGGGAACCGCCCCAGCGCCTGCTGAGGTGTTCCGGCCTCTGGCGGCGCAGGACCGCGGTCGCGCTTCAGGGCCAGAAGATCACGCGCCTCCCAGGCCGCCTGGTCTTTCAAGGCGAAGGACCGGGATCGTGCTTCAGCGCCAGAGGAGTGGGCCCAGCCCCATCGCCGGCCTCCCCCCGCCGCGCTGGACAGGCCTTGGGCCCCGTTCGAGCACATACGGACGGCCTGGAGGGCCCGTGCGGGAGCGAAATCCTCTCCTGGAGCAGCGAGGAGCCTGTCGCGCATGTCAGCTGGCACAGCGCCACGGTTGGGCGGCCCGCTCGTGTCTCCAAAGATGGAGAACCGTGAGGCTTGGCGAGCGGTGATGGCGCGAAGGCCAGGCGGCCGGGTGGCGCTGGGAGGAGCTTGCCAACACGAGGGGGCTCAGCGGGTGGGGCTGAACGCCCAGGGTTGCCTCAAAGTCCTCCCCAGTGGCCTGGCCTCACGGCTTCGGCACCGTCAGGACTCACGTCAGATCCTGCTGAATCGTCGAGGAACGCAGCCGCACCCGAGGCTTGCGAGCTCAGCAGCGCAACATTTAGGCAGCCCTGGCTGAACGCCCGCGCGCAGCGGGGCCGGTGCTCACACCTGGGTCAAGGTGACCGAGATCCCGGCCGCCTGCTCCTGGCGCAGCATGAACTCCTGGAGTCCATGGGCCAGGTGCAGCAAGCCGCCGGGGCGGCCACGCCGCACGAGCTCAAGCTGGACCCCGGGATGGATTCCCAGCGCCAGCAGGCGTTCGCGCAGCCCGTGGCCATCCGGCAGATGGTCGATCCGCACGCGGGACCCCACGGGAACCTGGCTAAGGGGCATCGAGAGCCTGAATCGAAACCCAACCTTAAGGTGAACCTGGCTCACAAGAAGCCTTGCGGCGGTTCGGTGATCGCCTTGGTGGCGGTGGGGATCTCCCGGGTGCAAGGCGGGCGGCAGCCGCCCTGCCCAGGATCCACAGGCTGAGGCTCTCACCAGCCGGGGAGGCAGCAAGCGCCCCGGGCTTCTCCATTCGCCCTCTTGATCAGCAACAAAGCTCCGCACCTCCGGCCCAAGACCCAACCGCCTGGGTTCAAAGCAGGACGGGGGGAGCCTGAAAAGAAGCTCCGCGTTGCTCAGCGCAGCGTTCTTTCTGCTCAGGTTCGCCCTTGTCAGCGCCGCGGGCCACCCCGGCGGTTGCGGGGCTTGGCTGATCAGGAGCCCACAACGCCGCTGTTCTGCGCCAGGCTGGCGTCCCATCGTGATCCTCCTCAACCTGATGGGATCTGCGCTCGCCCCCACCCCCGAAACCGAAACGCCGTCGTCTCCGGGCCTGGGGCCCCAGCTGACCCTCCTCTACGACGGGGGATGCCCTCTCTGCCTTCGCGAGGTGAGCCTGCTGCGGCGCCGCGATGGCCGCCAGGGTCGCCTGGCCTTCGTGGACATCGACGCTCCGGACTACGACGCCAGCCGCCACGCCGGCATCACCTACCGCCAAGCGATGGGCCGGATTCACGCCATCGCCGCCGACGGCACCGTGCTGTGCGATCTGGATGTGTTCCGCCGTGCCTATCAGCTGGTGGATCTGGGCTGGCTTTACGCCCCCACCCAATGGCCCCTGCTCCGCCCCCTAGCGGACGCGGCCTATGGCTTCTGGGCCCGCCGCCGGCTGGGCTGGACGGGTCGGCCTGAACTGGACCAGCTGTGCCGTGATCGCCAGGCCTGCGGTCCTCATCCGCCGGCGCTTTCTTCACCGGAGGCGTCGCGCCCGTGACCGTCACCATCACCAGCACCTACCTCGGGGGCCTGCGCTGCAGCAGCAGCCACGGCCCCTCAGGCGCCACCTTGCTCACCGATGCCCCGCGTGACAACCAGGGGAAGGGGGAGGCCTTCTCCCCCACCGATCTGCTGGCCACGGCCCTAGCCACTTGCATTCTCACGATTCTCGGCATCGTCGCCGAGCGTTATGGCTTGCGGATCGAGGGCAGCGAGGTGCGGGTGGAGAAGACGATGACCTCGGCAGGACCCCGTCGGGTGGCATTACTGGAGGCCTGGATCAACCTGCCGAGCCAGCTGGAGCCCGATCAGCGCGACCTGCTGCAGCGGGCTGGCGAGTCCTGCCCGGTGAAACTGAGCCTGGAGGGGGCGGTGCCGATGCGTCTTCATTGGGGCTGAGATTGGGGCTGAGCCCGCCGCAGAATCAACGGATTGCGCCCATCGCCATGAGCCTGATCCCCGACGCCGACCTGCGGCAACGACTGATGATCCTCGGTGGCGTGCTGCTGCCGATCCTGGCGATCGCTCTCTTGTTGAACTCCCGGGGCTTCTTCAGCGGCCCCTGACCCGCCCACGGCGGCGCGCCAGCAGGGCGCAGTTGGCCCCCCCCACTGACGCTCCAGAGCGAACGCCGCCGCCCTGGGCGCGATGGATCGTGGGCTGCAGCAGCAGCACTTGCGACAAGATCCGGATCACCTTCCCCTGCCCTCCATGCCGGCCGCCACCCCCGCCCTTGAACGCCTGCGGGCCCATCTGCACACCACCCGCTTGCTCGGTTCGATCCAGAGTGCGCTCTATTACGACCAGAACACGGTGATGCCCCAGGAGGGGGCCGGCTGGCGTGGCGAACAGTTGGCCTTGCTCGCCGGACAACTGCACGAGCGGCAAAGCAGTGACGCCTACGCCGAGCTGGTGGCCGCGGTTGAAGCCGAAACCGATGGGGCCTCCGCACCGCCGCAGCGGCGCAACATGGAGTTGTTGCGCCTGGATCTGAACCGCCAGCGCTGCCTGGATCCAGCGTTGGTCACCCGCCTGGCCCAGTCGCAGTCGCGCGGCAACGCCCTCTGGCAAGAGGCTCGCCGCCACAATGACTTCGCCAGCTTCGCCCCGGCCCTCGGCGAGCTGGTGAGCCTGCGCCAGGAGCAGGCCCGCCAGCTTGCGGCGGCCGAGCCCGTGGAGCGCAGCCCCTGGGAGGTGCTGGCCCAGCCCTTTGAGCCGGAGATCAGCAAGGTCCGCTTGCGGGAGCTGTTCAGCCCCCTGGAACGGGAGCTCCCGGTGCTGCTCGATCAAGCCCAAAGGCTGCCCGCTCCCACCCCAGGCGGCACGGCAGCCGTCGATCTCGCGGAAGCAGACCAGGAGCTTTTATGCGCGGAACTGCTCGACAGCTGGGGGTACAACCCCAGTCGCTGCCACCGGTCCCGCTCCGCCCACCCCTTCTCCTGCACCGTGGGCCCCGGCGATTTCCGCATCACCACCCGGGTGGTGCCCAACCAGCCCTTCTCCGCCTTCCTCGCCACCGCCCATGAGTGGGGACATTCGCTGTACGAACAGGGGCTACCCCGCGGCGATGACCACTATTTCCCATGGCCCCTCGGCGAAGCCACTTCCATGGGGGTGCATGAATCCCAATCCCTCTTCTGGGAGTGCCGCGTGGCTCGCAGCCAGGCGTTTGCCCAGCGTTGGCAGCCCCGCTTTGGGCAGATCCTGGGCCGGGATGCCTGGGGCGGTGCGAAGGGCTTCTGGCGCGCGCTCAACCCGATGCGGGCTGGATTGATTCGGGTGGAGGCCGACGAAGTGAGCTACAGCCTCCACATCCTGCTGCGTTTCGAATTGGAGCTGGCGCTGCTGGAGCAGGACCTGCCGGTTGAGGACCTGCCAACGCTGTGGAATCAGCGGATGGCGGAGTTGCTCGGCCTCACCCCCAACAGCGATGCCGAAGGCTGTTTGCAGGACATCCACTGGGCGGAGGGGCTGTTCGGTTACTTCCCGTCCTATGCGTTGGGGCACCTGATCAGTGCCCAGCTGGCCGAAACGCTGGAGGCCGAGCTTGGTCCGATCGAGGCGTGCGTCGCCAACGGAGAAGAGGCGGCGTTGCGCGGCTGGCTGGCCCGCGAGGTGTGGCCCCATGGGCGCCGTTTCGATGGCGAGGAGCTGGTGCGCAAGGTCAGCGGTCGGCCCCTGGCCGCCGAGCCGTTTCTCCGCTATCTGAAGAACAAGCTCGAACGCCTGGCGGAGGGCTGAGCCGGCGGGGCGCTGAGCCGCCAGATCCTGCCAACACCATGGCCAGGCCCCCCTCTTGGCAGCTGCGCTGCGGCCAGGGCTGGGTGGGCCAGCGGGGCTGGGCCACAGGCGGGTCTTTAAGATCCCTCTGCTTTCCCTCTGGCCATGGCGAACATCGACCACGCTCCCAGCCGCACAATGCTCAACCTGTTGCATGTGCTGCCGGCCTTCGCCGATGAAGCGGAGCTGAGGCTGAATGCCATCATCGAGCTGAACTCCGGTACGATCAACAAATACGAGCTCATTACCGAGACTGGCCACCTCAAACTCGATCGCGTTGGCTATTCATCCCTAGCCTACCCTTTCGCCTACGGCTGCATCCCTCGCACCTGGGACGAGGACGGCGATCCGCTTGATATCGAGATTGTTGGCATCAGCGAGCCCGTGATTCCAGGAAGCGTGGTGGAAGCAAGGATCATCGGGATCATGACTTTCGATGATGGCGGCGAAGTCGACGACAAAGTCATCGCAGTACTTGCGGACGATAAGCGCATGGATCACATCACAAGTTATGAGCAACTTGGGGATCACTGGCGCAAGGAAACGCAGTACTACTGGGAGCACTACAAAGATCTCAAGAAGCCTGGCACCTGCAAGGTCAATGGTTTTCTGAACACCCAGGAGGCGCTGCGCATCATCAAGGAGTGCGAAGCTCGCTACCTTGAAACCGTTGACCCCCACCTGGTGAACTGATTCCGCCAGGGTGTGAGCCTGGGGTTCAGGCCTGCCGCATCGCGTTCGTATCAACTCCCCACCGTCCATGTCCAGCACCCGCAAGCTTTTCCACCCCCGTGGCCAGCGCCGTGGCGCCCCTCTCGCGCTGGCGCTTGTTGGTCTCGCTGCTGGCCTCAACCTGGCCGGCTCCGCAGCAGCCGGCGAATCCCCCAGCGGCACGGTGGGGACCCTTCAGCCAACGGTGCTGCCGAGTCAGGGAATCAGCGAGCCCCCTCCGATCAACAGCACCTCCAAGCTCGTGCTTGAACTGGGTCGCCGCCGGATCAGCCTGTTGGATAACGGCAAGGTGTTGGGCAGTTGGCCGGTGGCGATTGGTGATCCCGCCACCCCTACCCCCACCGGCAGCTTTCAGGTGATCAACAAGGTGGTGAATCCCCAGTATCAGAGCACCAAGAGCGGCAATGTCAACGCCACCGTTGGTCCGAACGGCCCGTTGGGAGATCGCTGGATCGGCTTCCACAGCCAGGGTCCGAATCAATTTGGGATCCATGGGACCCCGGCGGCGTGGGCCTGGGCCGTGCGGCAGGGTGCCGCGGTGACCCACGGCTGTGTGCGCATGCTGGGCGACCATGTGCGCGCCCTGTTTGATCGGGTCTCCGTGGGAACACCCGTGATCGTGCGCAACTGAGGGCAGAGACCAGCTCCCCCCCCGATGCTTGGACGCGGGTGGAATCGAGCCGGCCCGTTGGGGCAGATGAGGCGTTGGCCCCATGGCTCCGACGGGCATTTTGTATCTGGCACTACAGCCCTATTGCGAGCCGCTTTGGGATGTTCATAGCGAACAGTTTTGCCACGTTGTCCATTCCGCCGCCCGCCTCGCCGCCAGCAGCCGCAACTTGTTCAAGGATCGGAAGACTTTCTTGAAATCCCTTGGGTGGTAGCCAGGAGCTGGCCTGTACCCCGTTACCGTTGTCAGACCTTTTCGCCGGGCGGCCCATCCTTGCCGCTCCGGGTCATGGCTGCCGCACCCTCCAATCCGTCGTTCGAGAACACGATGCCCTCCCTCCAAGCCCCTCAGCCCACCTGCACGGCGCTCAAGTGGGCAGAGGATGGTGAGCTTTCCTCCCTTGATCTCCAGCGGATCCTCAATCTTCTCTCTCAGGCTGATCCGGTGGCGGAAGCCCTGCTCGCGGCGCCGCTCAACAACGAAGCCAATTCCTGCCGTTGAAGCTGTCGGGCCAGGGCCAAGGCCATCCCGTCGCGACTGGCCATCCCCCGCAGCTTGTCCAACGGCAATCCTTCACTCGGCAATCCCACGGGTAAGCTCCCTCCCACCCCCCAGGGGACTTCAAACACGGGGATTTGTCGCAGCCCATTCGGCATCAGTTGATCCTCCAACTGATCCAGGCGAGCGTTCAGTGGCAGCCACACCAAATCCGTGCGTTGGCATTGTTCAAGTACCACGTCAGATTGTTCCGCCACACTGGCGCTGAGTGCCCGTTGCAGATCCGACAGCGTCACCAGGCCGATGGCTGAGCCGCTCTCGGCCACCAGTAGGCAATGGCCATGACAGCTCACCAAGCGTTGCAGGGCCTCCACCGCCGGCAAGGTCGACGGCAACACCAGCGGTGCCAGGGGTTCAAAGGCTTGTTCGACCGTCAGGGATGCCAGCCGCTCACGCCTTTCCTGCTCCACAGGATCGGGCCCGAGCAGATCAGGATCTCTCAGCCCGCGCCAGCGCTCCACCAGGGCTGCGCTCAGGCCAGCCGCCGCCATCAAGGGCAGCACGATGCGAATGTCACGGGTCAGTTCGAACAACAACAGCAGCGCCGTCAATGGCGCCCGGGCACTGCCGGCCAGCACCGCGGCCATGCCCACCATCGCGTAAGCGGGAGGTTCCGCCACGGGGAGATGCAGGCCGCTGTCTCCGAGCAACTGGCCGTAGGCGTTGCCCAGAACAGCGCCCAAAAACAGGGAGGGAGCAAAACCACCCCCCACAAAACCTGAAGCGTTGCTGGCGGCCGAGGCCAGCAGCTTCACCCCCAGCAGGCTGAACAAGGCCAAGAGGGGAATTCCGCCATCGCGGCCCAGCAGGGCTTCAACCGTGTCGTAGCCCACGCCCAGCACCTGCGGAAACACCAACGCCATGCCGCCCACAGCCAGGCCACCGAGGGCCGTGGGCAGCCCGGGAGGCAGTCGTCCCAGAAGGTTCTGCAGGCGGGCGCTGCGCCCGGCCGCCAGCAGGCTGACCAACACCCACGACATCAGGCTCGCCACGAGCCCCAGCCCGAGATACAGAGGCAGCTCCCAGATGGAGCGCACCTCGTAGGCGGGAAGACGCAGGATCGGCGTGTCGCCCAGCGCCAGTTGGGTGACCAGAGCCGAAGCCACCGACGCCACCAGCACGGCCCTCAGGCTGGGTCTCCCGGGAATGGAGCTGAAGCTGCCTTCAATCGCGAAGAAAACCCCGGCGATCGGGGCCTTGAAACCCGCCGCCAGGCCCGCGGCTACTCCTGCTCCCACCAGCGCTTTCTGGGACTGGGGCGAGAGGCCGGCCCGCAGCGCCACCCAAAGGCCAATGTTGCCACCCGATTCCACACTGGGGCCCTCCGGACCCAGCGAGGCGCCGCTGGCCAAGCTGAGCGACGCGGCCAGCAGGCGTTGAATGGGCAGCCGTGGGCGCCCCGCCAAGGACCCATCCGCCATGGCCATCAGGCTTGGCAGGCCGGGGCCGATCTCACCCCCGAGGCGGCGCAGCAGCCCTACCGCCAAGCCTCCGAGGGTGGGGATGACCACCACCGGCCACAACTTCAACCAGTCGGGGGCGGAGGGCAGCGCAATCGTGGGAGGTTCGGGAGGGGCTGGAGGCGGCGGTAAAAAGCCGATGCCGCCTAGCCCCAACTGCAGAAGCGCGGAAAGAGGCTGGCCAGGGGCCATCGCCACCGCGGGCAGCTCCGGCAGGTTGGGCGCGGCGGGCGGCCATGGCGATGACCGACCCACGACCAGCAGGAGGTCCACCAGTGGGCCATACAAAAAGTTGTTAATGAAGCCCAGCAGCTCATGGAAGATCACCACCGCGACACCGGTGAGAATCCCTACCAGGGCAGCCCAGGCGAGCAGATTCCATTGAAAGGGCAATCCGCGGGCCTCCCCTGGGGGCTGCCCCCGGTCCAGGGTTGTCGACAGACCGGAACGGTCAGGCTTCGGGGCGGACGCTGGCAAAGATCTCCTCCAGGATCTCCGCGGCGCCCTGGCTGCGTAGCCGTTCCGCCAGGGCGATGCCGATCGCCTCGGGATCATCCTCCGGGCCGCGGCACTGATCCCGGAGGAGCCGTTGGCCATCAAGGCTGGCCACCATGCCCGTCAGCACCAGTTCGTTGTGCTCGGCGCCAGGCTCGATGCAACTGTTCACGCCGATCGGGACCTGACAACCCCCTTCCAGCTGGCGCAGAAAGGCCCGTTCCGCTCGGCAACGCAAGGCGGTGGGGCGATGCTCCAACACCCCAATCAGCTCCAGGGCCTGAACGTCTCCCTGGCGACATTCAATGCCCAAGGCGCCCTGCCCGACGGCATGCAGGGAAATCCCGGGATCGATGAGCTGATGAATGCGATCCGCCAAGCCGAGCCGTTCCAGGCCGGCCGCCGCCAGGATCAGGCAGTCGTAGATGCCGGCATCCAGCTTTTCGAGCCGGGTGATCACATTGCCACGCACGTCCTTGAAGGTCAGGTGCGGATAGTGGTGCCGAAGCTGGGCCAGCCGGCGCAGGGAACTGGTTCCCACAATCGCCCCCTCTGGCAGGGTGTCTAGCCGGCGGTCGCGGTGTTTCTCATTGACCACCAACGCATCGGCGGGATCCTCCCGCTCGGTGATGCATCCCAGCATCAACCCCTCCGGCAGGTTGGTGGGCAGATCCTTCAGGCTATGTACAGCAATATCTGCCAGGTTCACCAACATTTTTGCTTCCAGTTCTTTGGTGAAAAGCCCTTTGTCGCCAATCTTGGCCAGGGCCACATCCAGGATCTTGTCGCCTTGGGTGGCCATCGCTTCGATCTGGATGTTCAAATCAGGATGGGCCTTGGCCAGAGCATCCCGCACCCAGTGGGTCTGCACCATGGCCAACTGGCTGCGGCGGGAGGCGATCCGCAGGGTTTGTCCAGCGGGGGATTCGGGTGCAGGGCTGGGCATCGGGCACGTCGAGGACAGGCTTGGCTGTCGTTGAACAAGGGACCAGCCTAGGCACTGGTCGAGCCCCTCTCCGCCAGCGGATCCGCCAGGGCCCTGGCCGGGCATGGGCCTGATCGGCTCGGCGCCCCTGACGCTCGCCGGGGGGGGGCGGATCCATCCCCAGCCCACGGCTCCGCCAAGCGAAGCGGCCCAAGTTCCCCTGGACGGGCTCCCTTCGCGCCGAGGCTGGGCTCCAAGATTGAGGTTTGGCAAGCCTCGGGACAAGGGAGCTGAGCGCATGCCGCCCCAGCGGCCCCAGCGCCAAGTTGTTCGCAGAGATCCGACTGCTCACGGGGGGCAGCTCTCAACCCCTGGGCGGCGACCGCTCCAAAGGAAGCTGGGACGGTTCGGGAGCCCCATGATGGCCGCTGGCGCCAGCGGGCTCGGTCGCCTGCGCTCCTGTGGTTCAGGACGGCACGGCTCCAGGGACGGGCCTGTTGACGGGCCCAGAGAGCGCGCTGATTGGCAAGGAAAGCTGGGCCTTCGTCCCGGACTGTCCAGGAGCTGCGTCGGTCATCAGAGATGGCCATGAAGGCCCCTCTGACGCTGCCTTGGCAAACCAGGAGGGACCTCGAAACGCCAGGGAGGACCATGGCGTGATGTGCCGGAGATCGGGTTGTTCACGGTTTGCTGAACGCCCAGGGCCTGGCGCTGGCAACACCGAACCCTATGTTCGCGCCTGTGGCTTTGATCGGGTCGCAACGTTCCTGGCGTCGCCCTGGTCTCCCGAGAGCACCCTGGGCGAAAACTCAGGGGTTGCTTGAGCGATGTGCCTTGGGCGCCAGGCTCACAACCACGGTGTGCCCCCGAGCGGTCCTGTCTGCCGACAGGTCTTTGGCTTGATGCCTCTGCTGCCAGCCTCAGGCGAACAGATCCAACGGCATCGGCCCCCAGGTTTCTGGGGCCATCGGTTCCGCCGCCTCTTGGCCCGTGATCAAGAGACCCACGCCAAGCCCCGCTTCAGCCCTGAGCTGAAACAGCCCAGTGCGTTGGTTACCTTTCAGGAACACCGACAGCGGTGGCAGGTTGGGCAAATCCTGCTTCGCAAGATCGCCGACGGTTGCGGATGCGTTTGGCCTTTGGCGATCCGTGCCTTGTCCCTCCTCAGGAGAGGAATGCACCTCTCCTTCCCCTCCTGGCTGATCAGCCCTGGTGCTGGGAAGTGGGGGGTCTTGCCGGGCGGGCTGAAGCGCTGGCCATCCCAGAGCGGCCTCCATCTGACGCAGCACCGCCAAGGCTGTTTCAGCGTTGGGGGCCATCACCCCCAGGGTGAACCAGCTGTAGGGCGCCATGGCCTGTTCAAGTTCCTGGCGAAGCTGGAGGCGCTGAGGCCTGGTGACTGATGGAGCAGAGCGAAGTCCGCGCAGAGCCGCAAGCGAGAGGAACTCCGCATCGGGATTTTCAGAAGCTTGCGGGGCCGAGAGAGTTTCGTTGTTGGGGCTCTGAGGAGGCTGTGATGTCATGGTCAGGTTGGGGTTAATGCTCCTAATCTGAACCCACGCGGGCGCTGATAGGCGGTGGAGCTCCAGGGCTGCCTGAAAGTTGCTCTTGTGAGCTCGCAAGGCTCAGGTTCTGCTGCGTTACGGGATGATCCAGCAGGACCTAGCGTGAGTCCTGACGGTACCGAGGCCGTGAGGCCAGGCCCCTGGGGAGGACTTTGAGGCAGCCCTGGTGGAGCCCACTAGGGTTGGTCAGCTGATCTGAATGCTCTGGGGGGATTCGCAACGATCTGGACGGCTCGCCCTAGGGCGTATTCCAGACGAAACGTGATGATGCCGCGTAGTTCCAGATGAAGACGACGACGATCCCTGCCAACTGGGCCCAGAAGGGATTCGGCACAACACGATCATAAAATATGGTGGCAATTCCAACATTGGCGAGAATCGGCAGCGAAGCGACAAGCTGGAAACGGATCAACCCCTTGAGCAAGGCGTTACCACGCTGACGCTGAGCGCGGAACGTGAGAGCATTATTAATCAGATAATTGGATGTGGCTGCAACAAACGCTGCAGGAAAAACCGATTCCGCAAAGGGGAACAAGATGAGCGCCCTTAGCAGATGGGAGATTGACAGCTGCACCAGGACACCCGAGGCGCCAACGAGGGCAAAGCTGATCATGCGTCGCGGGATAATCCGAAACGCAAATGTATGGAGAACTGAGACCCCGAAATCCCAGACAACTGCAAAATCCAGCTTCGAGTCTCCCGATTGACGTGGTTTAAAATTGAGAGGAATTTCGAGTGTTTTCAAGCGGCCCCGACTAACCGCAAGCAGTTCGTAAAGGAACTTGAAACCATTGACGTCCACTCCTCGGACATCCCTCATCACCGAGTCGAGTCGCAGCACAAAGAAGCCGCTCATGTAATCGGTCAGCTGACGGTAAGCTGGCAGCGTCAACCTGGCAAGTCGATTGGCCACGGTGGAGCCCCGTTGCCTGGATTCGCTGAGGCCCAGGATTTGGGCATCCTGATGGAAACGACTACCAATGACGAGATCCGCTCCGCTCACCAGCAAGGTGTAGAGCGCTCGTACCACAGCCTGTGGTTCATGCTGACCATCACAGTCCAAGACGGCAACAAAATCCCCCGTCGCGCTAAGAATCCCTTCTTTAATCGCGCTGGATAAGCCGGGTCGTCCGACCCGTCGGATCAAGCGAACTTCGGGATTCTGATGGGCGAGCCGACGAACTTCATCGGCTGTTCCATCGGCGGAATCGTCGTCGACGAACAGAATCTCAAACTGCAATGCTGATCGCAAAGACAGAAAAGCTTCGGCCATGGGGGCCACGTTGGAAAATTCATTAAAGGTTGGCAGAACGATGGATAGGCGTAGATTTTTCTGGCTCCCTTCGACAAAAGCAGCCACGGCAAAAAGCGTGGCTGTTGTGCTATGCGTCACGATAGGTTGTCTGGAAATTGTACTACACAATGGATAGGCTAGGGGCTGCTGGATTTACTTAATGTACTCCTTGAGAACGCCATTGCGATTGGGATGCCGTAGTTTGCGCAAGGCTTTCGCTTCAATCTGCCTAATGCGTTCGCGTGTGACGTCAAAGATTTGGCCGATCTCTTCGAGGGTCTTCATCCGTCCATCGTCGAGGCCGTAGCGAAGGCGTAACACATCACGCTCCCGAGGGCTCAGGGTTGCCAAAACACCCTCGAGATCTTCGCGAAGCAGGTTTTTGGCGACATCTTGCTCGGGGTTCTCGATGTCAGCTTCGATGAAGTCGCCAAGGCGAGAATCTTCTTCTTTACCGATTGGTGTTTCAAGGGAGATGGGCAGCTGGGCTGATTTGGCAATGAAGCGCAGTTTTTCAATCGTCATCTCCATGCTCTCAGCGATTTCCTCTTCGGTTGGCTTGCGACCGAATTCTTGGCTGAGAGTTTTGGTGGTCTTTTTGATGCGAGAGATTGTCTCGTAGAGATGAACGGGTAGACGGATTGTGCGACTTTGATCGGCAATGGCACGGGTGATGGCCTGACGAATCCACCAGGTTGCATAGGTGGAGAACTTATAGCCCTTTTCGTGGTCAAACTTCTCGGCTGCCCGGATCAATCCAAGACTACCCTCTTGAATAAGATCTTGGAAGGAGAGGCCTCGATTCATATACTTTTTGGCGATCGAAACGACCAGCCGCAAGTTAGATTGCACCATTTTCTCCTTGGCCCGTCGCCCGAGCATCAGACGCCGTCTGAACTTTGTAAGCGGCATGTCGACCAAGGCAGCCCATTCTTTCGTGTCCGGGAAATGACCCTTGTCGGCTTCAAACTCAGCGGCTTTTTCCTCGAGTTCAAGCAGGTCAGCGATTTTGCGCGCCAGCTCAATCTCCTCATCTGGACGCAGCAATCGGATGCGACCGATCTCCTGAAGATAAACACGAATCGAGTCTTCGGTGTAGACCCCTTTGGGGCCGACCTTAATGCTGGATAGAACCTTGGCGGCCTTGAGATCCTTTGCGGTATCGCCATCTTCAAGGTTGGCGGTATCGTCTGCCGCCGGCAGATCGAAGCCCCCGTCTAAATCCGCCGCCGCTAGCAGGGCATCCGCATCCGCTTCCAAATCGGCGGCGGGTTGCTCAGCCGGTGGGGCACTGGCGGGCTTTGATGGAGCCGCCTTCGGTGTAGCAGGCTTCGATGTAGCTGCCTTCGATGGAGCGGCCTTCGGTGTGGCGGCACGCTTTGCCTTGGGCTTCGCTTTGGCAGCCTTCGGCTTGGGCAGCGATTCGGCGGGATCCTGCCCAGGGGCATCACCCGTCGTGGTGGGGCGACGTTTGGGGGTGGCTGTCCGCTTCATGAGGATCTCACCGGAAGCGCTGACCGTGGCAACGATCTCAGGCGGAGCGCCTTGGGCTTTGGCGACAACGGGAGTCATGGGACGGGGCAAGGGATGGTGGGGTGGAGATGACCTGGCGGTACTGGAAGAAAGGCGAGGCGTCGAGGATCTCGGCATTCAGAGCCGGACCGGGGAACGTCGCGGGAGTCGTGGCGGTTAAGCTGCGCGCGGAAGCCGAGAGGCTTTACGCCCCGGGGTTGATCTGGATTGGGGAGCCTGGAACGTCGCGGAACACAGTTCTGCGTGCGGATCCGGCAGAGACAACCACATGCGGGCTGATTTCATCCTGACGTGGATGGCCAGGGCTGAAAAGCCGTTTGGACGGAAAGATCGGGACAATCGACGAATGACGTATGAGGTCAGCAGTCAGCTTCCCAGCGAGAGCCACAAAGGGCGCTTACTGAAGCGCTGAGCACGCCGGGCGGAATGGTCTTCAACGCAGGCAGCCGGCTAAGGGCCGGGGCAGTGTTGTCAGGGTGGTCGCAGATCGGAGGGCCTGGACGGACCGCTTCAGATCTTCCCTCTGGACGGAACTCTGCCCGGTTCCGGCAGCAGCCTGGTCGCCGCTCAACAGTTTCATTCTAGGAATGGGCAGTCGCAAGTGCAAGATTGGCGGGTGCTGTCGAGGATCCGACCTCCGTGGAGGAAGCGGGGCAGCCCCAATTCCCCCCCTGCCCCAGCTGGGTTGATGTGTGGGTCGAAGCCGGCCGTGAAGGCCAGGTGTTCACCTATTCCGCTGGGAAAAGTCCCTCGGTCCAAACCGGTGACTTGGTGCAGGTGCGCCTGAAGGGGCGTCGCCACGCTGGGTTGGTGGTCGCGGTTCGGGCTCAGCTGCCCCCAGAGCTGATCGACATCACCATCCTGCCGATCGAGCGCCTTGTTCAGCCCGCCGCGGTCGATCCCCAATGGCAAGGCTTGATCGACGAGGTAGCCAGCCTGTACCACGTCAGCCGCTTTCGCGCCCTCAAGGCCGCCTTGCCCGCGGGTTGGCTCGGGGCTCGCCCCAAGCCAGCGGGCCAAGGGGGGGGGACCAGGCAGATGGTGGTCCAGCGCACCGCCCTGGCGTGGGACGGCGAGGGGACAGCGGCTGAGCGGCTTCTGCTCAAGACCCTGGAGGCCCACGGCGACACGATGACCCAACGGGAGTTGCTGGCGACACCCGGCGTGGGCCTTGGCAGCTTGCGCAAGTTGGAACAGCGGGGGGTGCTGGCGCGTCAACGGCTGGCCCCATCGCCCCCCCCCGGATCGCCCCAGCCGCCGTGGCGGCAACAGCCCCGGCAACCACCGCTTCCGCTCAGCCCGGCGCAATCGGCTGCCCTGGAAGCCATCCGCTGCGCTCCCCCCGGCCAGTCCCTATTGCTGTGGGGGGTGACTGGGGCGGGAAAGACCGAGGTGTACCTCCAGGCGGCTAGCCAGGAGCTCAGTGCCGGTCGCAGTGCGTTGATCCTGACCCCGGAGATCGGTTTGATCCCGCAGCTGATCGATCGGTTCCGGGCCCGTTTTGGCGAGGGGGTGATCGAGTTCCACAGCGGCTTGACGCCTGGCGATCGGGTGAAGGCTTGGCGTGAGTGTCTGCGTTCCAGC
The DNA here is from genome assembly GCA_046319055.1 of Synechococcaceae cyanobacterium. Taxonomy (GTDB): domain Bacteria; phylum Cyanobacteriota; class Cyanobacteriia; order PCC-6307; family Cyanobiaceae; genus Cyanobium. Next base: position 36,313 of record JBKCTK010000073.1, read on the forward strand.
GAACTGGGGGAACCTCGACTGGCTGTGGGAACCCGCTCGGCAATCTTCCTGCCGCTGCGCCAGCTGGGGCTGATCGTGCTGGATGAGGAGCACGACAGTTCCTACAAACAGGAGAGCCCGATGCCGTGTTACCACGCGGGGCGCGTCGCCCGCCTTCGGGCTCGCCGCGAGGGAGCTCGCCTGGTGCTCGGCAGCGCCACCCCCTCACTGGAAACCTGGCTGGCCTGTCAGCACGACACCACCTTGCTGCGCCTACCGGAGCGGGTCGGTCGCCATCCCCCACCGCCGGTGCGGCTGGTGGACCTGCGCCAGGAGCTGGCCGATGGCCATCGTCGCCTGATCAGTCGTGCTCTAATGACCCGTCTCTCCCAACTGCGCGACCGAGACGAGCAGGCGGTGGTGCTCGTTCCTCGCCGCGGCTACCGCACCTTCCTGAGCTGCCGCAGCTGCGGCAACGTTGTGCAGTGCCCCCCTTGCGATGTGGCGCTCACCGTGCACCGCCGCGGCGATGGCCACGAATGGTTGCGCTGCCATTGGTGCGACCATCGCCAGGAGATGTCCAGTCGCTGCGGCCATTGCTCCTCCAGTGCCTTCCGCCCCTTTGGTGCCGGCACCCAGCGGGTGATCGAACAGCTGGGGAGTGAGCTGAGCGACCTGCGTCTGTTGCGTTTCGACGCCGACACCACCCGGGGCCGTGACGGTCACCGCCGTCTGCTCGAACGGTTCGCCGCCGGTGAAGCGGATGTGATGGTGGGCACCCAGATGCTGGCCAAGGGAATGGATCTGCCGAAAGTCACCCTGGCGGCGGTCCTGGCGGCCGATGGCTTGTTGCATCGACCTGATTTGCGTTCCGGGGAGTCCTGCTTGCAGCTCTTGCTCCAACTGGCCGGACGGGCCGGTCGCGGCGAGCGACCGGGAGAAGTGCTCGTGCAGACCTACTGCCCTGAGCATCCGGTGATTCAGCATCTGGTGGATGGCCGTTATGAACGGTTCTTGGAGGCCGAGCTGCGCTTGCGCCGGCAATCCGCCCAGGTGCCTTTTCGGCGAGCCTGTCTGCTGCGCCTTGCCGGGCCGTCGGCCAGCGGCACCGCGACCGCGGCGACGCTGTTGGTGGAACACCTGCGCACCGAGGTGGAGAGAGCCGGCTGGACCGTGGTGGGGCCCGCCCCAGCCCCGATCGCCCGGGTCGCAGGCCGGAGCCGCTGGCAGGTGCTGCTCCACGGCCCAGCCTCAGAGGATGGAACACCGACGCCGCTGCCGTTGCCGGAGGTGGCCCTGATGCAGGCCTTGCTGCCCCGGGATGTGAGCCTCACGATCGATCCTGATCCGTTGAACCTTTAGGTCGACTGCGGCGCCGCGCGCCCATCCACCGGCCTGGGCCGCGTTCAGGCCGGCAGCTCGGGAAAGCCGAACCCCAGCCCCTGGCGGATGCGCTGCAGCCCCAGGGAGACGGTCAGACCCAGGGGGATCAGCAGGCAACCCAGCCCCAGGGGGCTCCATCGCCAGCAGTGCAGTTCCAGCCGATTGGTCTGGCCTGTCTGCAACGGCCAATCCAGGGATCGCCCCCGCTGGATGATGGCCATGGGGCTGGCCCTCCGCACGGCTCCGGGCCGCAGCGGCTCCAGGTTCAGGCTGATCTCGACGCCCCGCAGATCGGCCAACGCCCGCAGATCGATCTCCAACCGCAGGCTCTGGCTCACGCCCACCAGCCAGTTGCGCTCGCTCCATTGAACCTGGGGCGCGGGAAGGGGGCGACCGCTCAGCTCGCCGGCCACCTGCACGCTGGCGACCAGGGACGCCAGCGCCTGCTCCGCCGGCACCACAGGCGTGGTCAGCAGTTCCTGGCCCGCGACCGCCCGGGACTCGAATCCCCGCTCCGCAAGCGCTGCCGCAAAGCGCCGCTGCCAAGGGGTGGTCGCTCCGCTGTTGCTGATCAGCTGATGGCCCAGCTGCAATCTTCCGGGCCCCGCGAAGCGCAGATCGCTGCGCACCTGCATGCATCCCGCCAGTAGCGCCGCCAGAAGCAAGGTGAGCACCAGGCCCAAGCTCAGCAGGGCGAAGCCCGTTGGGGCCTTGGTTTCGCCGACGGGGGGCGGTGGTGGCGGTGGCGGGGCCTTGCGGCGTGATCTGGGGCTATCCCTGCGCAATTGCTCCAGGGCACCACCTTGGGAGAGATCCGGCAGGGTGAGCGACCACTCCCGCGGCCGTTGCAGCGCCGGGGCCTCGAGCACCTGCAGCAGATCGCGGGCCTGGGCCCGCAGGATTGGATCCGGGCAGCGCCTCAGCTCGCGACAGTGGGAAGCCGCTGCGTCGGACTGTCCTTGACCCATTAGGGCGGTGGCCATCAGCAGGCGCATGTTGGCGCCCGTGGCGCTGGTTGGGGGATGCAGCTCCAGCAGCGGCTCAAGGCAGCGCAGCACCCGCGCGTATTCACCGCGCTCAAGGGCCTGCCGCGCCGCCCTGAGGTCCCCGTCCTCCATCAACGCTTCAGGCGCACTGCAACTGGGCCGTGGAGCCAACCACCATGGTGCCGATGCCGGCGTCGGTGAACAGCTCCAGCAGCAGGGAATGGGGCACCCGGCCATCAATGATGTGGGCCGCCCCAACGCCCTGGGCCAGGGCACGGATGCAGCATTCCGTCTTGGGCCGCATGCCGCCAGCCACGATTCCCGCGGCGATCAGCTGCCGCGCCTCGCCCAGGCTGAGCTGGCGGATCAGGGAGCCGGGATCCTGGCGGTCCCGCAGGATGCCGGCGGTGTCGGTGAGCAGGATCAGCTTCTCCGCCTGCATCGCCGCGGCCAGCTCGCCGGCCACGGTGTCGGCGTTGATGTTGTGGGCGCGACCCGAATCATCCGGAGCCACGCTGGAGATCACCGGCATATAACCCGCCGCCAGCAGGGGCTCCAGCACCCCAGGATCGACACTGGCCACCTCGCCCACCAAGCCATGGGATCCATCCCCAAGGCTGCGAGCCCGGACCAGGCCGCCGTCGCTGCCGCACAGCCCCACCGCCCGTCCCCTCACCCCAAGGGTGCTGCGGTCGCGCACGCGGTGCAGGCCGTTAACGATCTGTTTGTTGACCCGACCGACCAGGACCATTTCGACCACATCCATGGTGGCGGCGTCGGTGACGCGCAACCCATCGCGAAAACTGGGTTCGATCTGGAGCCGCGACAGCCATTGATTGATCTCAGGGCCGCCACCGTGGACGATCACCAGTTGCACCCCGACACTGGCCAAGAGGGCGAGATCGCGGAAGACGGCTGCGCGCAGATCCTCTTGCACCATGGCGGCACCGCCGTACTTCACCACCACCCGGCGGCCGACGAAGCGCTGGATGTAAGGAAGGGCCTCACTCAGCACCGAGACCCGCAGGTTGTCAGCCTGGCTGACATGGGGATCGCGGAGGCTGGTGGAGGTCATGGCGGTCAGAGCGTGCGGGTTCGGGCCTGGTGAGGCCAACAGGGGGTTTGGGGGCCTCAGGGTTGGGGGCTGGCGACCGCGGCTTCGACCGGCTGGCCTGACCCGCTGGGGAGGAGCCGCAGATTGAGGCGATCTGGAGCGGGCTGATCCAGCTCGGCCCGGAGGCCGCTCCCAAAGAACCGCCCCAGCCGCTCCTGCCGGTCAAACCAGCGCTGGGCCGCCACACCGTGGAGGGCAAATTCAAGGCGTAGCCCATAGCCCTCCGGCACCGACAGCTCCTCAACGCACAGCAACTGGGGGGGATCATCGTCGTCCCAGAGCTTGAGGGCTTCGAGTGAGCTTTCCAGGTGGGCCTTCTGGCCGTAACGCCACCGGCTCACATCCGTGAGCAGCTTGCGAAGCGGTTCGCTGGCGGGCTGGCTGCGCAGGGCGCTCAGCTGAGCGGTGGAGGGGACCCGGGCCGCGGGGGCCAGCTCCGACGACTTCAGGGCCAGGCCGGCGAGCAAAATCGGCAGTCCGTAGAAGATTGTGGGCAGGCTGAGGTTGGCGTCGTCCCGCAGGTAGGCGAGGGTGCCCACCGCGGTGAGGGCGGCGCCGGCAAGGCTGACCAGCGTGCCAGGGGACCGCAGCGCTGAGGGGGAGGATGGAGGCATGGGCCCATCCTCCCGCAGCGCCGGGCAGGATGGCAGGAAGCGCATGGGCTGGCTTGATGACGACCCCCGATTCCTCGCAACCGCAATCCGAGCCCGGGTCCGCCGAGCTGTTGGAGCAGCTACGACAGGACAGGCTCTGGCTGTTGCGGCAGCTGGATGCCGGCCACTGGCCCCACTGGCGGCTTGACCTGGCCGCTTTGGAGCGGGAGTTGGGCCAGATGCTGGAACTGGCGGCCGATCGCCTCGGCTGATTCCGCGGGGGCTTCCGCGGCCCGATTCGTGGGAACGGCGCTGCTGCGGCCTAAGGCCAGGCCTGGCCAACGCTTTGGGCCCAGCACGGACCCAGAGGCTTCCAACGTCCTGATCAGCAAGAAAGCTCCGTAGAGCCAACGATCACTGGCTGAGGAAGGCTGACTGGCACGGATGAGCGCCCAAAGGAGAGGCGCCGGAAGCCCGTTCTTGCCAGGCGTGAGAACGCATTCCTCGGATGAGGAGCTTTGTTGCTGATCAGGTCCAACGTTGCGATCCTCCCGCGGGTCCACCTCTCCAGCGCCGGGTCCACCCAACGACGCTGGGGAACCCGGCACGGCTGGCGGGGCAACCGGCGTGGGAATCACGGCTCAGGCCAAGCCCTGTCGTATGGGCTGCCCCGGCGGATCGCTCAGAACGGAATGTCGTCGTCGTCTGGGGCCTCGCGCGGCACCAGCGGCGAAGGATCCCAGATGGGAGCCGGTGCCGCCCCCGCTGGCGAGGGGGGGGGCGGAGCCGCCTGGGCAGCACTGGCTTTCGGCGGGGGCGCCGACTTCGGCGCGGCGGCGGGCACAGGCGGGCCAGCCGATGGGGTTTGGGCTGAGGATCCCGCCAAAGGATGAAGCCGAGACACGATCAACTCCGCCCGCTTTTCTTTGACGCCATCCGGCCGAGGAACCGTGTTCATGCGCAGCCGACCCTCCAGCACCAGGCGCTGCCCCACCTGGAGCCGGTTTTGAATCTCCTGCGCCAGGCTGCCCCAGCCCACCGCCTTCAGCTGACCGGAGGGATCATCCGGCCTGAGGCCGTCGATGCGCACGGTCAGTTCCGCCACCGGTGTTTGATTGTCCTGGGTGTAGCGCAGCTGGGGAGCCTCCAGCACCTCAGCTTCCAGAAGACAGTGATTCACGCCCCATGCCTAGGAGGGAGCTGCCCATCCTGAACCATCGATCCCCGGGGCGGATTTGGCTGGTGTCTGGCTGTGGCGAAGGCCCACCGCTGGCGCGGGCCTTGCTGGCGGCCGGCTGGAGGCTCAGGGTCAGCGTGGTGAGCCCTGAGGCGGCGCGGCCCTACGGGCGGATGGAGGGCCTGGAGATGGCCATCGGGGCCATCGGCATCGACCAACCGACGGTGGCTGAGCAGATTCGGGTCAGCCGGGCTGCAGGGGCTCCCTTCACCTGGGTGGTCGACGCCAGCCATCCCTTCGCCAGCCGCATCCACGCGGAACTGAGCCGCAGCTGCGCCCAGGTTGACCAGCCTCTGCTGCGCTTAGCGCGACCGTTGCTGCCCCTTGCGGGGGTGGAGCTACTGGCCAGCCTCAACGCGTTGGAGGGGCGGTGCCGCAGCGGTGAACGGCTGCTGCTGGCGATCGGCGCCCGCCAGCTGTCTTGGGTCAAGCGTTGCTGCCCAGAAGCCCGTCTCCATGCCCGGGTGTTGCCCCGCCCCCAGGCCCTGCGCACGGCGCTCGCCGCTGGGCTGGCGCCGGAGAGGCTGGTCTGCCTGCAGCCCCCCAGCGATCCGGATGCACCGACCCCGGTGGAGGCCGCCCTTTGCCGTCGCTGGCGGATCGAGACCGTGCTGCTGCGACGCTCCGGCGGGCCCGGGGAGGCGCAGTGGCGACGGCTGGCGGACCAGCTGGGATTGCGGCTGCTACTGCTGGAGCGGCCAACCGACAGCCGACCAGACACGCCAGGCTTGAGCTATGGCGCCCTGCTGGAGACGCTGCTGACGGGCGCGAGTGGCCCGCCAACCGCAGCGATGGCACCCTCCACCTCCGCAAATCGCGATGACCCCCCACCAACAAGCGACGACGTCCCCTCACCAGGGCAGCACGGCTGACAGCGGCACCGGCCAACCGGTTGTCTGCGTGATCACCAGTGAAGGCGACGCGGAGCGAGCCGAGCAGCTGGCGCACCTGCTGGTGGAGCGGGGCTTGGCAGGCTGTGTCAGCCTGCTGCCCCTGACATCCATTTATCTGTGGGATGGGCAGCTGGAGCACAGCGCCGAGGTGCAGCTGCTGATCAAGACAACCCCTGGCCGGCTAGAAGCCCTTCACCAGGCCGTTCTGGAGCGGCACAGCTACGACACGCCGATGTGGGTGCAGTGGCAGGCGCTGGCAGATCGGGGATATGGGACCTGGTTGGCCCAGGTCACAGCTGGCCCAGGTGCTCCGCCACCAGCTGGCGCAGGTTCACCTGGGAGCGGGGGCCCAGCTGGGTGACCACCTGGCCGGCGCAGAGGGAACCGAGGTGGCCGCAGGTTTCGAGAGCAAGGCCCTGGGTGTGGCCGTAGAGGAATCCCGCTGCGTAGAGATCGCCCGCGCCTGTGGTGTCGACCAGGGACCCGAGGCGATAGGGAGGGATCTCAATGCGGGTCTCCCCGGAGAGCAGCAGGGAGCCTTCGCCACTGCGGGTGAGGGCAGCGATGCGGCAGCGGCCCCGAACCTGCTCCACCGCTGCGTCGAAGCTGTTCGCCTTGTACAGCGAGGTGATTTCCATTTCATTGGCAAACAGGATGTCGACATGGCCATCCACCAACTCCTGGAAACTCTCGCGGTGCCGATCGACGCAAAAGGCATCCGAAAGGGAGAGGGCTACCTCACCTCCGTTGGCGCGGGCGGTTTCGGCGGCGGCGATGAAGGCGCGCTTCGCCGCTTCGCTGTCCCAGAGATAGCCCTCCAGGTAGAGGACCTTGGCCTTGGCGACAAGGCTGAGGTCCAGATCCGATGGGTCGAGCAGCACGGATGCCCCCAGGAACGTGCACATGGTGCGCTGGGCGTCCGGCGTCACCAGGATCAGGCAACGGGCCGTTGAGGGTCCGGCCGTGGCGGCGGGGGTCTCGAAGCGGGCGCCCACCGAGCGGATGTCGTGGGCAAAGATCGCGCCGAGCTGATCGTCGCGCACCCGACCGATGAACCCGGCCTTGGCCCCCAGCTGGGCCAGCCCCGCCAAGGTGTTGGCCGCCGAGCCCCCCGAGGTTTCCAGGCCCGGACCCACG
>JBKCTK010000074.1:0-2436 GCA_046319055.1 Synechococcaceae cyanobacterium
GATCAGCACCGTGCCCTGGGGCAGCACGAGGTCGCGGTAGCTGGCCACCACCGCCGCCGCCACGCCCAGATCGGCGGCGGGTTCCTCCACCTCCAGACCGCCGGCCACCGCCAGGTAGCAGTCGAAGCGCGACAGGGGCAGGCCGAGGCGCTGGTCCAGCCCCGCCCCGATCTGTGGCAAGCGGTTGGCGGCGAGGCCGGTGGCGCGGCGCCGCGGGCTGGCGAAGCTGGTGGGGCTGACCAGGGCCTGCAGCTCCACCACCCGCGACCGGGTGCCCTCGCAGGCCACGATCGTGGCGCTGCCGGGGGAGGGTCCCTGGGCGCCGAGGAACAGCTCGCTGGGGTTGGCCACCTCCACCAGACCGCCCCCCCGCATCTCGAAGACCCCCAGCTCGTGGGTGGCACCGAAGCGGTTCTTGGCGGCGCGTAGCAGTCGGTGGCTGGCGAAGCGGTCGCCCTCGAAGGTCAGCACCGCGTCCACCAGATGCTCGAGCACCTTCGGTCCAGCCAGCACCCCCTCCTGGGTGACATGCCCCACCAGCAGCAGGGCGGTGTGCTGCCGTTTGGCCAGGCGTTGCAGGGCGGCGGCGCACTCCCGCACCTGGGCGACGGACCCGGGGGCGCTGGCCAGGCCTGGGTCGTGCAAGGCCTGGATGCTGTCGATAATCGACACGGCCGGCCTGAGGGCCTCCAGCTCCTCCAGCACCGGCTCCAGGTCGGTTTCGGCCAGCAGCCGCAACCCCGGGGCCGCCGCTTCCGCCAGCTCGGACTCCGGGAACACCGCATCGGCCCCTGGCGGCGCCAACGCGGGCGGTGCCGATGGGTCCCCCTGGCGCAGCCGCCGCCATCGCAACTTCACCTGCTGGGCCGACTCCTCCGCGCTCACGTAGAGCACGGGCACCCGCTGGGCCAGGGCGCAGGCGCTCTGCAGCAGCAGGGTCGACTTGCCGATGCCGGGATCGCCGCCCAGCAACACCAGCGAACCGGGCACCAGGCCACCGCCCAACACCCGATCCAGTTCGCTGGAACCGCAGCGCAAACGCTGCAGCGGCAGCTCGCCGACGGCCTCAATCGGCTCGGAGCGGCGGGGCTGGCCCGGCGGCACCGCGCCGGTTGCCGCGGCACCGCCACGGCGGCGTGCACCGGATTCCGCGGCGCTCTGGCGCTGCTCCAGCAGGGAATCCCAGCTGCCGCAGGCTGTGCAACGGCCGAAAAACTGCCGGCTGCGGGCACCGCACTCCTGGCAGACGTAATGCGTGGCGGAGCGGGCCAAGGGGGGCGGGCGGGAAGGGCTGAAAGGGGTGGCGGACCCTCGCCCGCGGCTAGCAGGCCGATTATGAAGAAAGGTGGCGCTGAGTGAATTTACGGGCCGACGACCTTTTCAGTAGTCCGGATGCATGCTTCGGACCCGTTGCGCGATGACGGTCGCCTCCCCCAGCCACAACCACGGACGCGAAACCATCCTGGTGGTGGATGACGAGGCCAGCATCCGCCGGATTCTCGAGACCCGCCTTTCGATGATCGGCTACCAGGTGATCACCGCCAGTGATGGCGAGGAGGCCCTGGAGTGCTTCCACCGCACCCACCCCGACCTGGTGGTGCTCGACGTGATGATGCCCAAGCTCGATGGTTACGGGGTCTGCCAAGAGCTGCGCAAGGAGTCGGATGTGCCGATCGTGATGCTCACCGCCCTGGGCGACGTGGCCGATCGCATCACCGGCCTGGAGCTCGGGGCTGACGACTACGTGGTCAAACCCTTCAGCCCCAAGGAGCTCGAGGCCCGCATCCGCTGCGTGCTGCGCAGGGTCGAAAAGGAACACGTCGCCGGCATCCCCAACTCGGGGGTGATCCAGATCAGCGACCTGCGCATCGACACCAACAAGCGGCAGGTCTACCGGGGGGACGAGCGGATCCGCCTCACCGGCATGGAGTTCAGCCTGCTGGAACTTCTGGTCAGCCGTTCCGGCGAGCCCTTCAGCCGCGGCGAGATTCTCAAGGAGGTGTGGGGCTACACACCCGAGCGTCACGTCGATACCCGGGTCGTGGATGTCCATATCTCCCGGCTGCGTTCCAAACTGGAAGATGATCCAGCCAACCCCGAGCTGATCCTCACGGCCCGGGGCACCGGCTATCTGTTCCAGCGCATCGTCGAATCCGTTGCCACCGAAGGAGCCTGAGCCCGCCGCCCGCCGGAGCCCCACCCCCGGACGGAACCGCAACACCAAGCCCAGCCGCGCGATTCGCCGGCTGGTGATCTGGTATCGCCGCAACCCCACCGTCACCGGCCTGGTGGGCTCCGCCACCGCCACCGCTACCGCCACCGCCGGGGAGGCGGGCAGCGTCGCCGGATCGGTGCTGCACCCCCTGGTATTCGAACCGCTGCGCCCCCTGCAGCAGGGCGGCGAAGCAGCCGGGGGCGAAATAAACGACCACCAGC
>JBKCTK010000075.1:0-2098 GCA_046319055.1 Synechococcaceae cyanobacterium
GCTTTGCCCGCTGGCGGCGTCGCCACCCAGTCGCGATCGGTGATCCCAGCAGGGGGACAGGGCATCTCTGGCGGTCTCGTGCTGAGATCAACGCTCTTTTCAGGGGGCTGTCAAGGGCGACGATGGCCAGGAGCTGCCCCCCCTGAACGCTTACCTCGACGGAGTAGAAGAGGCCGCCGCCGGCGATGTTCATGAATGGCAGCCGCGCGAGCAGTTCCCCTCGCTGAAGGTCTTGATCACCGCCAGGTGCTCCAGGCAGGTCTCGGGCTGTTCTCGGCAAACCAGTGGCTGCCTCGATCAGGGTGAGGCCCATCGGTGCTGCACTCCCGGGGATCGGCCCCAGCAACGTCACGGGCTATTGTCAGCGCCGCCGAGTGATGCGGTGCGCCGCGGGAGCCGCCAGACATCAGCCTCCAGACCACGAGGCCCGCTCGTTCTCCAATGCGTCGTCGATCTGCTCCTTGCTCAGCCCCTCGCGAGCAGGGATGGCTGACTGGAGATCCTGCAGCTTGGCCAGCAACCGGCGGCCCGACGGCGTTTCACCTTCTGCTGGTGTGATCGCCACGGTGACGTGCCCAGAGGGAGTCCCAGGTGGAAGCGTCAGCGTCCGCTCCTCGGTGATCTCTGCCGTGAAGGAGAAGCTGTCCATCGACCGGTCTGGCCTGGATGGAACCACGGTAAGAACGATCCCGTCTCCATACGGGCACTGGGGATGGCTATGAGGTCGAACTGCTTACGCTTGACCCATCAGTAGCCGCCTACTGGCTCAGACGATGCAAGCCTCGGGGGCCCACAGCAAGCTGAGACAGGTGGCGTTGAGCCTGCCCACGCTGCCCCAGCTTGAGCAGCAAGGCGAGATCCGGGCTTTTCGGGGGCGCCTCTGCTGGGAAGGAGACCTGGAGGCCCAACGCCTCGACTTCGCTCCGGCAAGTGCCGATCCTGAGCATGGCGGACGGCGATAGCCTCGATCCATGACCAACCCGCAACTCACCAGGAACCTCCTGGAGGTCATCAGGAGCCTCCCGGACGCCGATCGCCGCTGGCTGCTGGAGCAGCTGGGGCAGGACTGCGGCGAGATCGGCAGCGATGAGCTGGCACAGATCGCGCAGGCCGGTCAGGCGTTCGATGACCTTGCCCAGGAGCCTGATCTCTACAGCTTCAATGACGGCGAGCCGATTGCGGCGGGCTGATGCTGGCTCGCTTTGACATCGTCCTGGTGGCGTTTCCGTTCACGGATGGGCCCAACGTCAAGCCCCGCCCAGCGATGGTCATCTGCCTGAGTGAACGCCATCAGGATGGTCTCCTCGCCTTCATCAGCTCAAGGGTTGCAGGATTGGCCAACAGGGATGAGCTGGATATCCCGGCTGATCACCCCCAGTTCAACCAGAGCGGACTGAAGGTGTCCTCCCGTTGTCGGCTGAGCCGCATGACGACCCTGGCGATGCCAGTCATCAAGCGCCGCATCGGATCCTTGCCACCGGATCTCCGGCCTGCCTGTGTTCAGATCCTGCGGGAGATCGTGTGCGCAGCTGATTGAGCGACGCGCCATGTTGCGCGGCCTGGATCCGCTCCGGCCCTCCCACCAGGTTTCTGTGGGGGCTCCGCTCCGGCCCTCCTCATGGTCGGGGGCGCCTCAAGGGTGATACAAGCCCGCCGGTGTGGACGTTGGCTCCGCTGCGCTCCGCATTGCAGTCGTGGACGGGCCCTTGACCCGCCGCCCGCCGGCAGAGGGGTCCTATGCGGAGCCCTCCCATGGCTTCTCTGTCCCGCAAGGCCCAGCTGCAGCAGTTCTCCTGGCAGGTACTGGAAGATCTGGTGTTCTGCGGCGAGCGCTGGCCCCGGCTGGCTGAGCTGGCGGCCCAGGTGCTGTTCGAGCAGCAGGCAGCAGCCCCGGCCATGCCGGTTGATCCAGAGCTTGAGGCGCTCAGTCCCTTCTGAGGCCAGCGGCCGGGCGGGGCTCCCCAGGGGGCCTCGCTCATCTGCTGGTTGCCGATGACAGGTTCGCCCCAAGGACCCCGCGGGGCATCAGGGAATGCAAGCCGCGGAAATCTTCCTCTGCTCAGGCTGCGCAAGCGGGTCCCTCCGATTGATGCCCCGC
>JBKCTK010000076.1:0-7440 GCA_046319055.1 Synechococcaceae cyanobacterium
CTAGCCGGCCATCCAGCAGCTCATGACCCGAGCGGAAAGCAGCCTGCCACCATCGGCCGGCAAGCCGCAGTCGCCAGCATCAAAAGTGCTGCATTGTGATGCAGAGTGCTTCATTTCGTCAGCATTTCTGCAGACGACAAGGCATTAAAACTTCCCTATTGTTATGAAGTTGATGTCTCATCAGCGCTGTTCATTCCTTGGTTTCGGTATGACTTCACTCCGCGCCAGTACACCATCAATCCTTGTATTGATTCAGCAGATCTTTAGCATTGATCGCTCCAGGGGATCCGCACCGCCGACTTGGCTCTTGCCTGTTTTGGTCAGTTTCACAATCCCAGCAGGCAACGCCTTGGCGGCCAACGTCAACTACGGAGTCCCCACTCCTCCTGGCCCGTTTGTATCGCCGATGCCAGGCATGGGTTTACCTGCCCCTGTGAACGTTCCTGGCAAAGAGTTTACAACCAACATTAACACTAACTTCGCGGGTGCTAATGTTCCGGGTCAGTCCTTGATCTGGGATGGGCTTGGGGGAACAGCAAATATTTACAATTATGGTGTTGAAGTAGATGCTCTCGCTAATGTTGGCGATGCTCTATTCATGGCGGTGATTGATAACAAAACCTATCTGTTGCTTTCCATGCAGGGAGATAACCATCAACAGTCAATCTTTGCGATAAACCCCCTCGGCTCAATTCAGCTGTGGGCCACGAACCAAACCATTAAGACCTCACCTCCAGCAGGAAATCCTCCGGCCCCTTTTGATCTCAATGGCCTTGAGGTGTGGGGGCCTGATGCGATGTGGGATGCAAATCGTTTCTCCCCGGCCTTCGATCGGCTGCCTGGTGATATCTCGGCATCAGTCGTCGATGCTACTACTAATCTTGTGATCTACGATAGATTGAAGATTGCTACAGCGATTGGACGTCCAGATCTTGAGGCCGATATCGACCTCGATGCACTGATTCAAAATGGTAACAGCATAATCTTTAGTATCCAGCCTATTGACAGTTTTGATGGTGGCGAGATTTGGGTTTGGGACGGTAGCAGCTCGAGCTCTGCGCAATACCTTCAGTTTGGCGGGAAGACATGGAATACGGCGCTAGATCTGCAGAATTACTTTGGCTCCTATGGTTATGATATCGGTACCGAAAATATCGACGCTTTGGAAGCCGCGAGCGTCCCCGGCCCCCTGCCCCTGATGGGTGCCGGTGCCGCCTTCGGCTTCACCCGCAAGTTGCGCCGCCGTGTGAAGGCCTTCCGCATGGCCTGAGTGATTCCGCTTCATCACACCGCCGTTGGATCACGGCCCTCCCCTCGCCAGTTGGCGGGGGGAGTTTTTATTGGGCCCCCAGCTGGATCGCTCAAGCCGAGAGGACTTCTTCCCTCATTCTGGGGGCCGTAGGCGCCTCGGGCCTGTCGGCTCGGCCCTGGGTGTTAGCAGCCCCTGGGTTGGCACGTTCGCGCGTGGGCGGCGGGGATGGCAACGGCCAGGCGATGGCTGTACCGCCGCCGCATGAGCCCATGGATTGGGCCACCAGAACGGTTGCGGCCCTGGCACCAGGCCGTTGCGGCCAGAGCTTGCGGGCCAGAGTTTGCGGGCCAGAGGAAGACTCGGGCGTGGCGGGCCTCGAAAGTGCGGGTCTCCGTGGCGGGCCCGGGATGCGGGCCTCGCCTTAGCGGCGGATCTCGAACCAGTCCGCGCCGTTGCAGGGAATCACATGGCTGGTGACGCCGCTCACATCCGCCCCTTGGGGGCCGCGAGCGCACCACAGCTGCAGTTCCCCCAGCCCCTGCACCGGCCCTTCCGCCTCCACTTCCACCGTGCCATCGGGGCGATTGCGCACCCAGCCGCTCAAGCCCAGCTGCTGGGCCTGGCGCTGGCAGCTGAGGCGATAGCCCACGCCCTGCACCCTGCCGCGCACGATCAACCGCCAGCGCTCGTTCAGGTGCGTCGGCCGGGGCTCCTGGGGAAGCACGAAGCGGCGTTCCTCGGCAGCGGCGCGACGTTGGCGGAAGCGGCGGCCAGCCGCCAGGGAATCGCCGGATAGCCAGCCCAGTGGAGATGCAGCCATGTGGCGTGGATGTGGGTGGTCGTCCATCCCTCGGTCCTCCGCGGTGAACCCCAACCTTCAAGCTGCCACAACCAGCGGGTTGCTGTCATGGGTTCGTTGCGTTGGATTGCCGCAGCGCCCCCATCCCGCCGGATCGGCTCGCCCCAGGCCGGATCCGGCCTTCCCGGTTCGCCAGCTGCCGCGCGCCCAGCGGCGGCCATCAGCCCCGGTCCCCGCAAGGCTTCCGCGAACGGGTCTGCTGAAAGGGCCGTTGAGGAGTCCTCCACCCCAACGTCCGCCCTGGCGCCCAGCGCGTCGCCCTCCGGCGATCCTCCCGGCCCCAGCTCGGGCCCGGCCTCGCCGTTGGCCTCCGGGCCCAGCAGCTGCCAGCGGTGGAATTCATGGCCCATCAAGATCTCGCCGCGGCGCACCAGCAGGCCATCGGCGATGGCCAACGCCTGGCGATAGCCGAGGCTGAGGCTGCCGCGGCGGGCTCGGAACGGCAGCAGACCGGCCATCGGCTGGGGATGATCGGGGGTGTCGTGAAGCTGCTGGCCCAGCAGCAGCAGCCCACCGCATTCGGCCAGCAGCGGCAGGCCCGCCGCCGCCGCCGCCACCAGGTCCCCCAGGCTGCGGCGGCTCGCGGCCAGCTGGGCGGCATGCAGTTCCGGATAGCCCCCCGGCAGGATCACCGCCCGACAGCCCGGCGGCAACGGTTCATCGGCCAACGGACTCCAGGCCTGCGCCGCCAGCCCCACGGCCCGCAACAGCTCCTCGGCCTCCGGATAGCGGAAGTGGAAGGCCCGGTCGCTGGCGATCGCCACGGTGAGCGGCGGTTGGCGGTCGCTGGCGCCGGCCGCGGCGCTGGCCGCCCCGGCTTCCAGGGCCCGGTCGCCGCCTTGAGCGTCGTCCCCCGTCGCCGGGGCGGAAGCCAAGGCCCTCGGGCCAGCAAGCGGGGGCTCCCTTGGGGGCCCCCCTTGGGGCCCACCCTGATTCCCACCCGGATGCCCCCCGCCAAGCCCCGCCGGCTCGGGGGCCGCCTGGGCCAGGCTCCAATGAATCGGATCCGGGCTGCCCGCCTCGGCCTCCGGCGGCGCCAGCAGCGGCTCCAGGCGCGCCAGGTCGAGATGGCGCTCGGCCAGGTGGGCCCAGAGGCGTCGCCGTTCGCCCAGATCCGCCAACTCCTGCGGCGGCAGCAGGCCCAGGTGGCGCGAGGGCAGGTCCAGGGCGGCGTGATGGGGCAGCACCCCGAGCAGCGGCACCGCGATCGTCTCCAGGGCTTCGCCCAGCAGGGCCCGATGGCGCTCGCTGCCCACCCGGTTGAGCACCACGCCGGCGAGGCGCACGGCCGGGGGCCCGTGGTCGCGAAAGCCCCGCACCAGCGCCGCCAGGGAGCCCGCTTGGCGCGAGGCCTCCACCACCAGCACCACGGGAAGGTCCAGCAGGGCCGCCACGTCCGCCGAACTGCCGTCGCTGCTGGGACCGCGCCCATCGAACAGGCCCATCACCCCCTCCACCAGCACCTGCTGGGCCCGGCTGCCGTGCCAGCGAAAGCTGCGTCGCACCCACTCCGGGCCGCACAGCAGGGTGTCGAGATTGCGGCAGGGCCGCCCCGCCACCGCGGCCAGCAGCTGGGGGTCGAGGTAGTCGGGTCCCACCTTGAACGGCTGCAATACGAGGCCGCGTTCGTGGGCCAGGGCTGAGAGGCAGAGGCTCAGCAGGGTCTTGCCGCTGCCACTGCACGGCGCGGCGATCAGACAGGCCAACAATCCGGCGCGGTGGTGTCGCTCAGCCTGGAGCGGCGCCGGGCAGCAGGTCTAGGGCCAGGGGGGCCGCCGCCGCCAGCAGGGGGTTGGTGGTGTCGTGGCCACCGCCCAGCAGGCGGGCCAGCTCCATCTCCTCCTTCTCCTCCGGCAGGGGCACCAGATCCTCCGCCAGCTCCTTGGCGGCCATGCCGCCGGATTCGAGCCGCATGCAGCCGCCCGATTCCGAGCAGAGGATCACGCACAGCGGCGGCCGGCCCGGCGGCTCGCAGATCAGCCGCAGGCCCACGATCGCGCCGGGATGGGCCTTGGGATGGCCCATGGGCACCGAATTCAGATGAAACCGCACGCTGGTGCCATCGGTGCGCTGAAACTCGGCGCTGATGCCTCCCTCCGCCTCGGAATGGCTGGCCACCAGGTGCCAACCCAGCCGGTCGGCGATCCAGGACGCCAGCAGCAGACCCTTCACCGGATGGTCCCCCTCCACGTCGATGTCCAGCCGGGCCACGTGGGCGAGGGCATCGCGGCGGGAGGGGGGGTCGAACACCATGGCCAGCGACTCGCGCCAGCTGCGCAACCGCAACCAATTCAGATCGTTCACCGCCTGGCCGGCCTCGATGCGGCGCACCAGCACCTCCAAGCAGCGGGCCGGTTCGCCGAGGGAGCTGTCGATCACCAGGCGGCGGCGGGGCGGGGCCAGGGCCTCCAGCATGTCGATCGGCTCATCCAGGCTGCTGTTCCACCACACCCAGCAGGGCAGGTCGTCCCCCACCAGGGGCTGGATCATCGGCAGACCCTGCTGGATCGCGCCCATTCCGCCCCGCAGCACGATCACGTCGCCGCAGGCGTCGCTGGCACCCCGCTCCTCCGGCAGTGGGCAGTAGGCCGCCACCATTGTCTCCAGCGGCTGACTGGCATCGAGGGTGGGGGCGAGCGTGATCAGCCGCCGCGGCATGTGGACGCTGATGGCGCTCTCCACGAACTGACCGCGCTCGTCCGGGGCGCTATGGCCTCCGGCCAGGGCCCCAAGCTTCCAGGTGAGCCGCGGATCCATCGGCGCCGTGCTGTGGGGCATGTCGCATTCGCTGATGGCCTCCCGGGCCGCCTCCAACACGTCGTCGCGATCGAGGCCCCGGATCGGTCCCTCCACCCGTCCGAGACGCACCAGTTGCTGCTCCAGCCAGGAGGGCTCCCAAACGATCAGGGTGAAGGTGGCGGCGCCGGTGGAGCCCTCCAGCTCCCGGCTCCAGAGGCGCTCCAGATAGGGGCTGACCTCGGCGGGGGGCACCTCAGCGGGGGCGGCGAGGGTGAGCTGGGCAGGCATGGGGCTCCGGGGGATGAGGGAACTGGCGGGGTGGTGCGGGGCCGATCAGGGGCGGCGCCAGATGAGACCGTCTTCGGCCAGCAGGTTGTCGGCGGCGGCGGGACCCCAGGTGCGGGCTTCGTAGGGGTGCACCGGCAACTGCCAAGGGCTTTCTTCGATTAGGGCCAGCAGCGGCGTGTAGAGCCGCCAGGCCGCCTCCACCTCATCGCTACGGGTGTACAGGGTGGGATCCCCCAGCATGGCGTCCGCCAGCAGCCGCACATAGCCCTCATCGGAGGGTTCTCCGAACGAGTCGTCGTAGGAGAAGGCCATGTCGACCGGGCGGCTGCGCATGCCCGATCCCGGCGCCTTCACCTCGAACTTGATCTCGGCTCCCTCATCGGGCTGGATGCGCAGGATCAATTGGTTGGGGGTGGGGGCTCCGCCGGCGGCATCAAACAGGTGCACCGGAGCCTCCCGGAAGGTGAGCACCACTTCGCTGAGCCGCTTGGGCAAGCGTTTGCCGGTGCGGAGATAGAAGGGCACCCCCTGCCAGCGCCAGTTGTTGATAAACAGCTTCATCGCCACGTAGGTCTCGGTGGTGCTGTTCGGGTTCACGCCGGGTTCCTGCCGGTAGCCGGGTAACGGGGCCGCCGCGGTACCGCCGTGGCTGTATTGCCCGCGCACGCAGCATTTCCAGGCCTCGTCCTCCTGGGCCAGGCGGGCGGCCTGCAGCACCTTGGCCTTTTCGTTGCGGATCGCTTCGGCATCGAAGCGGCCCGGAGGTTCCATGGCGGTCAACGCCAAGATCTGGGTGAGGTGGTTCTGGACCATGTCCCGCAGAGCGCCCGAACCTTCGTAGTAGCCGGCCCGTTCCTCCACCCCCACGGTTTCGGCCGCCGTGATCTGCACGTTGGCGATGTAGTTGCGATTCCAGATCGGCTCGAAAATCGTGTTGGCGAAGCGCATCACCAGGATGTTTTGAACCGTTTCCTTGCCGAGGTAATGGTCGATGCGGAACACCTGGCTTTCCTTGGCGCAGGCCTGCACCACCTTGTTCAAGGCTTGGGCGCTGGCGTAATCGCGGCCGAAGGGCTTCTCGATCACCACCCGGCTGCGGTCGGCATCGGCCAGCAGGCCGGCGCTGGCCAGGGCGCGGCAGCCACTGCCGTAGAACTCCGGCGACACCGACAGGTAGAAGGTGCGGTTGCCGCGGGTGGCCCGCAACCGGTCGATCGCCTCCAAGCGGGAGGCCAGCCGCACCAGGTGGTCGCTCTGCTGCAGATCCACCGGCTCGTAGAAGAGTCCCTGGGCGAACTGCTCCCAGGCGCTGGGGTGGCTGGTGATCTCGTCCGCCAGGGCCTCGGCCATCTTGGTGCGGAACTCCTCATCGCTCCAGGGGCGGCGGGCGCAGCCCAGCACCGCGAACTCGCTGGGCAGGCGCCGCTGGCGATACAGCTCGAACAAGGCCGGCACCAGCTTGCGGTGGGTCAGGTCGCCGCTGGCGCCAAAGATCACGATGCACTGCGGGGTGATCACCCGCTCTTGGCGCAGACCCACCCGCAGGGGATTGGTGAGGATCGCGGACATCGCTCCAGAGCCTGTTCCCCTGGTTTAACGGCGGAAGCCCCGGCGCGCCTCCCCCCGGACGGGAGGCGCTCGGCAGTGTGTGGGTTCCCGGATCAGTGGGCCAGGGCCGCCAGGGCTGGCGGCGGCGCCACAACCCTGCCGAGGCTGGCGGCTGCGTCATGGGCCACCGCGGCGGCCTCAATGCTGCCAACCCTGTCCCTCGCTCCGTCACCGCGGAGGGTTCTCCGGCTCCGAGGCAGCACCGGCGCGGGACCCCTCAATGGCGAATCAGGCGCTCACGCAATAAAGGCCCGCCAGGGAGGGTGGCGGGCCGTTGGTGCTTGGTTCGAGCGTTCGAGCGAAACGCGCTCAGTAGGTTTCCACGTGCCAGCGCTCGGCCTTCTTGAGCTGGGGACGCAGTTCTGACCAGTCCAGACCCTTGGCGGCGGCGGCGGCGGTCATCGCCTCATCGATGCCGGGTTCCATGCCGCGCAGGCCGCACATGTAGACGTGGGTGCGGGAATCTTCGATCAAGGCAAAGATTTCTTCGGCGTGTTCCAACACCCGGTCTTGGATGTACATGCGGCCACCCTTGGCGTTTTCCTGTTCGCGGCTGATCGCCTTGGTGTAGATGAAGTTGTCGGGGTAGTCGCTGAGGTAGCGCTGGAAGTCGTCCTCGTAGAGGAGGTTGGGCGTCTTGGGGACCCCCATGATCAGCCAGGCCTTGCCGCGGAACTGGTACTCGGGGTTCTTG
>JBKCTK010000077.1:0-8543 GCA_046319055.1 Synechococcaceae cyanobacterium
CGCGGAGCGGTGCCAGAGCGACACGGACTGCCACTCCAGGCCCGCCCCATCAGCCGCGGGCAGGCAGAGCGGGGTGCAGGTGGGCCCTGCGGCACCCTGACGGATCGCGACGGCGGCGCCCGGCGGGCTCCCCAGCGGCGCGGCCGGCGCCCGGGGCCCCGCGGGGGGCCCGCCGCCGCCAGCGGAAGGGCTGGGGCCTGCAGGTCGCCGTTGGCGTTGGGCCCGGGGGCGCCCTGCTGCCGCAGCTCCAGCAGCAAGGCTCCATCGGGCAACAGCCGCCCCTGCCAGCCGGGCTCCAGCACCAGGGTTCCGGTGTCGTCGAGCAGCAAGGCAGGGCCGCGGAGCACCTGACCCGGCCCCAGCTGCTCGCGGCGCCAGAGGGGCACCCGCTGCCAGCGCAGCCCGCCCGGCGCACCAACGTGCTGGGGATCGCCGAGGCAGAGGGGCACCCGATCGCCGCTCTCCAGCCGCAGCGGCCCAGGTTGCCCGCGCTCCAGCCCCTGCCCGTCCGGCCCCGCCTCGGCCCGGGCCATCCAGCCCGGCTGCGGCAGGGCGATCTCCAGGATCAGGCGCTCCAGCACCAGGGCCTCGTCCGGCAGCGCATAGCCGAAACGGCGTCGGTGCCGCTCCTGGAAGGCCAGCGCCAGCTCCGCCGCCGACTCGCCGCTCCAGGGCAGCTCGAGCCCGCGCTCACCGCTGGCCAGGCGCAGTTCCACGCTGGCGGCGCAGGCCACGCCCCGCTCCGCCATCTCCTCCCCCTTCGCCTCCTCCGGCGGCGGCGGCGCGTCGGGCCCGCGGCCGATCGCCTGGCCTGGGGATTCCTGACCGGCGCGGCTGTTGGCGGCAGAGGGAGCTTGGCCGCAGGCGCGCAGGGCGGCGACGGCAGCGACGATCAGCGCCGCCTGGCGCTGGTGCAGTTGGGCGAGGGCGGGGTCGCTGAGCGGCAGGCCCAGATGCTCCTCCCGCCGTAGCCGTTCGCGGGCCAGGCCGATGCCATGGGCCGATAGCACCCCCGCCCGCGGGTGCACCAGCACTCGGGTCAACCCCAGGCTGCTGGCGAGGGCGCAGGCGTGCTGGCCGCCGGCGCCGCCGTAGCAGACCAGCACCGCATCGCGAATGTCGTGGCCGCGTTGGATTGAGACGCTGCGGATGGCCTCCGCCATGCGTTCGTTGGCGATGGCCAGGGCCCCGTGGGCCAGCCGCTCCAAGCTGAGGTGAGCGTCTGGATCGCGGTCGAGCGCTTGGGCCAGGGCGCGAAAGCGCTGCCGCGCCTCCGCCCCATCCACCCCCTGAGTCCCGTTGGGCCCAAAGACGGCGGGCAAGGCGCCGATCGGCAGTCGGCCCAGCAGCAGGTTGGCATCGGTGATCGTGGCGGGGCCGCCGCGGCGGTAGCAGGCCGGGCCCGGGTCCGCCCCCGCCGAGGCGGGGCCCACCTGCAGCCGCTGGCCGTCCACATGCAGCACGGAGCCGCCCCCGGCGGCGACGGTGTGGATCGGCAGCATCGCCACCTGCAACCGCAGGCCGTCGATCGCCGTCTCCGAAAGGTTCTCCAGGCTGCGATCGCCGCTGGCGCCCGCGACGTGGAACACATCGGTGGAGGTGCCCCCCATGTCGAACCCCAGGATCGGCCGCCGCTCGAAGCCGGCGGCGGCGGCCACGGCGATGGCGCCCACCATGCCGCCGGCCGGCCCCGAGAGGATCGTGTCGCGGGCCTGTAGCAACTCCGGCGCCAGCAGCGCCCCGCTGGAGCCCATCACCCGCAGGCGGAGGTGGGGGCCGAGTTCCTCTCGCACCCGGTCGAGGTAGCGATGCAGAACCGGTCGCAGCGCGGCCTCCGCCACGGTGGTGTGCAGCCGGGGGACCAGCCGCGGCTGGGCACTCACCTGATGGGACAGCAACACCGGCAGGCTCAGCCGTTGGCGCAGCCAATCGCCGAGGGCCCGCTCGTGGCCTCCGTTGCGGCAGCTGTGCAGCAGCGCCACCGCCACGCCGGCACAGCCCCCCTCCGACTCCAGCTCCGCCAAGGCGGTCAGGAGCCTGGTTTCCAGCCCCCCATCCAGGCCCAGGGGCTCCACCTCGCTGCCATCCGCCGCCAACCGCCCCCGCACCGCCACCACCCGCAGTGGCAGCGGTTCAGGCCGCTGGATGCGCAGGGCAAAAATGTCGGGGCGGTGCTGGTCGCCGATCCAGGGCAGATCCTCCAGGCCGGCGTTCAGCAGCAGCAGCACCGGCCGCACCTTGCGCTCCAGCAGGGCATTGGTCACCACCGTGGTGCCGATGCGCACCTCCTGCACCAACCCGGCGGGCAGCGGTTGCCCTGGCGCCAGCCCCAGGCTCTCGCGCACCGCCCGCAGGGCGGGATCGCCCGGGTGATCGGGCTGTTCCGAAAGCACCTTGCGCACCAGCCTTTGGCCGCTGGGCCCCTGGCCCACCAGATCGGTGAAGGTGCCGCCGCGGTCGATCGCGAAACGCCAGCCGCGGCGCGCCGCAGCCGGGGGCACCAGCGCGGGGGCTGGGGCTGGCCCATCGATGGAGCCCTGGGCGGGGACCTCGGCTGGGCCCTGGGCTGGGGGGCGATTCCCTTGGCTCACCTGGGTTCCCTGCCTCGTGCCGCTGCCTTGAGGCTAGAGGCCCCCATCACGAGGGCCCAGGTAGGGCTGGGCCGGGCAGCCTGGCGCTGCCGTCGTGGAGCTCAGCCCGGATGCCCTGCCTAGCATCCAGGGGTTGGGTTAACCCGTTGGATCGCCCGTTGCGCGGTTCCTCCAGCCCCTCAGCCTTCAGCGCCTCCCCCGCCGTTCGCGTCGATGTATCAGCACCTGCTCGTTCCCTCCGACCATTCCGAGCTGTCGCTGCAGGCGGCCGGCGAGGCGGTGCGCTTCGCCGCCGCCATCGGCGCCCGCATCAGCTTTTTCTATGCCGTGCACACCCCCACGATCCTCAACTACATCGTGGAGGCCAGCCCCAACATCGACACCAACCCCAGCCTGATGACCACCGAGGAGATCCGCGAGCGCATGCGGGAGCTGGCCCAGGGGCAGCTGGCGGAGCTGTTGGATCTCGCCAAGGCTGGTGGGGTGCCGGCGGAGGCGTGTTCCGAGGAGAGTGAGCAGCCCTATTTGGCGATCATCCGTGCCGCCGAGCAGCGCCAGTGCGACCTGATCTTCATGGCCTCCCACGGCCGGCGCGGTGTCGGCGCCCTGGTGCTCGGCAGCGAGACCCAGAAGGTGCTAACCCATTGCGCCGTGCCGGTGTTGGTGTGGCGTGCGGTCTGAGGCCCGCGCCGGGCAGCGGCGTGACGCGCTGAGCGCCGCTTGGATCAAGCCTGATCGCCCAGCGCCGTGGCCATCGGCCTGGCGCTCCCCCCGCCGCGAGGGTCAGCGGTAATTCTCGAACTGCAACGGCACCTCCAGGTCTTGCTCGCGCAACAGCTGGATCGCCTGCTGCAGATCATCCTTGCTTTTGCCCGTCACCCGCAGGCTGTCGCCCTGGATGGCGACGGTGACCTTCTTGAGCTGATCGCGGATCGTTTTGCTCAACTTCTTGGCCAGCTCCTGGCTGAGGCCCCGCCGCAGGGTGATGCTCTGCCGCACCCGGTTGCCACCGGCGCTTTCGGCGGGCTGGAAGTCGAAGATCTTGAGCGAGAGATTGCGCTTGGTGGCCTTTTGGCGCAGCACATCAGCCACTGCTTCCAGGGTCATGTCGCTGGCGGTGGTGATCGTGATTGCGCTCTCCTCCAGCTCCAGCTCAGTGCCGGAATCTTTGAGGTCGTAGCGCTGCCCCACATCGCGGCGCACCTGGTCGATGGTGTTGACCAGCTCCTGCCGATCGAAGTCGGACACCACGTCGAAGCTGAAGGTTTCGGCCATGGGAGCGGGGTGCGGAGGCAGGGTGACGGGGGCGGGGCCACGACCGGCCCAGGTCAGCCTAGAAAAGGATGCCCCCAGCTCCCCCGCGATGGTTGCCCCCGTGGTTCTTCCCCTGGCGCTGGCCGCCCTGCCAGCCAATGGCGCCGCCGCAGCTCCCCTCGCCTGGTCGCTGGTGCTGTCCGGCGCGGTGGTGGTGATCAGCCTGGTGCCCTTGGGTGCCGCTCGCTCCCAGGCCGATTTCAACGTGGCGGATCTGGCCGCGCCGCGGGCGATGTTCGAGCGACTGCCCGCCTGGGGCAAGCGGGCCAGTTGGGCCCACCAGAACAGCTTTGAGGCCTTCGGCCTGCACGCTCCGGCCTGCCTGCTGGCGTTGGTGGCGGTGCTGCATGGATCCGAGGCGCCCCAGGTGGCCCTGGTGGCGGCATGGCTGCATCCCGCGCTGCGGCTGGGCTACATCGGCGCTTACGTGGCCAACCTGCCGCCGCTGCGCAGTCTCTGCTGGGCCGGCGCCATCCTGTGCTCGGCCATCCTTTACGGCATTGGCTTGCAAGGGCTGCTGGCTGGCTGAAGACCCTGCCCGGACGGGTTTTCCCAGCCCTCTCCCATGGCAAGGCCGCCAGCGGGGAGAGGTGAACCGCTGGCGGTCGCTCCGGACGCTTGACAGCCCCTAGCCCGCTGGAGACGATCGGGGTTGCTGATCGCTGCCCGGATGGCCCCTACCCCACCGCGTTCGGCTTGGCGAGGCTGGCGCTGGAAACTGGCGCTGGTCGCTCTCGTGGGCGTGGGGCTGGGGGTTGCCGCGGGGGTCTGGACGCTCCAGAACCAGCGGCTTCAGCGCCAACGCCAACGGCAGGCCTGCCGGGAGCTGCGGCAGGAGATCGGTCGCTTCCGCAGCCAGGTGTTCGATGTCCGCATCCAGAAGATGCGCAGCGTGCGGCTCAACGCCACCCAGACCGCCACCCTGCGCAACGTGGATGCCAACGCCTTCGCCCGCTATGTGGGGGCCTATGGCGACACCGTGGACCAGGTGGCCCAGGCGGCGGATCAGCTGGCGACCTTGGTGGATCGTTACCGCACCGCCGCCTGCCTCGACATTCATTGAGGGCCTGGCGATGAGGGGCCTGGGCTGAGCTGGCCTGGGCTGAGCTGGCGATGTTTGGAGACCGACCACCCCCCAACCTGATCGGGGTCCTCTCCAGCCTCCGCAGGCTCAATCCCAGGTCTGGGGTCAGGGCTGCCTCAAAGTTCTCTCGGGCGGCCTGGCCTGACGGCTTCGGCCGCGCCAGGACTCGCGTGAGCCCCTGCTGAATCGCCTCCGAACGCAGCCGAACCCAAGCCTTTCGAGCTTGGCAGTGAAACGTTCAGGCAGCCCTGGGTCTGGGGGGATGGTGGGGCTGCCTTCAGGAGTGAAACAGCAGCACCAGGCCCGATTTGATCTGGTGGAACTCCCGTTCTTCACGGCTCAGGTCGAGCCCCACCTGCAGCCCCTCCTGTAGGGCCAGGTCATAGGGCGGGGAGCTGGGGGCCGTTTCCTCCGCCCAGAGGGCGGCGATCCCCACCGGCGTGGCATGCCATCGGAACCGGGGGGTAGTCCCGATCGAGGGTTCCTTGAGGGCATCCTCGAGCAGGTCGCGAATCGCCATTGCACGCTGGCTTTCGCCATGCCGTCACTGCTCTCCAGCTTCACCGTCCCATCCCGGCTGGGCAACGGGCTGAGAGTTTTCGTGACCTACGCGACTACGGTGCCGACCGATGCCCATGCGGCCAGCCATGGCAGACCTACCCAGGCGGATCGCCCTGGTGCATGAATGGTTCACGCCCCGTTCCGTCGGCGGCAGTGAGCAGGTGGTGCGCGAGTTGGATCGGCTGTTGCGGCACCACGATCGGGAGCCGCAGCTGTTTTCACTGGTGGATGGCGAAAGTGGCCGTCCGGGCGGCTGGCTGAGCGGGCGTTCAATCCGCACCAGCTTCATCCAGCGCCTCCCCTGGGGCGTAAGCCATGTGCAGCAGTACCTACCCCTGTTGCCGCTGGCGATCGAGCAGCTCGACCTGGCTGGCTACCCCCTGGTGATCAGCAGCAGCCATTTGGTGGCTAAGGGGGTGCTGACGGGGCCGGACCAGCTGCATGTGAGTTACGTGCACACCCCCGTGCGCTACGCCTGGGACCAGATGCACCCGTATCTGGCCAGCTCCCGGCTGGCCCGCGGCCCCCTGGGCCCCTTGGTGCGCCTTCAGTTGCACCACCTGCGCCAATGGGATGTGCTCAGCAGCTTGCGGGTCGATGCCCTGGTGGCGAACTCCCGCTTCACCGCGCGCAGGATCCGACGGTTTTGGCGCCGCCAGGCCACGGTGCTGCATCCGCCGGTGGAGGTGGGGCGCTTCCGCTGGGATCGGCCACGGAGCGACACCTATGTGAGCGTCTGCCGCCTGGTGCCCAACAAGCGGGTGGATCTGGTGGTGGAGGCGTTTCGCCGCACCGGTCTGCCGCTGGTGGTGATCGGCGATGGCCCGGAGCGAAGCCGGCTGGAGACCCTGGCGGACGGCCATGGCCAGATTCGCTTTCTGGGCAGGCTCCCAGCGGCCGAGGTGGGCGACTGGCTCGAGCAATGCCGGGCTTATGTCTACGCCGGGCTTGAGGACTTTGGGATTGCCCCAGTGGAGGCCATGGCGGCGGGTGCGCCGGTGATCGCTTACGGCAATGGCGGAATCTTGGATTCGGTTCAATGTCTCCAGGGGGCGCCCCAGGCGAGCGCAGGCCCTGCCTCGCCCACAGGCCTGCTGTTTCCCGTCCAGAGTGCCGCCAGCTTGGTCGAGGCGCTGGAGCACTTCGAGGCAGGCAGGCGATGGCGGGACCTGCCGGCCGAAGGGCAGCGCCAGGCCGCTGAGCGGTTTGCTCCCGAATGCTTCCAGAACCGGATGGGCGCCTTGCTGGAGCAGCTCTGGCGGCGCCACTGTCGCCGGCTGGGCCATGCCGGGGCCCCTGTGCCTCTGCACTGAGTGACCCTTCGGACTGGAACGGTGGGGAACTCCATCTTTAGATTAGCTGAGCTGTAGATGGCTTTATGACCTCCTCGGCGGGACTGGCAAGCGGCTTGGAGTCGCTGCTACCGCTTCATGGCGGCGTCGAACTTGTGGCTACGGGGCCAAGCGCCGAACAACTGATCGCGCGCCAGTCGCGACGTGATCGTTTTGTGAAGCGGGGTGGCGACATTGTATTTTCTGTTGCCGTTCTCAGCCTAGGAGCCCCTGTCTTTTTGCTGCTGGCTGCCCTCGTGAAGGCCACGTCTCGCGGCCCTGTGTTTTATGTGCAGCAGCGTGTCGGCAGGGACTACCGCCATTTTGGCTGTATCAAGTTCCGCACAATGCGACCCGACGCAGATCAGGTTCTATCGAAGATTCTGGCCGAGTCCCCTGAGCTTGAAGCCGAATTCATTAACGACTTCAAGCTCAAAGACGATCCTCGTATTACCAAGATTGGTAAATTTTTGCGTCGTTCGAGCCTTGATGAGCTACCTCAGTTTCTAAATGTCCTTCGGGGCGACATGAGTGTCGTCGGGCCTCGCCCTATCGTCGATAAGGAGTTACCGCGTTATGGCTCCAAAATGGAAGATGTTCTCGCGGTTCGCCCCGGCCTAACAGGACTCTGGCAGGTATCCGGACGCAATAATCTCAGCTATCAGAAACGCGTGCGCCTTGATGTTCACTACGCCCGTCAACGCAACTTTTCCCTTGACCTCAAAATTATTCTGCGCACGATCAGCGTGATCCTCGACCCCCGCGACCGCGGTGCCTATTGAATCTTCGTTCACAGACGCTGGGTTCACTCAAGGAGACAAGAGCCCAGATGCTCTATTAGTTGAGGGCCACGTCCCCTGTTTTCCTGACTCGCTGGCTCGCCAAGTAAGATCCGATCAACCCGAAGCTGGATGGCCTCTTTTGCAGCGTCGCCACCACTCGAAACCCGTGCTCCATGGCGCCGTCAGGCGCCATCGTCTTTGAGTCTCCCAGCCAGCAAAATCTGCCATCCAAAATGATTTCGCACCAGTGGCAACAAGTCTGTTGGTGTCCTCTCCAGGATCATGTCGTTCCGGCAGGCAAGCTCGCTGAATCTCAACCCAATGCTGAGCGCCAACCGATGGACAGCGGAGACGGTCGAGCGGTTCTCGAAAGCCTCTGACCACGAGCAGTGCGCGCAGCTCCCCTCCAACCCAGCTGCTGAATGGTTGCTTGGCGGTGATCTGTACCGCCCCAGGGCTGACGGAAAGTCTGGTCAAGTCGACCATCCCGGCCTGATCCCAGCCATGGCGAGCAGCTTGGCGATGACGTGGGCTAAGGCGGCCAGCCCACTGCAGCTGCCGGCGGATTACGGCCAAATCAACCTGCAGAAACAGATCGCCGAAGCTGGAATCAGTGGGAGGCCGCCTGCGCTCAAGCCTCAAGCATCAAGCCTCAAGGCCAGGCTCAGCCTGACGTGATGGCGGCTGGCCTAGGCGAAGCCTTCTCCAAAAGGAGTAAAATTAGTACCCGTTCAGGGGGCGGGACGGCCCAGAACGAACCTTTGCCGAGCTAAACCCTTGACAGCAGCTGGATTTCCGGTTGCATCTCAGTCAGAGACAGCCTGTGATGAGCACACCTCCGGCTGGGATTTCAGAGGCGGACTGGCTGACGACTCCATCT
>JBKCTK010000078.1:0-22780 GCA_046319055.1 Synechococcaceae cyanobacterium
GCAACGCATCGCCGCTCGCAGCGTCATCCCTGGCGAATCCAGCCACAACGAACCCTTCCCCGTGACCGCCGAAGCGTTGGTGGCGGCGCTGAAGGCGGCCGATCAGCTGGGGCGGACGTTGGGGTGAGGACCACGCCACAGCCCCCACGCCACTTCATGATCGGAAGATTCCCGCCAGCCACGACTACATCCACGGCGAGAAGGTGGCTTTCGGGTTGCTCACCCAATTGGTGCTCGAAGGCCAACCGCAATCTGAAATCAACGAGATCCTGCACTACCAAAAGGCGGTGGGACTGCCGATCACCCTTGGCCAGGTGGGGGTCGAGGCCAACGATGATGACCAGCTGCAACGCATCGCCGCCCGCAGCGTCATCCCCGGAGAATCCAGCCACAACGAACCCTTCCCCGTGACCGCCGAAGCGGTGGTAGCAGCGCTGAAGGCCGCCGATCAGCTGGGGCGAAAGTTGGTGTGAGGGATTCGTGTCCCGCGTCAACCCCCTTGGCCAGCAGCCTGAACAGCGGATCCACGATCGGCGTCACCGGCTCGAGGGTGTCGCATTCGGCGACCAAGGTGAAGGTGACCTTCTGATGGAGTTCGCGCCAGGGCCTTTTCGCTGCTGTGTGGGGATCCGGCTGACAGAAGAATCCTCGGCGCTCGACACGGGCGACTCGTGATTGGTCACAACCGCGGGTTGTACGCGTCAACCACCCCAGGACCCAGAAACAATCTGCCTCTTCAAGGTCAGGCACCCAGGCCCCAGGGGGATGAGCTTGGTCTGCCCCCACGCGGCGGACCAAACTCATCCCCCGCCCGGGGGCCGGCCGCACACACCTCCCCTAAATCCTCCCCACACTGATCAGAAAATCATGCTTTACAAACCCACAATCGCAGCATGTGATCCTCTATCTGTCGTAACCATGTAGGAATACTCGCGGAAGCACACCGAGCGGACAACTTTGCCGATGGGCAGCCAACCGCTCTGATCAGCTCGCACGCCGAATCCCGGCTATTCTGGCCCCATGGCGGCGATCACCGACCCCACCACCGCGTTGAGCCCCGCGTCCGTTGAGGCTGCAGGCCGCGATCGCCTGATCCAGCAGGTGGAGCTGCTGCTGCGCCAGTCGGGCAACAACGAACCGTTGGATGCCGCCGCCTGGGTCGACCGCTGGCTGCAGCGCCCCAACCATGCCCTCGGCGGCGCCGCCCCCGAGCTTTACCTGAACACCCCGGCAGGGCAGGCCTTGCTCTCCAATCTGATCGGGGCGATGGCGGCGGGCTCCTATTTGTGATGCGGGGGCGGTGAGCGAGGCGATCACCAGCTGGCGCATCGCCAGCCCGGGCCTCACCTGGAAGGCGAACAACCTCCGCTTGAGGTAGCGCACGCGGCCGCACGACTGTCGCAACGGTTGTCCTGGTACCCACATTGAATCTCGCCTGCGGCCGACTCGCCACTCTTGCCGCCAGGACTCGCTTTCTCCAGTACCCGTTAACCTGAAATGATTCCTGCCGCAGGGCAACCATGCTCACCCTGCCAGACACCCAGCCGCTCACACCGGAGCAGTTTGCTGAGCTGTGCGCGGCCAATCCGGAGGCGGTGCTGGAGCTCGATGCCGATGGCACCCTCATCGAGATGACACCCACCGGCGGCAGCACCAGCGCCAGGAACTCGGCCTTGCTGTTCCAGCTGCAGGCCTGGGCCCGAGCATCAGGCGGCTGGATCGTGTTCGACAGTTCCGGCGGCTTCCGGCTGCCGGATGGTTCCGTGCGCAGCCCGGACGCCAGCCTGGTGCGGCTGGATCGTTGGCGCGCCCTCAGCGAGGCGGAGCGCGATGGCTTCCCGCCCCTCTGCCCCGATCTGGTGGTGGAGCTGGCCAGCCCCTCCGATGACCCCCCGGCTTTGCGCCGCAAGCTGGCCGCCTACCTCACCAATGGCGCCCGGCTCGGCTGGCTGCTGCTGCCGCTCTCCCGCAGCGTGGAGGTCTGGACCCCCGAACCAGCGGACGGGACGCCCACCCCAGCCCGGCTGCCCGCTGATGCCCAACGGCTGGAGGCGGGCCAGGAGTTTCCAGGCCTGAGCCTCGATCTGGCGGAGATCTGGGGGGTTTGAGGGCTGGCCTTCACCATGGCCCCCTGGCGAAGGACCGGCCTGGCTGAACCGCAACGCCGAACCCCTGTGGGTTCCCCTGAGCCGGGACCACACCGGCCAACGCCTGTGGTTTCACTTGATCCAGGCCCACAGCGGGACGCTTCGGGAGGGCACTTTTGGCCACCCACATACCCATGTGCTGAGATCGCAGCGCAGCGAGGCAACACTCTGGGGACTGGCTGTTGATGAAATCAGCCCAAATGGGAACCTTGGCGTGAATGCACGCCCATGCGTTGCCGCAACCGGCGTGACCAGCCATAGGCCAGCGAGGCACCGAGCAGGGGTAGGGGGCCAGGCACTGGGACGAAGGAAGCGTTGTCGATGGAGAAGCTGTCGATCTGGGTTAATGGATTGTCCAGGATGATGGAGGTGAAGGAGGTGGTGCCGATCACCCCAAGAAAGCCATTGGAGCCGCCGATGGTTGTATGGACAATCAGGGACTGGATGCCAGAGCCGTCAAAATCACCATTGAGGGAGAGGCGATTTGTGCTGGCGTTGATGAAATCAGCCCCGAATGCCGTGACTGCCGTAGGGAAGACCCAGCTGATCGTGTTGGAGGCGGTGCCGGATCCTGCCTGCACGGCATTGTCATAAGCTCCGGAGGTGATTACGCCAACACTGTTGTTGTCATACGGGGGATTTGGTAAAACTGCCGGACCAGAATTCGTGGAAACGATGCCGGAATCGAGGCTGATGGTTTGGGCTGAGTTGATCGTGGTGCTGAAGGTATCTGTCACGATGGTGCGACCACTCAGCGCGGCCTCCCAGGACGCACGGTCTGTGTAGGTGGTGTAGGCCGATCCTGGCGCCGCCAGGCTAATCAGCCATACTCCTGGCAGAACAAGCCGCAAAGCGTGCGAGCGGAAAGCTGAAAATGTCGCTGACATTGCCGCAGAACGTGAGAGTGGAAAGTGTAGGGCAATCCCAGCGGACCGGCCCCGTTTCTGCGCAGTGTGTGATTATGTCCGCTCTGTTCTTCACCAGTCTTCAGACAAAACACCGCGCCACAAACGGCGAGGTCATGGCGCGCAGCAGGCTGCTGTAGCCGATCTGAAAGCGCTGTTCATCTCCCACCGCCAGGGCGGGATTTGCTCCAGTCACAATGAGGTGATCACTGGAGGCCCCCTCGATCGACAGGCCGGCGGCGCTGAGGCTGGCGGGATCCGCATCCTGTTCGCCCAGGGCGAGGATCGTGCGCATCGCCAGCTGGGGCTCTTCTTCCCAGCGGCGTTCTGCCTCAGCTGATGGCGGGGCGGGGCGGTGGTCGAAGCTGCTGCGTTGGCGGCTGCCCCAGGGCCGCATCGGCTTGAGCTTGCTTTCGATCACCTCCGCCACCAGGGTGATGGCGTCGGTGTAAAGCCCTGGGATCGCGCTGCGGCTGAGGGGTTCACGGCCGAGCAGCAGGGCCTCGCCGAGGCGGAGGTGATTGATGCGGCCCGCTACGCCGCCGGCGGCCAGCCAGGGCAGATTGGCGGAGTTGCCTCCCGAGCACCAGGGCAGGCGGATGCCGAAGCGGGCTTCCTGGGCGCTGGTGAGGGCCGAGAGTTCCGCCATGTTGGAGGCATCGGGCGCCACGCCATGCTGGCAGCCGAGATTGGTGGCGAGGCCGAGGAGCTGGAGGTTGGGCAGGGCGAGGGTGAGCCGCACGATGCCCTCGAGATCGGCGGGAAGGATCCCCTCCCGCAGGTCGCCGAGTTCCACCATCAACAGCACACCATGGCGCAGGCCCTGGGCCCGGGCGGCGGCGGCGAGGGCGCGCAGCACCACGGCTTCGCTGTTGCAGCTGATCGCCGCATGGGCCACCACCCGCTCCACCTCGTGGAGCATGGGAGAGCGCACCATCAACAGCGGCACCGGGATGGCGGAGCGGTGCAGGGCTTCGATGCTGGCGATGCGCGATTCGCCGATCGAGGGCACACCGGCGGCGATCCAGGTGGCCACGATTTCCGGCAGGCCCAGGGTGGCCTTGCTCACCCCGGTGATGGCGATGCCGGCGCGGCCAAGGCGCTCCACCAGGGTGCGGGCGTTGTGATGCAGGCGGTTGAGATCGATCTCCAGCCGTGGCGCCGTCAACTGGCCCCGAGGGGCTGCGGGGTGTGCAGCTGGGGGAAGGCGCGCAGCACCATGGCCACAAGGGCCTGGGGCGAACCGCTCACGGCATCGGTGACGGGAAGGCCGAGTTCCGCCTGATGGCTGAGGATCGCGGCGGCGAGCTGGGCGTCGTCGAGGCCTTCGTGGTTGAGGGTGAGGCCGATCACGCGGGTGGGAGCGAAGGCTTCGATCAGGCGGATTTCGCTGGCGGCGGAGGGCATCGGCAGAAACGGGAAGTCGCTGAGCACCTGGCGGGCTGGGGCGTGTTGCAGCACCACGGCCTGGGGACAGGCCCCCCGCAGGATGAAGGCGGAGGAGAGGTAGGCGGGATGGCTGAGGGCGCCCTGGCCTTCGATCACGATCACCGCTGGCGATTCGCTGCGGAAGGCCTGCACCACGGCGGCCTCCACTTCACCGGAGCAGTACTGGGAGGGGATGGCATCGAGGGGGATGCCGTAGCGGCCGCCCTGGATCAGGCCGGTTTGGCCCGTGTTGACGAGCACGCTGGCAATGCCGGCGGCATTCAGCGCCTGCACGAGCAAGGTGGCGGTGGTGCGTTTGCCGATGGCGCCATCGCTGCCGAGCACCGCGATGCGCAGGCAAGTGGCGGTGGCGATCGAGCCATCGAACAGGCGCAGATCCTTCAGGGCGGGCGGCCGCCGCACGTCGCGGATCGACACGTAGTTCTGGGCGGCGGCGAGGGCGAAGTCGGGGTCGTCGTTGAGGTATTCGCGCATGCCACTCACCAGATGCAGGCCCGCGGAGAGGGCGGAGAGCAGGGCGCGGCGATCGGAGGCGCTGTAGAGCCCATCGGCGGGCGCCATGCCATAGATCAATGTGTGGGGTTTGCTGCCGGGAAGCTGCAACGCTTCCTCCAGATCGGCCACGATCGGGATTCCCTGGAAGACGCCATCGAGCACCACGCCGGCATCAAGGCCGGCGCAGTGGCTGTCGATCACGGCCTTGATGGCAAAGGTTTCGGAATGGCGAATCAGTCCATGGGCCGTTTTGCCATCGAGGCCAGCGAAGTTTTGTTCGCAGTAGATCACGGCGCCGGGGCGCTCTTGGCAGCGATGTGGCCGAGCCGATGGAATCCGGAGCGAGGCGGGAAGCGAAAGAGTCAATCAGCACCAGACAAGGAGCACCAGCAGCGCAGGAGTGGCCGCTGGAAGGCGTGGTTGAGTCACTTTAAGCGTTAATTTTTCATTGTACGCTTCAGCTGTTCACATCAATTGGACGCAACTTTTTGTTGATCGCGCATTGGCCGTGACCAGACCCATGGGGCGGTTGTTTGGAGCCTGACGAAAAAGATTGAATCAACAATAATACCATGAATACCAATCTCATGATTGGCTCATCTTGGCTGGAATCACACGAAATCCCCTGCCTCGATGCCCAGCATTTGCTGCCGATCAGATGCGCCCATATCAGCACCTGGGATCCTGGCCGCCATGAACAGCAAGCACGAGGATCTCAGCATCCATGGCCCGCAAATCGAGGGCATCGGGGAATCTCGCTGCCACAAGCCGTCGCACCAGCTCCTAAGCACAGGCAAACGCTGCTGGATCAATCCCGATCCCGTTGGCGCTGCCGTGGATCCCCATTCACCACCACGTCCCCGCCTTGCACCGC
The DNA here is from genome assembly GCA_046319055.1 of Synechococcaceae cyanobacterium. Taxonomy (GTDB): domain Bacteria; phylum Cyanobacteriota; class Cyanobacteriia; order PCC-6307; family Cyanobiaceae; genus Cyanobium. The sequence goes on from JBKCTK010000078.1 coordinate 5,871, forward strand.
AGCCGCAGCTGATGCACCACGTCATCGCTGTCGTGATGCCGCAACGCCACCTGGAGGCGGAGCGGGTCGTGGCGGGCTGGATCGCCCAACTGGTCTTCAGCGGCAAGCGAGCCGATAAGCCATCCCTCCAGCGGCACCTCTTCTGACCAGTCTGCGCACCACCAACAGTGAATTCTACCTCTAAACTGCTTGCAGCTGTGGCTACTGAGATATCGCAGTAAATCTCACGCTCCACCACGCACGCCTCACAAGATCAACGCATACGAGCCCAAGCAACGTGATTGTCGCAGGCAGGCGGCCTTGAGTTGCGCAGCAGAGGGCTGGCGGAGGCCCGTCCACGCGAGGGGTTGTGCGAAGTGTCGCTTCTCCACAGACAACGTGCGCGCACTTTCACATAATATCCAGAACCCATACAAATCACGGGCATACCAATGGAATCGCCCCTCTTGCATTTCGACGCTAGATGTGGAAATCACGATCGGTCGCGAGAGGCAACGATGAGTCATGGATCTCCGCCCTCCGAATCAGTGCAGCGTTAGCAAGGGAATCAGGAACATCCTCTTACCGCTTGAACAATGAACTCACGAAGGCTATATGATCTTGGAAAGTGAATGGCAATTGAACGACATCTCGCTCAATAAGCTGCAGCACCAATGAAGGATCAAAATCCAATCGCTTCAGCAGGCAGCAATTATCAACAAACACCGCTGCACAGCCAAGCACTAGATGCGGTAGCAAACGTAGCCATTAAACGGCCCATTGATGATGGGTAGCGTTGCGACTCAGTAGCGCGACCCAAGGGACTGTATCGAGGAGTACAGCCGTAATCAGAGAGCGCCGAGGCCAGATAGATGCGCAGAGTTGGATGACAAATCAGCTGGCCCGAGTTCACAACACCCCACCAAATCAGCCATGAGAGCAGCAGCCGAGGGTGATGAACAACCTTCTATGTCCAGCTCTGAGGACTGGAGAAGCACTATCAATAATCCTCGAATCAGATCATACTTACTAAACCGACGTCGATGCGCTTGCTCTGTGAGCTGCGCAGCTAGAGCTTCGGTCAACTCAAGCGAGATCATCGCCACGGCAAGCAATCCTCACCGCAACGGCAAGCAATCCACCGGCAACTAAGATCCTATCAGCCATCAATGGGTATTTCCGCGGGTCTTTTTCAACCGCACATGCAACAGGTCTACAGGCTCAGCCCATGAGAGGCGCGGCCTCACGGCCCGGGTGATCGCCACGGTCACACGGCCGATGGGGGTTCCAGCCGGCAGCGGCAGGGTCCGGTCCTCCATAAGACATCATGCCGAGCTTTGTGCCGGAGCTGGTTCTCGCCAGCCCGGCTCTCTCAGTCCACCTTTGATGTCGTGGGCCAAGGCGGCCAGCGCCTCGAGGATGGACCAGAACCCACCAAGCCGCAGCCCGTTCATGGCCCAGCTCCTGAGTGTGGCCATGATCTGAACGCCGTTGATCTCGCGGGAGCGGTAAGCGTCTTCGCCCAGTTGGGTGTCGCGAGGGCAGTGCCATGACTTTTCATCGCGTTTGGCTGCCGCGAAGCCGTGGCTCCAGCGATCAAGCCCGTGTCGCAGCGGGGACCAGTGCCCCTTGCCCCTTGCGGCCTTCTGGCTCTGACAGCCATGGCCCACATCGGCTGATCGGGAGCCCTCCAGGAGTCGCGGTTGTTGCGCTTCGGTTCGTGTGCGGCTTGCTGTTCTGTGCTTGGTGTCCAGGTGGCCGTTCGAGGTTCCGGGCCCCCCGCCCGGCGCGGAGTTGACCGCCGCTGCTGCAACCAAAATGCAGCCAAATGCGACCCCATGCGGATTAGGCCTCCTGTCGACCTCTCTGGCGCAGGGAATCCAGCAGCGAGGCCACCAGCAGCAGCACACCGATCAGGCCCGCGAGCCACTCCGGCAGGCGCACATGCCAATTGGCCAGCAGCACGCTGGCCAGCATCAGGAAACCCAGCGCTCCGATCGCGTAGTGGGCCCCATGTTCGAGAAAGACCAGCTTGTCGAGGGCCCGCTCGCGGCTCAGCATCAAGGTGAGCGAGCGGATGAACAAGGCTCCCAGCCCCAGTCCGGTGAGGATCAGCACCAGATCGCTGGTGATGGCGAAGGCGCCGATGGTGCCATCGAGGCTGAAGGAAGCATCCAGCAGTTCTAGGTAGAGAAGGCTCATCAGCCCTCCCCCGGCCGCCAACCTGGCACCAGCGGCCTCCTCATCGCCGAAGGCATCCGCCAGGGAGGTGCTTAGCAGTTGCAACACCAGGCCGATGCTGCCGGCGAACAGCACCGGTGCCCGCTGGGCTTCGGGCAAGGCGGTACTGAGCAGCAGCAACACGATCAACGCCAGCGCCACCTCCAAGGCCTCAATGCGACCCGCGGCGCTGAGCCGGCGTTCCAACGGTCGCAACCAGTGCAAGGTCTTCGCTTCATCGAAGAAATAGCGCAGGAAAACCATCAGCAGGAACATGCCGCCAAAGCTGAGGATGCGAGGCTCGGCCAGTTCCAACAGCTCCCGGTAGTGCTGAGGGTGGTGCAACGCCGCATCAAGGGCCTGGCCGAGGCCCACGCCGCCGGCCAGGGCCACCATCAGCAAGGGGCCGATGAAGCGCACGCCGAACACCGGGATGACCAGCCCCCAGGTGAGGAAGAAGCGCTGCTGGCCCGGGCTGAGCTTGTCGAGCACCCGGGCGTTGACGATGGCGTTGTCGAATGACAACGACACCTCCAACAGGAGCAGCACCAGGGTGATCCAGGCGGCGGAGACGCCCCGGCTGCCAAGCATCACCAACACGCCGAGGGCACAGCAGCCGATCGGAAACAGCAGGTAGCGGATGTAGCGGCTCGGTGACATCGGCGGCCAGACCCGCAAGAAGGTGGATCCCAATGATGCCTTTCAGCCCCGAGCAGCCCCACGGGGAACCGTGCGCCATCAGGGCCGGTTGGCGTCCTCCAGGGCCTGGGGAACCGGCAGGGGCGCTGGGGCAAGTGGCGCTGGGGCAAGGTTGGGCGCGTCGGGGGCGGGGGGCTTGCCACGGGGCCAGCGGCTCTCCACCTGCTCGATCACCCGGGGCAACAGCAAGCTGAGGCAGACCAGCAGCCGGGCCCCCAAGCCGAACTCAAGCACGCTCTTCACCATGCGCTCGAACGGCAGCCAGCGGCCTCCCAACCAGGCCAGGCTGACCATCGAGCAGGCCCAGAGCAGGGCGCCGACGGCATTGGCCAAGACAAATCGGGGCCAGGGCATGCCCACGGCCCCAGCCATAGGCCCCGCCAGCACCCGCAGCACCGCCACGAAGCGTCCGAACAACACCGAGGCGGTGGCGTGCCGCAGGAACTGCTGGCGTAGCGCTTCCATCTGCTCGGGACGGCGCCGCAGCAGGCCTCCCACCCGCAGGATCAGCCCCCAGCCGGCCCGGCGGCCCACCCAGTAGCCGAGGTTGTCGCCCAGCACGGCGCCGCTGGCGGCGGCGGCGATCACGCCGCCCAGCTGCAGTTGGCCGCTGCCGGCGGCATATCCCCCCAGCAGGGTGAGCGTCTCCCCGGGCAGGGGCAGGCCGGCGTTCTCCAGCAACATGCCCAGGAAGATCACCCCATAGCCCCAGCGTTGCAGCAGCTCCCGCAGCGTCGCTTCGCTGACGCCCCCTTCGAGGAAGCCGAGCGGCGGCAGCTGCACCAGGCCGAGCTCCTGAAGGGGCAGGGACGGCAGCATCGGCAGGGGGAGTCTTTGGCGAGGCCCAACAGTAGGCGTGGGCCCCGCAGCGTTGATTGGGGTGGGGGATCTGCCGCAGCCGCCCAGGTGGGTTGGGCCGTCGCCCCTCGCGGCGGCAGGGCCGCGGGTGGCGGCCCCCCCCACCGGAGCTTTGAGGAGCTGGGCTTCCAACCGATCGCGGCTGCTGATCAGCAACAAAGCTCCTCATCAGAGGAAGGCGTTCTCACGCCTGGCAAGAACGGGCTTCCGGCGCCTCGCCTTTGGGCGCTCATCTGTGCCAGTCAGCATTCCTCAGCCAGGGATCGTTGGCTTTGCGGAGCTTTATGGCTGATCAGGTCGCTGCTTGGCCTCCAGCCGATCGCTGCCTGGCCCTGCCCGGTGGCGCCTGGCTTCTCGGGAGTCCCGCGGCTGGGTCGCGGGGAAGCAGCGGTGCCTCAACGGAACCGATCCTCGAAGCGCTTGTAGAGCGCATTCATGGCCAGCATCAGCACCCCCACGCCGACGAACACCAGCCCCCGCAATCCAAGATCCGCCTCCGCCATGTCCACCACCAGCAGGCGTAGCAGGCAGGCCGCCAAGGCGATTAGGGCGACGAGGCGGAACTGGCCATCGCGCAGCACGGCGCTGAGCCCGTAGATCACGAAGGCCTCCAACGCCCAGACGAGGGTGAGCCAGGCATGGTCAAAGCCGCTGGCCAGCTGGACCGCCACCAGCAGGGCTAGGGGGTACCAGAGCCAGCGATGGGTCTTCCCAGCCAGCGCCTCCGCCAGGCCGCCCAGCAGCGGCAGCCCCGCCATCGCCCGCAGCGTCGGCGGTGGCAGCCAGCGTTGCGCCAATAGCGCGAACAGCAGCTGCAGGGCCACCGCCTGGAAGGCGATCAGCGCCCCCAGTTCATGCCGGCCCGCCGAGGCGCCATCCAGCTGCAGCAGGCCGCAGCCAATCGAGAGCCAATAGACCAGCACGGCGTGCAGCTTCGCCCGCGGCGCCAGCCAGCGGCCGGAGGGCTCGCTCAGCAGCACCAAGGCGAAGAGTGCCAGGCCCACGGGCCGCCAAAGGCTGCTGAGCTCCAGCAAGATCGGGGTGAGGACAGCGATCAGAAGCAGCTCCAAAAACCAGGGGTGCGTGCGCTGCCAGAGGCGGGAGCTGGCCAGGGAGCCTCGGGGTTGAAAGCGCCACCAGATCGCCAGCACCAGCGCCGCCAGCAATTCGATGAGGGGCCGGGCCCCCAGGTTCAGACCCAGCGCGACCACGCGACTGGAGCTGGACGCGATCTCCAGCGGGAAGGCCAGGGCATAGGCGATGAGGGCGAGCAGGCCTAGCGCCAGGCCGTGGCTGCAGAGCGGGGGGCGCAGCCGGTCAGCCACCAGCAAGGCCAGCAGCGACAGCAGCAGCCAAGCCACCGCCGGCAGCAACGGCGATAGGGGTCGCAGCAACAGATCAGCTCCGAGGCCGAGGCTGAGACCCAGCAGATCGAGCCCCAGGGCGCGGCGGCGCGGGCCCGTCGCCAGGGTGACCTGCAAGGCCGCCAGGGCCAGCAGCGGCAGGAGTTGGGTCAGCACCAGGGTGGTCTCTCGGTTTTGGGCCAGCAACCAGGCCCAGGAGCCCAGATGGGCCAACGCGATCGCCAGCGCCGTGGCTCGCCCCAGTTCGGGGGGTCGCAGACGCCGATCGGCGATCAGCAGGCTGCCCATCGCCAGCAAGGCCAGGCTGGGACGCCATGGGGACGGGGCCAGCCCGGATGCACCGAGCAGCACCAAGGCGGCGGCCTGCCAGCTGAACAGGGGCGGCCAGGCGATCACCACGCCCCGGCGCTCCAGTTGCCAGGCCAGCCCCACCAACAACGTCGCGGCGCCGAACAGCAACGTCGGCGGCCGCCACGGCTGGGCGGCCAGGGGTGCCAGGGGGCCGCCGCTGGCCTCCAGGCCCAGGGGCGGCGACGAAAGCATGGACACCACCAACAACGCCCAGGCCTGCAGCAGCAAGGCGAGGGCCAGGCCTGCCACCAGGGCCCAACCCACCGCTTGCACGCGGCGGTCGGGTTCCAGCAGGCCAAACAGCAGGAACAGGCCGCTCTCCACCAGCAGCACCAGATTGAGCAGCAGGCCATCGAGCACCAGGGGTCGCAGGCTGAGCAAGGCGGCGATCACCAGGGTCTGGCTGATCAGGGTCTGGGCGGTGCGCAGCGGCCGGGCCGCGCGGCCGCGGGCGATCCGAGCCAGCAGCAGGGCCAGCGCCGCCGCCGCCAGCAAGGCGAGCACCCGGCTGGCCGCCTGTTGGGGATAGGCCATCAGCGCCAGGGCCAGGCCACCCCAGAACACGGTGAGAGCGGCCAGTCGCGGCGGCAGGAGGCGCTCCGGGCGATCCCCGCCCCGCTGCTGGAGCAGCACGCCGGCGCCGAACAGCAGCAGCGCCGCCCCCCAGCCCGCCAGGCGCAGATCGCTCTGGCGGGCGAGGGGCTCGCTGAGCCGCAGCAGCCACACCGCTTGGAACAGGCCATAGCCCACACCCACCTGCAGCCGCTGCCAGTCCCAGGGGCGCCGGGCGGAGAGGGCCAGGCCCGCCAAGCCAACCGTGGTGGCCACCACCAGGGTGACGCGGCTGGGGTTGACCAACAGCAGCGGCACCAGGTTCACCAGCACGTGCAGCGCGGCCACGGTCTGGTCGCGACTGCGGGCCGCCACCGCCAGGTTCACGGCCATGCCGGCCAGCAGCAAGGCAAGCCCCTGGCGGCCATCCTCCAGCCAGCGCTGGCCCAGCTCCGGCAGGGAGCCGCCCGCCACGCTGGCGAACAGCGTCTAGGCGGCGGCGCCGCTACGCAGCCAGGCGACCAGAGATCCCCAGCGGGGGTGGCCCGACCAGCGCAGGGAGGGGGCGAACAGCGCGGCGGCGGCGGCCAGGGTCAGCAGGAAACGGGCGAAGGGCCCCAGGCGCAGAGCGATGTTGACCACCAGGAAGGTGACCCCCGCCACCAGCACCAGCACGCCCAGGAGTCCGGTCCAGTTCTCGATCAGCTGGCGCTCCAGCGCCCGCCACGGCAGCCCGGTTCCGAGGCCGCCGGCACGGGGGGAGCTGATTGGGGCGGTCACAGGGCCCGGCGCCGGGGAGCGGAGCCTTGTCCAAGGCTTTGGTCTGCCGGGGCTGCCTGGGCTGCCGGGGCTGCCGGGGCTGCCGGGGCTGCCGGGGCTGCCGGGGCTGCCGGGGCTGCCGGGGCTGGCGGGGCTGGCGGCGGGGGGGGACACACCCTCCGCCTGGGACGGCGGGGCGAGGGATCTCGGCGTGGAGCCACTGGCCGATCGGTGGAACGATCCGGGCGGTTCGCCAGCCGCGGGGGGCGTTGCAGCTACGCCGGGGGCGGGAGGCTTAGCGGCCATGCCGGCGGCGGGCGACAACCAGGCCCCGCCGGCAGCGGGAGGCATTGAGGCCATGCCGACAGCGGGAAGCTTTGACGCCACGCCGGCGGCGGGAGGTGACGACGCCCCGCCGGCGGCGGGCAGCGGCGCCGCGGACGCGGCTGGCTGGTCCTTGGCCAGTCGCTCAGCGCCATGGGGCTCAGTGCCCTGAAGCTCAGGCTGCTCAAGCTGCCGCAGCCGCGCCTCCAACAGAGCGACCCGGCCGCGCAGCCTGATCAACCCCACCGTGACCAGGAGCACCACCACCAAGGGCAGCAGGAGCAACGGGATCAGCAGCAACAGCAGTAGGGACTCCAACCGCGAGATCCGGGTGTCCGATAGCTGTCTGCTAGCTGGAGCCGGCCCTGCTGTCGAGCCGGCGGCCCCACCAGCCGGCCACAACCTCTGCCGGTCAATGGCTCGACCTGATCAGCGACAGAGCTCCCCACCCTCAGCCAAAGACCCAAAGCCCAGCGTGCACAGCAGATCGGCGGAAACCTGACAAGACGCTCTGCGTTGCTCAGCGGAGCTTTGTCGCTGATCCGGTGTCTCGATGGCGGGTCGATCACCACCTGGGCCACAGCCCGCCGGGATGGCGGCGGTGGCGGTCCGCTTCAGGCCGAAAGGGGCCAGCTGCGGCAATGCCGGCCGTTCCCGGCCGCCAGGTCCGACAAACTGCGGTCACCACGCCTTGCCCTTGGCCCATGCCCGTGCGCCCCGTGCTGCTGCAAGGCGATCCACGACTGCGCCAATCGGCCCAGCCCGTGCCGCCGGAACTGCTGGGCCAGGAGAGCCTGAGGCTTCTGGTGCGCGATCTGGTCGACACCCAATTGGCCCGTAGCGGTGCCGGCATCGCCGCCCCGCAGATCGGCGAGCCCTGGCGCGTGGTGGTAGTGGGCAGCGGAGTGTTCAACCCGCGGTACCCGCTGGCGCCGGAGATCCCGCGCCAGGTGTTGGTCAACCCGCGCTGGACGCCTTTAGGGACTGAGCAGGACCTGGCGGAGGAGGGATGCTTAAGCGTGCCGGAGCTGCGGGCGCCCGTGCGGCGCTGGCGGAGGGTGCAGTGCGAGGCCCTCACGCCCGAAGGCAAGCTCCTGCGACGGGCGATGGAGGGCTTTGAGGCGCGGGTGCTGCAGCACGAGATCGATCACCTCGATGGCGTGCTGTTCCCCGACCGCCTGGAGACCAGAACCTCTCCCCACCAGCCGGCCCAATAGCCGATGCACGAGGAGCCAATCCCCCAGCCTGAGCAGCCGGCGGCTGGCCACGCTCAGATGAACATGAACAAGGCAGCCCTGAACCGTGGTCCCCGCTGGTGGGAGCCGAGCGACCTAGACGGCCTCCTCTCTTGACACCGAGGCGGGCCCCCAAGGCCGCAGCGTTGCCTCAAAGTTCTCTCCACCGGCCTGGTCCCACGGCCTCGGTACCACCAAAACTGGCATCAGGTCCTGCTGGATCACCTTGAATGCAGCAGAACTCGAGCGTTGCGAGCTCACCAGAAAAACTTTCAGGCAGCCCTGCCGACGGCCCCAAAGCTGGAGCGAAATCGCGCGGCGCCAGGGATGGGGGCAGACGGGGCAACCAACGTGCCGGGCGAAAGCCCGGCAGCGCCGCAGCAGCCCATCGGCTGACGCAACCCCATCGGCTCAGGCAACCGACTTCAATCGAAGCCGAGCAGGTCGAAAATCTCCCGATCCTTAAGCGACTCAGCCTCCAATGGCTTCACGTCTTCGAGCATGGTGCGGGCCAGGTTGAGGTATTCCTGTTGCACCGCTTCCACCTCGGGACTGGGCTCCATCTCGAAGATGGTGCACTTCTTCAAGCGCGAGCGACGAATCGCGTCGACATCGCGGAAATGGGCCATGGTTTTCATGCCCACCCGCTCGTTGAACTTATCGATCTGATCGGTTTCGCGGCTGCGGTTGGCTACCACACCACCGAGGCGAACGCGATAGTTTTTAGCCTTGGCCTGGATGGCGGCGATGATGCGATTCATCGCGAAGATCGAATCGAAATCATTCGCCGTCACGATCAGGCAGTAGTGGGCGTGCTGCAGCGGCGCCGCAAAGCCACCACAGACCACAACCCCCAACCCCTCCAACATCCCCACATCCGTGACTTCGAGCAGGTGATGCTCCTTGACCAGCTTCACCGTTTGGCCGGTCACGTAGCCGCCGCAGCCGGTGCCGGCGGGAGGACCGCCGGCTTCGATGCACTGCACGCCATTGAAACCCTCGAACATGTAGTCCTCAGGGCGCAGCTCCTCGGTGTGGAAGTCGACGGTTTCGAGGATGTCGATCACCGTCGGCACCATCTTCTTAGTGAGCGTGAAGGTGCTGTCGTGCTTGGGATCACAGCCGATCTGCAACACCCGCTTGCCCAGCTTCGAGAAGGCGGCGGAGAGATTGGAGGAGGTGGTGCTCTTGCCGATGCCGCCCTTGCCGTAGACGGCGATCACCAGGGCGCCTTCATTGATGCGCAGGCTGGGGTCCTGGTGGACCTGCAGGCTGCCTTCCCCGTCCTCTTGGCGGGTGGTGGGGGCTTGGAGCGTTGATGTCATACAGAAAGCTGGCCGCCGCAGCCAAGACCGCGGGAGCAACAACACAGACACCTTATTCAACGCTGTTTGCTGGACCAGCGGGGCCGCCCCATGCAAAGCGAAACATGCAGGGTTCGAAATGTGCTCGCTTGCCCATGGCACAGATAAGTAGAAACACTCAATCACCGCAGAAGCCGAGGCTGGGATCCCGCCCCATCGCCATCCCGGCGTGACGGCGAGCCCGCCATGGGCCGCGATCGCCAAGAGCCAGCTCTCGCCAGGCAGGGCGGGGCATCATCAAGGTCCGAGGGCTGGCGCCTGGGACGCCTCAGGGCGATCAAGGGCCCCTGTGGGGCTCCCGCAGGGGGTGGGTCCCCGCGGTTGCCCCAAAGTTCTGCCCAGCGGCATGAGCGCGCGGCCTCAGCACCGCCAGAACGCACGTCAGGCCCTGCTGGCTCGTCTCGGAACGCAGCCGAGCCGAGCCTTGGAAGTTCAGATGCGCCACAGTCAGGCACCCCCGGGTGCTCCCCCTCAACCGGCCGCGGCCCTGACGAGGCGGCCCGATCTCCCGGAGCCATCAGCGGCCTTCGCCCGCCGCGGCGCAAGACGCGGGGGACCGAGGGGACGCGAGCCGAACGCCTGGCTCGCGGGCAGGGGCGGGCAGACACGAGGCACGTCCGAACGACCGGCCTGCCAAGGCCGGAGCCAATCCTGAGCCCCTGGAACTGGGCCCGTCGGGCCCGGCCCAGCACGGAACCCCATCAGACTGATGGGGCGCGGGCAGGGGCTGTGGGCAGGGGCCTGGCTTCAACAAACAGGGGCGGCGAGCTACAGGGCTGCCTTGACAGGCCCCAGCAGCTGCTTACGATCACAAACATCACCAGTTTTGCTGAAATCTTCTTGATGCCTCTTCGAGCCAATTCCTTGGAAGGAGTGCAGGCCGGAGTGGTGGGCCTGGCCCTGCTGGTGTTGGTCCCAGCGCTCCAGGCCAGCCCCGGGCGTTCCTTTTGGCCCAACCCGGCCAAGATGACGGCGTCAACCTGCAATCCCCGATCGCAGACGTGCTGTTTCAACCCGGACGGCAAGGCCGTGGCCCCCGGCACCCGTCGGGGCCCCTACACCTGCTTGCCCAACGGCACCTGGGGCTGATCGTTGCGCCGGCGCCTTGCATCCTGCCGCACCCCTGCCGCACTTTTGCTGCACGTTGATTGGCCATGACCAAGCACCTCCAGGTGTTGCCAAAGCCCGCTGACCAGCCAGGCGGAAGCGGCCGGGGATTCTCGGTTCTGAATCTGGTTCAGTTCCTGGGTGCGTCAACGATTGTTGGCTTTGTGACCTGGAGCCTGGGAAGCTATATCAGCGCAAAGGCGAACCAGCAGCAACAGCTGAATACATTTATCAATACAATATCAGACTTTATGATCCAGAACAATCTCGATGGCCAGGCAACGGATAAGCCCCAGCTGCCGGCGGTATCCCGGGCCGCCCGCGGCTACGCCCTCAATACCCTGAGCACCCTGGATGGTCTGCCGCTGGTGGAGGACAAGCCAAAGAAGCTGGCCCTGCTCAAATTCTTGTACGACTCGGAGTTGATCGGCTTTTGCAAGAATAATGTGCTTGGCAATACCAGCCTCTCCCAGTCGAAGCTGGTGCAGCGCTGCTTGGAGAGCCGCATCAACCTCAAGGACGCCAGGCTGGTTGGCTTGAACTTTTCCACGATCAGCCTTGTACTGCGGGGGATCAATCTTTCCGGCACCAACCTTTCCGGCTCTGACTTCAGCAATATCGATCTCACCTCCGCTCGGTTTGTGCGTTCGAATTTGCGTGGCGTCAACTTCAGCAATAGCCTACTGCCCCATGCCGACCTCTCCTGGTCCTATCTGGTGGATGCGAATTTGCGCCAGGCGGACCTCAGCCAGGCGAATCTCAGCAATGCCCAGCTCTGCGGCGCTGATCTGAGCGAAGCGGGGGGTCTGGATTCCGCGATCATCGATTCCGTAACGATCGACGCCGACACAAGAATTCCAGCCGCCTTCAAGCAACGCCTGCTGGCGAATCAGGGCAAGGTGCAGGCTTGTCAGGCCACCACCCTGGCCCACGACTAAGCCATCCCCAATTGTCGCCAGGCCGACGCCGCTGGGCGGCAAGGGCCTCGGCTCAGCCGGCCGCCGGAGTGGGGGTCGCCCCACCCAGTTGACAACGCAGCATCGGCACACCCTCGGCAAAACTGGGGATGCCGTGGGTTGGCGCCCCAGGCCCGGCGGGCCAACGCAGAAGCCAGCCGCTGTTGTGAGCTTGGGCTTTTGGGAACTCATGGCTTCAAGCAGCATGAGCTCCAGGATGGTGGCCTTGGCTTGCTGTGAAACCAGTGCGCCTTGAGGGGCAAGCCATGGGCTATGGCTTGCACCCCTTCCTCAGGCGAAGCTGCGCACGCTGCGGGGGCGGAGGTAGAGCGTGACGCCGTTGCGCAGGCCGTTGCGGTGGCCCTGTAGCCATTCGCGCGGCAGTTGGGCGTGGAGGTGATGGCCGTTATCGAGCTGCAGCTCCACGTGCACATCCCGCCCCAGATGCACCAAACGCCTCACCTGGGCGGGCGTGCTGCGCTCCGCGGGCTCCTCCAACAGCTCGAGATCATGGGGCCGGATGTAGAGGGAATCGCCGCCGTGACCAGCGGTGGGGCCGCTGCTGAGGCCGCCAGCACCTGGGTGGCTGGGGTGGAAGGCATCGGCGGGCAGCACATTCACCTCGCCAACGAACTTCATCACGAAGGGCGTCAACGGGTTTTCGTAGATCTCCACCGGAGAGCCGATCTGTTCGATGCGCCCCTCGTTCATCACCACGATGCTGTCGGCCACCTCCATGGCCTCTTCTTGGTCGTGGGTCACGATCACGGTGGTGACGCCGGTCTCCTCCTGGAGGCGACGCAGCCAGCCGCGCAGCTCTTTGCGCACCTTGGCATCGAGGGCGCTGAAGGGTTCATCCAGCAGCAACAGGCGGGGCTGCACCGCCAGGGCCCGGGCCAGAGACACCCGCTGGCGCTGGCCGCCGGAGAGCTGGGAGGGATAGCGATTGCCGTAGCCGCCCAGCTGCACCAGCTGCAGCAGTTCTTCCACCCGGTTGCGGATCTTCTCCCTCGGCCAGCGCCGCAACTCCAGGCCAAACGCCAGGTTCTGACGCACGGTGCGGTGCTTGAACAAGGCGAAGTGCTGAAACCCGAAGCCCACCTGTCGCTCCTGGGTGGAGAGGCCCGTGACCTCCTGGCCGTTGATGAACACCTGGCCGGAATCGAGCTGTTCCAGGCCCGCGATCATGCGCAGCAATGTGCTCTTGCCACAGCCGGAGGGCCCCAGCAAGGCCACCAAGGCGCCGGTGTCTACATCGAGGCTGAGATCATCGATGGCGAGGAAGTCGCCGAAGGCCTTGCGGACCTTGCTGACACGGATACCCATCAGTGCTCAGCGGTTGGGCTGGGGGGTGAGGCGCAGGTAGGGCCGCACCTCGGTGACGCCCTTGGGGAACTTCTCGCGGGCGGCGTCGGTGGGGATCGAGGGCACCACCACGCAGTCGTCCCCGTCTTGCCAGTTCACCGGGGTGGCCACCTGGTGGTGGTCGGTGAGCTGAAGCGAATCGATCACCCGCAGGATCTCGGCGAAGTTGCGGCCGGTGCTGGCGGGATAGGTGATCTGTAGCCGCAGCTTTTTGTTGGGATCGATGATGAACACCGAACGCACCGTGAGGTTGTTGAGCGAATTCGGGTGGATCATCCCGTAAAGGTCGCTCACCGATTTGTCGGCGTCGGCCAAAATCGGGTAATCGACACTGGTGTTCTGGGTGTCGTTGATGTCGCCGATCCAACCCTGGTGGCTTTCGGCGCTATCCACGCTCAAGGCGATCGTTTTCACATTGCGCTTCTCCCACTCGGGGCGCAGTTTGGCCACCTCGCCCAGCTCGGTGGTGCACACCGGCGTGTAGTCGGCCGGATGGGAGAACAGCACCACCCAGCTGTCGCCAGCGAAGTCGTACAGATTGATCGGCCCGAGCTGGGAATTCTGGGTGAAATCGGGGACGGTGTCACCAAGCTGCAGGGCCATGAATCGACGAGAGGGCAAGACTTCCAGCCTGAGGGCCTTGCGGGGAGAAGGAGGTGCCTGCGGCTAGGGGGCGGTGTAGCTGCGGCTACATGGCAGCCGGCGCGGCTGGCTAGGCAAGCCCGCCACGGGGCGAGAGCGGAGGGGTGACGGGCGTTGCCTGGCAGGGCCGGGGGGCTGGGGGCGAGCGGGCCAGCGAGCCGGGGGGCGGAGCAAGGGAGAAGCCCGGGCCCGTGTGCCAGCGCCCCAGCGGCTGAGAGGGGAACCGCACCGACGCCACCAGTCCACACCAAAGAGACGTCTCTTAAGGCGCATGGCCTGATCATCAGCGTTCGGACTGTCCTTGGCAAACCCAGTGGCTTGGGGATCAAAGCCCAGCGCTCTGCCCCAACCTGCAGCTCGGGCCAGTCAGGCTCCTTCGCTGCAGGCCATAGTGTGGCCACTCAAGGCCTGCGGCGACACCAAGACAGCGACATCCCCCAAGGGTCGCCATGCATGTGCCAAGCCTCTGCTGGGAGGCTGACAAGATTTCCATGCCAGCCCGGTGCTGAGGAAGCATGGAGATAGCAACATGACATGAAGGGACAGCAATGTCCTCAACCGCGGCAGCAAGGGCAAGGCGAGCCAGGCTGTCACTTTGTATCGAAGTGCACACCATCTTGGGCTGACCCGCGTATGATGACGGAATTATTTCGCCTTTCATTGAGACTCATTGCACCGCAAGTGGTTTCATGGGCGCTGGCCTTGGGTCGTGGGGGCTTATGAGGCAGAAACAGTCGCCTGGGGTATCTTGGGCGGGTCCGGTCAAAAACAGAGTTGGGCGGTCTAGGTCCATTTTATTGTGATAATAAAGAGAGGCAAACCCCACGTAGTCATTCATTCAACTCTCCTTCTTCCATTCCTTTGCGTACAATCCGATTTATCTCTTTGCCACCAAGAAAGATTACCAGTAAAAGTGCGGCAACGAAATAGACGCATAACTCAGCCGGGTCATCAAGACATGACGAACTTCCGAGGCATTTCCAAGCACGAGGTAGTGATCCTACTGACAAGACAATCTCAATAGCACTCAGTGATGGCACCAACCAAACTCCGTCATCCAGAGGCGGAAGGCCACGAACCGCTCGTACGATTCGAACCGCAATATAACCAAAGAGGATCCAAGCAGTGCACAAGACTAATGCAACTTGAATGAGAGAAAGTCCGCCAAGGTGCATAGCTATGAACAATTAATATTCAGGTGTTATCTTAGCCTGAATTGGCGAGCGTAGTAGAATAGTCAGCAGAAAGCCTAGAGAAGCAGAGAAGAAACCTGCCCTTATCGACCATATAGAATATCCTGTCATAAAAAACAGTGTTACTATAATTGCCGAATGATCAATGTGCCTAAGCAAAAAAGTTGATGCAAGGTAATCCGAGACGGCAGACCTTAGAGAAGGGCATTTGGCGGTTTGCTCGATTCCAAGTTTATCTCCGACGCAAGAAGGGCTTGGTTCGGATTGGTTGGACATTATGCCATTAACAAGATCAATGGCTGGCTGGAGAGTAGAGATGATAGTGTCAGACGTCTGTCGCAAGATGTCTGGCTCCACGCTGTGGGAGTAGGAAGCGATGAGTATCTCTGCGATCTTGTGTCGAAGTACATGCAGTGAGCGATCGATAGCTAAGGATAGCCTTGCGGCTTTAACCTGATCGTCATGCGCTGAGGCAAGCAACTGCTGGACCGCATCTATCAAGATGGATGAGTCTTTGGCCACCAGGCAATACATGGTTGACCTAAGCAATATGTTATCGATAAAAGGGAGCTCAGCCGGGCTTTCAAAAAGATTATTCTCTAAATATTGAAGAGAGACGGATTCTGCGATACTTAGCGATAGCGTCTCCTGCTCTTTGGCAAGGTGCGCACACAACTCAACCAAAACACGTGTTGACTCGAAACCGGCTATTAGCCTCTGTAGAGATGGTTCATCTCTCAACTGCAGTGTTGAGCTCGATTCAGCAGAGGAAGTGACGAAACTTTCAGGCTCCATTGCATTCACGAAATCAAACAGGTAATGACATCATAGCATTCGTGCTTTCCTCTTGCGGGGTTGGTCTCCAAATAACAACATTTGTATAATCGCGCTTTGGCGAAGAAGATGCGATGTGCAACCAAGGATGATGGGCCACAATTGCTTTGGGATGATTGCCAGCCCAACATCAAAATCCAGCGTACGGGACCACAGAGGCTTGAATATGGCATATAGGAAGTGCCCGCCGCTGATCTTGGGCGTTGATCTAATGTTACCACCAATGACATTCTCTTTTTGGGCTGGAGATGCCACAGAAAACAAACCACAATACAAACCATCACTTCGCTCAAAAGCCACTTGTCCATTTGTGTCTAGCCGCACTTCTCCTGGCACTATCGGCTTGCACCTCGGCCATTTTGTCGAACTTGCCTGGACCTTTCCGGATTGACTATCATGGCCGCATCGTAGACAAGTTGGCCGTGCGTGAGGAGAGCGAGCAAGGAACCTTCTTCCGACGGATCTTGGTGGTGGAAGGCGCGAATGGAGACCGCTTCAATGTTTACGTTGGCGAGACAGCTTATCGTGAGGCAAAGCCTGGTATGTGGATTAAGGGCGATAAGTTCGGTGTGCGAATTACTGAGCCTGATCAACTTGAGATGATGGGAAGGTCCGGCGGGACTACACAAGATGCAAGATGACTGGCATGCTGTGCAGCACTCCTCGCTTCACGATTCAGCGGCGAGGAGCATTCATGCCTTTTGGATACAGGGATTTACGGCTCATTTCTGATCAGCAACGCAGGGCAGACCTCCCAGGCCACTGGTGGCCAAATCGATCTCCTCCGCGAGAAGCTGTTCCTGGTCATGATTCCATGACCACTACAAAGCCCTGGGACCGAATCCATTCCTAGCAAGCCTTGTCGGGAAAGAAACCCTTCGGGTGCGACCTCCTCCTGCCGTGGCTTGGACAGATCGCCCTTCTCCAACATCCATAACCCTAAATCAGCCCTGTTGTGCCATCAACGACTGTGGTGGTCCGGCTTTTCTGGACAGCTCCGATCGTTAACCTCTGAGGCGGGGCACCGCCCCTGAAAGGGGCCATCCACCGATGAACAAGCGCCGTACCCACAGCCCAGAGTTCAAGGCCAAGGTCGCCATGGAGGCAA
>JBKCTK010000079.1:0-1242 GCA_046319055.1 Synechococcaceae cyanobacterium
GCAGGTAGCCGTTCATTCCGCTTCTGCCGGGGGGCTTCCCAGCGGCATCAGGGGAGCTGTCTCCCAATCCGCCAGCTCGTCTGCCGTGATCGGCTCCAGCAGGGCTTCGGGATCGCTGAGGGGGCCAAGGTGGCGCAGGCGTCCCGCCACCCGCCGGGGCGCCTCGGGTTCCAGCGGCATCAGGCGAGCCCAGGGTTTGCCGGCCTGGCCAGCAGGATCGTTTCGCCGCCATGGGCGGCATCGATCAGGCGCGCGAGATGGGTCTTGGCCTGGTGGACATTGACGATGCGCCGCTGGCCTACCGGTGAACCAGGAGGATTCGCTGCCATTTCGATCACCCAGCCATGGGCCTTAGCTTAGTCGAGGACTAAGAACGGGGTGAGGCTGGCGAAGGCCTGGCACAGGATCTCGGCAGCGTCTGCCTGGGGTCGACGGAGGGCAACGCCCGGCGCGGGTTGGCCACCTCGGCGGCGGCCTGATCGAGCAAGCTGCTCACCTCGGCCCTCAGGGCTGGCAAGGGCCGGCCTGGAGCCTGGGCATTGAGCAACGGGGCCGTTAAGGCCGATCCGGCGCTGGCGCAGCTCGTGACTAGCATCGGGCCGCCCTCAACCTGGGGGACGGGGATAGCGACGGCCTGGCGAGAGCCCTTGGGGCAGCGTTGCTGTTCAAGGGCGGCGACTTCGCCACCACCGATCTTCAGCCGGCCCTGCCATGAGGCGGACCGGCGGCTTTCGGCCCGCGTCGCCAGTGGCGAGGTTGCTGTGACAGGCTCTGAACACGCGCCACTCACCACGCGCCCCCAGTCCTGCGATGACCGCCGCCCCGTCCCGCACCGCCGCCGATTCGGCCCCCGCAGGCGCCGCCGCCACCGATCCCGCAAACGCCGCCGCCCCGCCGGGCCAGGCCAGCGACCGCCGCTACGACACCCAGATCCACCGCCGCCCCACCCGCAGTGTGCGCGTGGGCGATATCTGGATCGGCAGCAACCACCCGGTGGTGGTGCAGTCGATGATCAATGAGGACACCCTCGACATCGAAGGCGCCAGCGCCGGCATCCGCCGTCTGCATGAGGCGGGTTGCGAGATCGTGCGGGTCACGGTGCCGTCGCTGGCCCATGCCAAGGCGATGGGCGAGATCCGCAAGCGTCTGCAAGACAGCTACCAGCCGGTGCCGCTGGTGGCGGAGGTGCACCACAACGGCCTGAAGATCGCGCTGGAGGTGGCCCCGCATGGCGACAAGGTG
>JBKCTK010000080.1:0-4358 GCA_046319055.1 Synechococcaceae cyanobacterium
TGGTTAACGATGCAGAAGGGAGGAGAAAGCCGAAGCGCCGCTTGAAGGGGCCATCGGCACACGGGGCTCAGCTCAGGCTGTGGCCACGCGGATTGGTTGAAGAATGGCCGGGTTTCAACCCTGGCGCTGTTTGTGTTTGGGGGTGACGCAAATCACCATCACGCGGCCGTGGCGACGGATCACCCGGCACTTGTCACACATTTTTTTGACAGAGGCACGCACCTTCATCGGCGTTGTGGTCTCCTGATTGGGCAAACAGTCACAGTATCACATCAGTCAAGCAAGGTGGCTTCGATGCGGGCTGTGATCGCCTCGATCTCACCCGCGGCATCGATGCGATGCAGCAGGCCCCGCTTGTCGTAATGGGCCACGAGTGGCGCTGTCTGCGCCTGATAGACCTCAAGACGGTTGCGGATCACGGTTTCGTCATCATCCGCCCGACCCCGGCCCAGCATCCGCTGGACCAGCAGGGCATCCTCCAGTTCGAGGAGCACCGCGGCCTCGATGCCTTGCCCGAGCTCAGCCAGCAACTGATCAAGGGCCTCCGCTTGCTCAAGGTTTCGCGGAAACCCATCACGCAGCCAGCCGCCAGGGTGCTGCAACCGTCGCTCGCGCACAATGGCTAGCACCAAGGCATCGCTCACGAGCTCACCGCGGGCCATCACCGCTTCTGCCTCCTTGCCGAGGGGGGAGCCCGCCCGCACCTCCGCCCGCAATAGGTCTCCGGTGGAGAGGTGCATCAGACCATGCTGGGCGGCGAGCCTTTCGGCCTGGGTGCCCTTGCCGGCCCCAGGCGGTCCCAGAAAGAGAAGGCGTTGCTTCATGGCTCAGGGCAGTGGGAAAGAGATGTTGAACAATGGTTTCGTGGCTGGATCACGGCTTACAGCGTGGGCCGCTGCTGGAGTTAGAACATCGATGGCGACCAACAGTCCGCTGAGGATGGCTGGTGCCCACGGTGGGACCCTCTCGTGGCTCACTGACGCACCATGCCTTCGTAGCGCTGGGAGATCACGTAGGTCTGAACCTGCTTAGCCGTGTCGATGGCGACACCCACGAGGATCAGCAACGACGTGGCTCCAAGACCCTGGAAGGTGCGCACCTGGGTGGCTCCCTCGACGGCGGAGGGGATGATCGCCACGGCCCCAAGGAAGAGGCCTCCGAGCAAGGTGAGACGGTTCTGCACCGAGGTGAGATAGGCAGCCGTGGCGGAGCCCGGACGGACTCCCGGGATGGCGACACCGTTCCGTTTGAGGTTGGTGGCGATGTCGATTGGGTTGACCGTTAGCGAAGCATAGAAAAACGCAAAGCCGCAGATCAACGCAAAGTAGACAATCTCGTAAAGCCAGGGAGTGCTGCTGTTGGGGTTGAGATAGCCCGCCAGGCGGATTAACCAAGGGCTTTTGGTGAGGTTTGCGATTGTGAGCGGCAGAAAAACCACCGCAGAGGCGAAAATGATTGGCATCACGCCACCGGCATTCAGCTTCAGCGGTAAATAACTTTGGCGGGCGCTCAGCAGGCCAGCCCCACCCACCTGGCGTTTGGCACTCAAAATCGGGATCCGGCGGCTGCCTTCCTGCAGAAAAATGATGCCCACGATCGTGCCCAAGAACACCAGAACCAGCATCACAATGCCGGCCACGGTGCTGCGATCGCCACTCTGGGCCAACTCGATCGTGCTGCCGAGGGCTTTGGGGAGAGTGGCCACGATGTTGATAAAGATCACCAGCGAAGCGCCCTGGCCAATGCCGCGCTCGGTGATCACCTCACTAATCCACATCACCACCATCGACCCTGTTGCCAAGGCCAGACTGGTTTGCAACACGAACTCCCACTCGGGCAAGCCCGGAAGGGCATATTGCCGCAGAATCATGGCGAACACGAAACTCTGCAAAATGCCCCAAACCAGAGCGACATAGCGAGTGATTTGGGCAATCTTGCGGCGTCCAGCCTCGCCTTCGTTCTTCTGCAGATCCTCCAGCTGGGGGACTGCGGCCGTCAGCAGTTGCAGGATGATCGATGCATTGATAAACGGAAGGATGCCTAGGCCGAACACACCTAGGGTGGAGATGCCGCCACCAGTGAAGATGTCGAGGAAGCCAATTAGCTCACCGCCACGTTGGATAAACTGCTGAAAAGCAGTCCGGTCGATCCCTGGCACAGGGATATAGATCCCCAGCCGTACCAGTAATAAAAGCCCCAGAGTTGTGAGCACCCGATCGCGGAGCCCCTTGGACTGGAACAGCTGGCTGAGAATTTCAGCGGCGCTTGGGTTGCGCCCCCGGCTGACGACCATGGCGAAGGTGGAGAGAGATAGGGAGCGGCACTCAGCCTGGAGCGACCTCCAGGCTTGGGGGCCATGGAGGTCTGGAAGGGACCGTAGCGCTGGAATGCGAGGCTCAGCCGAGCAGCTCGCAGCTGCCACCAGCGGCTTCGATCTTGGCTCGGGCGGCGGCGCTGAACGCGGCAGCGCGCACGCTGAGTTTGATCGTCAGCTCGCCGTCGCCCAGCACCTTGAGCGGGGCCTTGACCTCGGTGAGCACGCCCTCTGCCACAAGCGACTCAGCATCGACACTGGAATTGGCCTTGAGTTTGGCCAGATCGCCAACGTTGACGATGGCGAACTGGCGGGGGGCCACCAGAGGGAAGTGCTTGAGCTTGGGAATGCGGCGGTAGAGCGGCATTTGGCCACCCTCGAAGCCGGGTCGGGTGGGGCGACCCGAACGGGACTTCTGACCGCGCATGCCAAAGCCGCAACTGGCTCCTTGGCCGGCGGCAATGCCACGGCCCTTGCGCAGTTTGCGGCGGCGAGCCCCGGCCTGGGGCTTCAAAGAGTTGAGCTGGAAAGACATGGACGCCTCAGGAATAGATCTGCTCAAGGGAGATGCCACGCTCCTTGGCGGTCTCCTTATGGGTGCGCAGGGCGGAAAGGGCCACCATTGCAGCGCGAGCGTTGTTGAGTGGGGTCTTGGAGCCTAGTCGCTTGGCTAGGACGTTCTTGATACCGGCCAGTTCCAGCACGGTGCGGATCGAGCCGCCCGCGATCACCCCGGTACCAGGGGCCGCTGGTCGGATCAGCACGCTGGCGGCACCATCGCGGCCATTGCTCTCGGTGGGGATCGAGTTGAAGCGGGTGAGAGGCACCTTGACCAGGTGCTTCTTGCCATCGGCCACGCCCTTGCGCACGGCACCGATCACATCACCAGCCTTGCCGACGCCCACGCCCACCTGGCCCCGCTCATTACCGACGACGACGATGGCCCGGAAGCTCATCTTCTTGCCGCCCTTCACGGTCTTGGAGACGCGGCGGATCTGAACCACCCGCTCCTGCCATTCGGAGTCGCGCTCCTGACCGCCGCGACGTTCACCGCCCCGGCGACCACCGCGTCGCTCGCCCTTGCCTTCGCCGCGGCCACCGCGGCGTTCCTGTTGCCCATCCGCGGCCGCGGGAACATCCGCCGCTGCAGGGATGTCGTTGGACTGGATCTGGTCGTTGGATTCGGTCATGGTGGGCAGGATCAGAACTGAAGGCCCGCTTCCCGGGCGGCATCGGCCAGGGCCTTCACCCGACCGTGGTACAGGTTGCCGCCGCGATCGAAGACCACCTGCTGAATGCCCTTGGCCAGGGCGCGTTGGGCAACCAGGGCCCCGACGGCCACGGAGGCCTCACAGGTGGCTCCGGTGCTGAGGCTGACGCGCAGGTCTTTGTCGAGCGTGGAGGCTGAGCAGAGTGTGCTCTGAGCGTCGTCGTCGATGACCTGGGCGTAAATGTGGTTGTTGGAGCGGAACACGGCGAGCCGGGGACGGTCGGCCGTGCCGGAGAGGTTGCGACGCAGACGGCGATGACGCTTCTGGGTCTGCTGCTTGCGGGAGAGGGTGGACATGGCGGATCAGTACGTACGGGCGATGGGAACCATCATTTCTTGCCGGTCTTGCCGACCTTGCGCAGGATCCGCTCCCCTTCGTATTTGATCCCCTTGCCCTTGTAGGGCTCCGGTGGGCGGATGGCGCGCACCTTGGCGGCCTCATTGCCGACCATTTCCTTGTCGGCACCGGTGACGAGCACGGTGGTGTTGTTCTCCACAGCAAAGTTGACGCCTTCGGGGGGCACCATCTCCACCGGGTGGCTGTAACCGGCACTGACGACCAGCTTGCGGCCCTGAACCTGGGCTCGGTAGCCGACCCCAACGATCTCTAGCTTGCGGGTGAAGCCTTGGCTAACCCCTTCGATCATGTTGGCTACAAGCGTGCGGCTGAGCCCGTGGCGCTCGCGGGCCCGGCGGCTGCCGTCGGCTGGAGCGACGGTGATGGTGCTTCCGTCTTGGCTGATGGTCACCCCTTCGGGGAGGGTGCGTTGCAAC
>JBKCTK010000081.1:0-1785 GCA_046319055.1 Synechococcaceae cyanobacterium
ACGAACTGCCGCCGCTGCTGGAGGCGGCGGAGGCGGAAGGCCTGAGCATCCTCTGGGTGCCGCTGCGGCCCAGCCTGGTGGAGGTCACACCGATCCAGGCGTATCAGGCCGTGCTGTCTCCCCAGCGGCCATTGGCGGCCAGGAACGCTGTGGAACAGGAGGAGGCGCTGCAGACGATCGGCCGGGCCATCCAGAAGGCGCTCGCCAGCCGCCCAGCTACGCCCCCACCAGCTCCCGCCAAACCAGCTTCTGCTCCATCACAGCCCGCCCCATCACAACCCGCGACGCCCACGGCCCCTGGCGTCCCCGTGCCGCTGCAGCGCTTCTCCACCACCACTTGCCGGTTGCACCAAGAGAACGGCCGCTGGCGGATGGAGCGCCGCCGCTTGGAGGTGGAGGGTTACCGGGAGGAGCTGGGCCAGGGCGTGGCCCTCACCATGGTGCAGATCCCGGCCGGTTCGTTCCTGATGGGATCCCCATCCAACGAGCCGATGCGCCTGGACCGGGAAGGTCCCCAGCATGACGTGCATCTGGGCGCCTTCTTCCTGGCGCAGACACCGATCACCCAGGCCCAGTGGCGCCTCGTGGCCCAGTGGATGCCGGCGGCAGGAGGCCCTGCTTGGCAGCTGGAATTGGATCCTGATCCCTCCCACTTCAAGGGCGATCCGCAGGGCGATGCGCTGCGGAATGATCAACGACCCGTGGAGCGTGTGAGCTGGTGGGAGGCGATGGAGTTTTGCCGCCGCCTGAGCCAGCGCACGGGCCGCACGTATACCTTGCCCAGTGAAGCGCAGTGGGAATACGCCTGCCGCGCCGGTAGCACCACGCCGTTTCATGTTGGAGCCACACTCACGCCGGAGCTGGCCAACTATGACGGCAACTACAACTATGGTGACGGACCCAAGGGCGCTTATCGCAAGCAGACCACGGACGTGGCCAGCTTCCCAGCCAATGCCTGGGGCCTGCACGATCTGCACGGCAATGTGTGGGAGTGGTGCGCTGATCATTGGCATGACAGCTACGACTTTGCTCCTGGCGATGATCAACCCTGGCTGATTCCTGCTGCTGCTGAAGATGCACCAAGGCTGCTGCGCGGTGGGTCTTGGGACCACTACCCCAGGGGCTGCCGCTCGGCCTTCCGCGGCAACCGCCATCCGGGCGACCGCAACGGTCGTGTTGGGTTCCGCGTTTGTTGCCTCCCCCAGGATTAACTTCTTTACCCTTAAACTCTTTACTTCTTTACACTTGGCTGTTGCGGGAAGGCGCCGTAGGCGCCTCGATTTTTTTGCGCTTCCTGCCTTGCCGGTCTCCCCCTCTCCCATCGCCCGCGCGGCCACAGTTTCATCGCCCGCGGGGCAACACCCGCAAGGGTGGCGCAGCAGGCGCAGGGAAGGCTGGGTTTCTTGTTGATCGGTTCGCTCTTGCTCTAGCTCTTGCTCAAGCTTTAGCTCTTGATCAGCTTGCGCCCTCGCTCGGCGTGGCCAGCGAAGTTGCGATGCTGGGGGATGTGCCAAGGCTGGGGGATCGGCAGCACCAGCCCAGCAGCTGAATCGCCAGCGGCGGGCCCAACCTGTCCCTAAAAGGGCAACCACCTCACTTTACGTTGACTCCACGGTCACCCCTCGGTGAGAGCTGGGCTGGCCGCTGTCCCGCGTCAACCCCCTTGGCCGTTTCGCGACAACCAAGTTGGCCGGTGATGGCCCCCAGGTTGTCGCCGGCGACAACCTGGGGGCGGCGACACGAAAAGTGAGCCACCTCGCTACTAGAAACCTGATCAGCACTGGG
>JBKCTK010000082.1:0-5762 GCA_046319055.1 Synechococcaceae cyanobacterium
AAGCGCACGCCTTTTTCCATGTGCAATCGCCGAGCCACGTGGTTGTAGTGGATGCGAATGCGCAGAAAGATCGCCACCAGGATCGGAATGGCGAGCACCACCAACCAGGCGCCATGGGTGAACTTGCTCCACAGCAACACCACCGTCACCACAGCGGTGATCACGGCCCCCAGACCGTTCACCAGGGCCTTGCCGTGCCAGCTTCGTCCGCGCTCCTTCCACCAATGCACCACCATTCCCGTTTGCGAGAGGGTGAAGCTCAGAAACACCCCCACCGCATACAGAGGAATCAATTGGCTGACGCTGCCCTGAAACACAATCAGCAGCAGGGCCGCAAAACCGCTCAGCGCATAGATGCCATTGCTGAACACCAACCGATCGCCCAGGGAGGCCAGCTGACGGGGGAGGAAGCCATCCCGCGCCAGGAAGGCCGCCAGCCGAGGGAAGTCGGCATAGGCCGTGTTGGCCGCCAGCAGCAGGATCAGCAAGGTGGCGAGCTGCAACAGCGCCAGCAGGGGGCCGTCGCCGAAAATCCTTCCCCCTAATTGATACAGCAGGGTCGGGCCGTTTTCCACATACACCACACCGCTTTGGTGGGCCAGGGCGCTGATGCCGCTGAACATCACCGCCAGCATGGTCACCATCACCGCCAACACCCGCCTGGCGTTGCGCCATTCCACCGGTCGGAAGGCGGCGACGCTATCGCTGATCGCCTCGATGCCCGTGAGGGCGGCGCAACCGGAGCTGAAGGCCCGCATCAGCAGCAACGGGCCGATCACCGTCAGGCCGTGGCGGGCATGGGCTTCCTCCAGCAGGTGCTGCTGCTCGGCGATCGGCAGGCTCGGCAGCTGCCCCAGGCCGGTCTTCACCGCACCAGCCACCAACAGGGTCACCACCATGCCCATGAAGAGGTAGGTGGGCAGGCTGAGCAACTTGGCGCTGGAGCTCACCCCCCGCAGGTTGGCCACCATCACCAGCCCCACCGCCACCAAGCAGAGCAGCACCCGCTGCTGATCCAAGACCGGGAAATAGGAGGTGAGGGCGGCGATGCCGGCCGCCACGCTCACCGCCACGGTGAGCACGTAGTCGATCGAGAGCGAGGCACCGGCCACCAGACCGGTGAGCGGACTGAGGTTCTCCTGCGACACCCGATAGGAGCCGCCGCCGTGGGGATAGGCCTTGATCGTTTGCCGGTAGCTCGTGGCCACGATCAGCATCAACCCCACGATCAGGCCGGTGATCGGCAGGGTGAAGGGCAGGGCGGCGGCTCCGGCCAGGCCGAGCACCAGGACGATCTCCTGGGTGGCGTAGGCCACCGACGAGAGGGCGTCGGAGCTGAGGATCGCCAGGGCTTCGGCGTTGGAGTAGCGCTCCTCGTGATGGGCGCTGGTGGGCAGCGGGGTGCCGATCAACATCCGGCGAAACCCACTGAAATCGGTCTGGCGCATGCCGGCAGTGGGGCTTCGCAGGCCGTGAAACCCTAGAACCGCCCCTGTTCGCCAGCAGCTTCGTTACTGTCCACCGCACTATCGCCCCCGGGCATGACCGCATCCGGCACGCCAACACCCTGGCACTCCCTCGAACCCTCCGCCTGTCTCGACCAGCTGGCGGCTGACCGCAACGGTCTAAGCAGCGCGGGCGCTGCCCAACGGCTGGCGGATGTGGGCCCGAATCGGCTGCAAATCAGCGAAGGGCGCAGCACGTTGCAGATCCTTTGGGATCAATTCAGCAATGTGATGTTGATCATGCTGCTGGCGGTGGCGCTCGTCTCCGCACTGGTCTCGCTGCATCAGCAGGAGTTCCCCAAAGACGCCATCGCGATCCTGGTGATCGTGGTGCTCAACGGTCTGCTCGGCTATCTCCAGGAAAGCCGTGCCCAACAAGCTCTGCTGGCCCTGCGCGACATGGCCCAGCCCCTGGTGCAGGTGCGCCGCGACGGCCAGTGGCAGCGACTGCCCAGCGAGCAGCTTGTGCCGGGGGATGTGATCCGCCTCGAATCCGGAGACCGGGTGCCCGCTGACGCGCGCCTGATCGAAATGGCCGATCTCGGCGTGCGGGAAGCCGCGCTTACGGGCGAAGCCGAAGCGGTGTTCAAGCGGGCCGACATGGTGCTGGAGGCCAGCACCCCCGTGCTGGAGCGCCAGAACTGCCTCTTCCAGGGCACCGAGGTGGTGCGGGGCCGCGGCGTGGCCCTGGTCACCTCCACCGGCATGGCCACGGAGCTGGGGCAGATCGCCGAGCTGATCAACACCGCAGGCGGCGAGGAAACGCCGCTGCAGCAGCGCCTCGACGGGCTGGCCAAGGTGCTGGTGAGCAGCGCCTTGGGCCTGGTGGCGGCGGTGGTGCTGCTGGGTCTCTGGCTGAAGCAAGACCCGCTCAATCTGCTGGAAGTATCGCTCTCGATGGCGGTGGCGATCGTGCCGGAGGGCTTGCCGGCGGTGATCACCGTCACCCTGGCCATCGGCACCCAGCGCATGGTGCGCCGGGCGGCCCTGATCCGCCGGCTGCCAGCGGTGGAGGGGCTCGGGTCGGTCACCGTGATCTGCTCCGACAAGACCGGAACCCTCACCCAGAACCGCCAGGTGGTGCAGCAGTTGCGGGTGGGCACCCTCCGCATCGACGTGGACGGCCAGGGTTATGAACCGATCGGCAGCTTCTCTGAAACGGCCCTCGACGCTCCTTTAGGGGCCAGCAACGGCTGCCCATCCGGTGTTTTTGAGCTCTTGCTGCGCGCTGGCGTGCTCTGCAGCGATGCCGAACTCAAACAGGATGCCCAAGGGCGTTGGGAGGTGTTGGGAGATCCCACCGAGGGAGCCCTATCGGTGGTGGCCGAGAAGGCGGGGATCGACGATTTTGAGCTGCGCAGCCATTTTTTGCGGGCCGCCGAGATCCCCTTCAGCTCCGAACGCCAACTCATGGCCGTTTGGATTGACGACCCCCACGGGGAACTGCAAGCGCCTCTGGCCCCCCTTGCCGCCGGCTCCCATCGGCTGCTGATCAGCAAGGGTGCTCCCGAGGTGATCATCGCCAGCTGTGACCGTTGGATCGATGGCTCCGGCGTGGTGGCCATGGACTCCCTGCAGCGGGATTGGTGGCTGGATCAGGCCCGCCAGCTGGCCGCCGCGGGCCTGCGGGTGTTGGCGTTCGCCTGCGCCCCGAACCATCCCAGCCCGGAGCTGGAGTTGGAGGGGCAGGTGTTGTTGGGGCTGATGGCCCAGCTCGATCCCGCCAGGCCCGAGGTGACCCAGGCGGTGGCCACCTGCCGCGAAGCTGGCATCCGCCCGGTGATGATCACCGGCGACCATCCGCTCACCGCCCGGGCCATCGGCTGCACGATTGGGCTCAGCGAGCCCGATGGTCAGGTGGTGCTGGGCCGGGATCTGGAACGGTTCGACGACAACCAGCTGCGCCAGGCCGTCGCCCACTGCAATGTCTACGCGCGGGTGCCGCCAGAGCAGAAGCTGCGCATCGTCAAGGCCTTACAGGCCAATGGTCAGGTCGTGGCGATGACGGGCGATGGCGTCAATGATGCCCCGGCCCTGAAGCAGGCCCACATCGGTGTGGCTATGGGCATCACCGGCACCGAGGTCAGCAAGGAAGCCGCCGACATGGTTCTGCTCGATGACAATTTTGCCACGATCGTGAATGCGGTGGAAGAAGGTAGGCTCGTTTATGCCAATATCCGCCGCTTTGTGAAGTATATCCTCGGCAGTAATGTGGGTGAACTGATCACCATTGCGGCGGCCCCGCTGCTCGGGCTCACTGGCGTGCCGCTGACGCCACTGCAAATTCTCTGGATGAATCTCGTCACCGATGGGGTTCCTGCCCTGGCCTTGGCCCTGGAGCCCGGCGAGGAAGGCCTGATGCAGCGCCCTCCCGCCAGGCCAGGCGAATCGATCTTTGCCCGCGGCATTGGCTCTTACATCATCAGGGTTGGCGTGGTGTTTGCGTTCATCACAATCCTGATGATGGTTTGGGTCGCCAAAACCGATCCGCGAGAGGGGATTTGGAAAACGATGGTGTTCACCACCCTTTGCCTCGCCCAGATGGGTCATGCAGTCTCCGCC
Source organism: Synechococcaceae cyanobacterium (assembly GCA_046319055.1). Lineage (GTDB taxonomy): Bacteria > Cyanobacteriota > Cyanobacteriia > PCC-6307 > Cyanobiaceae > Cyanobium. The sequence continues at coordinate 4,068 of JBKCTK010000082.1, forward strand.
CGCAGCGATCTGCCGTTGATTCAAGTTCCAGCTTTCACCAATCCCTGGCTGCTCTGGGCTGTGCTGCTCACCACGGCATTGCAGCTGGCCTTGCTCTACATTCCAGTGTTGGCTAAATTCTTTGGAACCCAAGCGCTAAATTCCACTGAACTGTTGATCTGCGTTGGCTTTAGCATGCTCTTCTTCCTTTACCTCGAAGTTGAGAAAATTATCCGCCAGTTCCGCCTCAAAGCCCGTGCTAATTGCTGAGCATCTGGCCCACGATGTGGTGGACCTGGTCAATGCGGCCAGCGAGATTTCGCCGGCCCTCGCCTATGTGGCGATCGCCAGCGCCATGCTGCTCGAAAACCTGTTCCCGCCCCTCCCCTCAGAGCTGATCATGCCCCTGGGGGGATTTTTGGTTCAGCAGGGCAAGCTGGAACTTCTGCCCGTGCTGGTCGCCGGCCTCCTGGGCAGCGTGATCGGTGCCTCGTTTTGGTACGGCGTCGGTCGCTGGATCGATGAGGATCGCCTGCAGGGCTGGCTGCTGAACCGGGGCCGCTGGCTTGGCATCCCCCCCAGCCTGCTGCCCCGCAGCCGTCGCTGGTTTGATCGCCATGGCGTGCTGGTGGTGTTTTGGGGGCGCCTGATCCCCGGCCTTCGCCCGTTTGTGTCCCTGCCGGCGGGATTCGAGCTGATGCCCGCATTCACCTTTCTGCTCTGGACCACAGCGGGCACCGGTCTCTGGGTGCTGGCGCTCACCTTGGCGGGCCTGGCCCTGGGGTCCGCCTTCGCTCAGGTCAACACCCTGCTGGCCCGAATCTCCTCGGGCCTGCTGCCGCTGTTGCTGCTCGTCCCGCTGGGCTGGAGTATGGCGTGGCTGTGGCAACGCCGACGCTGACCCCGTCCCGCTCCAGTTGCCCAAGGCCGCCGCGCCCGTGGTGCAGGGGCTCGAGCCCGAAATGGGGCGGTCCCTGCCGCGTGATCCAAAGCCTCAAGGTTGGATCTGGCAGCCGTGAACGCAGTGCTGGGGGAGGGGCACCAGGGTCATTCGGCTTCCGAGCGCTCCGCTGCAGAGGACTCCGCGGGGGGTTCGCCCTGTCGCAGGCTGTCGTGGATCGAATCCAGCATCAGTACGCTGGTGCCCACCATGAAGATGCCGATCAGGGAGAAGGCAGCGAGGGCTGTGTTGCGCCGCCTGGCCGGATCCACCATGCGCGCCTGGGGATGACCGCAATCGGCGCAGATCAACATCCCTTTGCCGCGGCCAAGCTTGGAAACCACGCGACAGCCGCACCGGGAGCAGGGCAAAGCGAACAGGGTCTCTAGGGATCCAGTATCCGCCAGCGGCGCACCGGCAAGGATCATGCTGAACCTTTCCCCCTGACCAGGCCATCCGGTAGCGCCCGAGGTTGGAAACCGTGGCAGGTGAGCTTCAGGCCGGGGCGACAGGTGGGGTTTGGGGCGCTTTGGCGGCGCAAGCGGCGGGATAAGACGATCTTGCCGCGACCATCCGCAACAGACCCTGCCAAGAGGCCCCAACACCAGGGCTGATCCCACTAACTTGACTCGCTCATCCAGGTCCGCGGAGGCTCTGGCTTCGCTCCCACCCTCATCTATGACCCTGCTACCTGCCCAGACAGCCTGGCTGGTGCCGCTTTATCCCCTCCTCGCCTCGCTGCTCTCGTTTCTTTGGTCGCCCGGGCTGATCTCCCG
>JBKCTK010000083.1:0-9242 GCA_046319055.1 Synechococcaceae cyanobacterium
TCCCCCTGCTCTCCTGGGCCGCCATCAGTGAGCAACAGCAGCGCGCCGGCAGCCAGGCCTCCCTGATCGCCCGCGCCACCGCCAACCTCCAAGCCCTGCGCCAAGTGGTGGCCAGCGCCAGCAGCGGCCCGGAGTTGCGCCAGCGCCTGATCGGCGCCGGCGGCCCCGTGCTCGAGGCCCAGGCCCCAGCCCGGCCCCGGCCCGCCCTGCGGGCTGAAGGGCGCAGCCGGCTCGATCAGGCCGCCGCCCAGGTGGAGCGCCAGCGGCGGCAGCTGCCCACCGCCAATCCCTGGCTCCTGCTGCCGGAGATCCTGCGCAATGCCTTTGCCAGCCTGGCCCTGGCCCTCGGCTTCGCCGGCCTGGCCCAGCGGCGCTGCAGCCGTCATTCGTTCCTGGAGGAGCTCCAGCGGGGTTGGCAACGCCTGCGGTTTCCCGGGTCCAAGCCGAGCCCGTCGCGGGGATCAGGGCCGGCACGTCCAGATCCCGCCTACCTCCAGCGGCTGAGTGACCAGGCGGAGGCGGAGGATGCACCAACCCAGCCCATCCTCGGGTTGTGGGGATGGCTCCGCAAAACCCACCACCAGCCAGCCGGGCACGGCAATTCCATCAACCGTCGCCGTCCGCCCAGATCTCGCTGAGGTCCAGGGTCAACCCTGGAAACGCGGGTCCCGCTTCGAGCACGGTGGCGTTCTCCAGGCGTGTGGAGGGCCCCTGGGCTGGCCACTGCTCCACCGAGCGCCGCTCGGGCAAGATCAACCAGCCCAGGCGGGCTCCATTGGCCTGATAGGCGGCCATCTTGCGGCGCAAGGCGTTCACGCCGCGCGGTTCTTCATCGCTGGGGCTTGCGCCTCTGGTGATTGCGCCTCTGGTGCTTGCCAACTCCACCACCAGATCCGGGCAAAGGGGTGCAAATCCGCGCCGCGCGGCCGAGCCAAGGGCCTGCCAACGGTCCAAACGCACAAGGGAGGCGTCAGGACTGAGCACGGATCCATCCGGCAGGCGGAAGCCGCTGGAACACCCAAAGACTTTCCAGCCCACCTGCTGATCGGCCCAGAGAAGCAATCGCATTGCGAGACGCGCCTTGCGGGCTCCGGTTTCGCTTCCCGTTGGTGGCCTCGGAATCAGACGGCCATCGGCGGTGAGCTCCAGCACCGCATCACGGTTTTCGGCACAGACCCGTTCAAACTGCTCCGGAGAGAGTCGCAGATCCGGCGGCAACCGCAGGGGCGCCAAGGCATCGAAAGCCGTGGGGGTGCTGGCTGGGCGGGTGGCAATGCTCATCGTCCACAATCACCGTCTTGCAAATAACCGTCTTGCAAATCACCGTGTTGCAAATAACCGTCTTGCAAATCACAGCTCTGCAATTTTAAGCGGCCCATCTCTTGCGCAGCACCAGGCCAAGGGTCCATGGGGCTTGCGGGGAATCGCTCCATGCTGCCGGGGTTGCCAGGCCAACGGCCCTATCTCCCTAGGCTGGCCCGGTGGCCCAGCAGCCTCCGTGCGCCCATGGCATCCAGCACCGCCAGCCGGCCCCATGCCCGTTTCACGGTGGCGGAATTCCACCGCCTCTGCGAGCTGCTGCCGGAGCGGCGGCTGGAACTCATCGACGGGGAGGTGCTGGAGGTACTCGCCAAGGGAAGCCGGCACACGGCGGTGGTGCACCGGTTGGCGCGAACCCTCACTCCCCTGCTGGTGGGCTGCGGCTATGAACTGCGCATCGAGGCCCCGCTGGATCTGGGGGAGCATCAGGAACCGGAGCCCGACCTGGCGGTGGTGACGGCCCGCGCTGATGCCTGGCTGGACGCCCACCCCACCGCTGCGGACACGCTGTTGGTGATCGAGGTGGCTGATGCCAGCCTCGCTTACGAGCTTGACACCAAACTGAGGCTTTATCAGCAGGCCGGGATCGCCAATTACTGGGTGGTGGATGTGCGCGAACCCATGGCCTTCTTCCTGCTGCAGGGCAAGACCGAGCAGCCCCTGCTCACGGCCCTGCGCGAGCCAGTCGAGGCCCTGGTGGCGGAGCTGCGGGCGCTGGGGTGAGCGGCAGCACCTGGCGACAGGAACGGCTGACCGGTATCACGCATCAGGACTGAAGCGCAGGCGGGAGACAGGTCGCAACCTTGGAGTGCAGACACCGCGGCGGCTTTTGGCCTGGGTGCTGGTGTCGACGCCCCCCTGCCCCACCGCGAACCTTTGAATCGGATGCTGGCCGCCCACGCGGAACTCACACCGCCGCCGCTCGCAGCGCTGACTCTCACCTGGCCGCTTCCCTCGCCCCTTCTTTGGACGCGCGCAGCAGCCAGCCAGAGCGGACCACAGCGTCTTGGGGGGCGGGGGCTGGCATGCCTGAAGTCCCTCGAAGGACTCGCGCGACTCAGATCTCAGGTGGGTTCCCATCCCCCTCCCACAACCGAGCCAACGCTCTAATAGGCCCAGACGATTCCGAGCCGGATCGCGCAGCTCCCTCTCCAGCCGGGCCATGGGGGCTGGTGAGCCGGGGGGCGGCATGGTCCTGTCAGCGGAGAATGGGGGAGTCCTCCAGGGTTGCCGCATCCTGCAGCTCACCCGCCACGCTGCCGACAAACTCGTGGCCTACGGCATCACCGATGCAAGGCTGGAGAGCTGGCGGTCCGCGTTTGCGGCGGCTGAACCCTTCTTGGATGTCAGCACAGGGGCCCGCGGCCTGGTGATCCACTGGGAGAAGCGCCCTGGATCGTGATCCTGAGGGAGGATGGAGCTGTCGTGACGACCTATCCAACGGATGAGCGCACGGTGAGGAGTCGTTTTGGAGGTGGCCGGTGGATGTCTCCCAGCAGCTGACCATCCAGCTCAAGGCGATGGAGCGCCTGGTCGATCCGGAGACCGGCGCGATCCTGTTCCGCCATCCCACGCTGCGCGGGATTCCAGACCTGGTGGTGGAAGGCGACGGCTACACCCTGGAATTCATCGGCCCCACCCTGCTCTGCCTGGACATCCAGGATCCGAGCGGCATGGCACGCCTGCTGGACGAACCGCTCAAGGCCCAACTGCCGGTGAACGTCTGAGCGACCCTCGCGACTGCCGGGTGATCTGAGCACTGGCTGGCAACAGGAGGGGAGTGCTCCCGCCCATGGCCGGCATCATGCCCTTTGCTGAGCCGGAACCCCCGCACGAACGCACCGGCGGCGGGTGTTGAACGAATCGCACGCAGTGCCCAGCCGCAAACACAAGCCACCCCTCACGGATCAGCAGATCAGTGTTCTCCTCAAGGCCCTGGGCGGCTTCGAGGTGGTCGGCAGCGACGCCGAGCTGATCCTCGCTGCCCACCAGCTGGCGATCCTCGAACAACTCAGCTGGGTTGATACCCTGAACGCTGAGGCTGCGATTCGCGGCCACGATGCCCTGCTTTTCTCCGAGGATTTCAGCCACAAGCGCAGGATTGGCTGTGTTGAGGTGGTGAATCTTTGGCTGTGGTGAACCAGGAGGACCCCATGGGGCCTGCCATGGGAACGCTGCATCTGGGCTTGAGCTGGCCTTCAGCTGTGCCTTAAGCACCTAAAGTGTCTCCATGGAAAGTGTCCCCATGGAAAGTGCCCCTATGGAAAGTGTCAGCATGGACAGCCACGGCCTTAGCCCGCTCGAACGGTTACGCCGTCGGCGCCAGGAACGCTGGCTCGGGGATCTGCAACAGCGGCTTGCACAAACACTGGGGGATTTGCCCTGTCGGGTGTGGCTGTTCGGATCCCGGGCCCGGGGAGACTGGGATGGGGCATCGGATACCGATCTGCTGGTGGAAGCCGAGTGCGCCGATCTGGCGGAGCAAGTCGCCGATCAGCTGCGCACCGCCCTGGTGGGCGATGACGTGCTGGCCATCGATCGTCAGCGCTGGCAGGCCATGGCCGAGTCGCGTTCCCCCCACTGGCGCAGCTTGCACGCCCAGGCCCTCTGTGTGTACAACCGGGGATGAGCCAGGCACGCACTGCGGCTTGGTGGCGCCAAGCACACAATGATCTTGCGCTGGCCCAACTGGCCCGCGACAACGGCTTCCATGCCCAGGCCTGCTTCTTCGCCACGCAAGCCGCCGAGAAGGCGCTCAAGGGAGCCATCCTGGAACTTGGCTGCGAACCGCCTCACACCCATGTGCTTGGCCGGTTGGTCCAGATGCTGGCGTCCGCGGGTCTCGATGTGACCGCCATGGCTTCCCTGCCGCTGCCGGCCCTGAGCCGAATGACCGTGACCAGCCGGTACCCGCTGGATGACACGCCGCCGAGTGAGTTGTTCGAGGCCCGTGACTCCGAGCAGGCCCTTGCCACGGCCCAGGCCGTGCTGAGCTGGGTGGAGCACCTTGATCAGCCGTCAGTCTGAAGACTGAGATCGATCCGCCACCAGGCTGAGGACTTAGAGCTCAGGGCTCTGGCCGCTTGGTGAAGAGCTCAACAGGGCGGGAAGAGGGAAGAGATGAGGGGGCGGGGCAAGGCCCACGGTTGAGCTCAGGAACCGCCAGACGCCGCTGGGGCCTCTAGCCAGGCCTGTCCTGCGCCATGGCGGCACCGCCGCGGCTGGGCCCCAAGCCGCCGATCCCCGGTCAGCCCCGAGCGATAGGCGATGGCCGCAAGAGGCCCCACGGCCAGCTCACGCTTCCTCCTCCAGCCGCCGCTTCACCGCCTTGAGGTCCTGCCAGGTGAGCCACTTCGGCGATCCCTCCGTGCGCGACGGATTGCGCAGCAGGTACGAGGGATGGAAGATCGGCATCGCCCAGCGGCCCTGCCAAGAGCGCCACTGGCCCCGCTGTTTGGTGATCGCTCCCTTCTCCCCCAGCGCACCCTCCAGGGCGGTGGCGCCGGCCAGAACCACCACCGCCGGCTGGATCAGCCCCAGCTGGGTCTCCAACCACGGCCGGCAAGCGGCCATCTCCGCCGGGGTCGGCTTGCGGTTGTCCGGCGGCCGGCACTTCACCACATTGCAGATGTAGGCGTCGCGGTTGCTGTCCAGCCCCACGCTGGCCAGCATCTGGTCCAGCAGCTGGCCGGCCCGGCCCACGAACGGCAGGCCGCTGGCGTCCTCCTGGGCACCGGGACCCTCGCCGATCACCATCAACCGCGCCGCCGGGTTCCCCCGGGCGACCACCACCTGTTGCCGCCCGGCCGCCAGCGGGCAACGGCGGCAGTCGGCGCAGCGCTGGGCTAAGGCCTGCAGCTGGGCATCCCGCTCGTCCGGGGCGGGGGAGGCCGCATGGCCCGCAGCGGCTGGCCGCGGCGGCAGGAGCGCCGGGTCCAGCTCCAGGGCCAGGTCCTGGTCCAGGGCCTGGAGCGACCCGGGGGTGGTGGCAGTGGGCCGCGATTCGGGGACGATCGCCGCCGGCTCGCCGCCGCCGGGCCCAGCTTCGATCCGGGAGGCTGACGCCAGCCCCATGGCCGCCAGCAGGTCGGATTGCACCACGTCTTCCATCCCAGCTGTCCGGTCCCATGGCCATGGGCAGTCTTGGACATTTGCGGCGATGGTCGTGTTCACCCCAGATCAGGGGGAACCCTTGGTGCAGGATGGGCCACTTGCCGGGTTCCTTTCACCCCGCAGCCTGACCTTTGCACCGGTTGATGCCGTGGCTCCGTTGAGCCTGTCCGCCCGGGCCCGGGCCCTGCAGCCCTCGCTCACCCTGGAGATCGCCGCCCGGGCCAAGGCCTTGCGCGCCGAAGGCCAAGACATCTGCAGCCTCAGCGCCGGCGAGCCGGACTTCGACACGCCGCCGTTCATCCGCCAGGCCGCTGCCGACGCCCTGGAGGCCGGCCACACCCGCTACGGGCCGGTGGCGGGCGAACCGGCCCTGCGCGAGGCCATCGCCGCCAAGCTCCGCAGCGAGAACGGCGTGCCGATCCGCTTTGAGCAGGTACTGATCACCAACGGCGGCAAGCAAGCCCTGTTCAACCTCTTTCAGGTGCTGCTCGACCCGGGCCATGAGGTGCTGCTGCCGGTTCCCTACTGGCTCAGCTACCCGGAGATGGTGCGCCTGGCTGGGGCCTCGCCGCGGCACTTGCCCAGTTCCGCCGCCACAGGCTTCCGCCTCGACCCCGACCAGTTGGAGGCCGCGATCAGCCCCGCCAGCCGCCTGCTGGTGCTCAACAGCCCCTCCAATCCCACCGGCGTGGTGCTGCGCCGCGATGAGCTGGAAGCGATCGCCGCCGTGGTGCGACGCCATCCCCAGCTGGCGGTGGTGTGCGATGAGATCTACGAATACCTGGTGGCTCCGGGGCATGGGCACATCAGCTTCGCCGCGGTGGCGCCGGATCTTGCCGATCGCACCTTTGTGGTGAACGGCTTTGCCAAGGGCTGGGCGATGACCGGCTGGCGCGTCGGCTGGCTGGCCGGCCCCCAGCAGGTGGTGGCCGCCGCCAGCGCCCTGCAGAGCCAGTCCACCAGCAATGTCTGCAGCTTCGCCCAGTTCGGCGCTCTGGCGGCGATCAGCGGCTCCCGCGACTGCGTTCGCGCCATGGCGGCCCGCTTTGACCAGCGGCGGCGGCGGCTTCACGACGGGCTGTCGGCCATCCCCGATCTCTCCCTGGTGGAGCCGGAGGGGGCCTTTTACGCCTTCCCGGATGTGAGCGCCTGGGGGCTCGATTCGCTGACCCTCTGCCGCCGCCTGCTGGAGGAGGAGGGCCTGGCGGTGGTGCCCGGTGTCGCCTTCGGCGATGACCGTTGCATTCGCCTCTCCTGCGCCGCCTCCGAGGTGGCGATCGCCGATGGCCTGGCGCGTCTGAGCCGGTTTGCGACCCGCGTGAAGACCACGGCGGCCCATCGGTGAAGATGGCCGTTGGCTGAGGCGCAGTCGCCCATGGCCGCGGTGGTCCCGCGCAAGTTGATCGTGATGGGCGATAGCGGCGCCTACGGCTGGGGCGACCCTGATCAGGGCGGCTGGTGCGAGCGGCTGCGGCGCGACTGGATGGGCTTGCCGGGCGGGCCGGTGGTCTACAACCTCGGCGTGCGCGGCGATGGGCTGGAGCGGGTGGCCAGTCGGCTGGGGCAGGAGGTGGCGGCCCGGGGTGAGCTGCGCCGCCAGCGCCCCCAGGGCATCCTGCTGTCGGTGGGCCTCAATGACACGGCGCGGGTAGGCCGGCCCGATGGTCGCCCCCAGCTGGCTCCGGAGGCCTTTCTGTTTGGCCTGCAACAGCTGCTGCGCGAGGCGCAAACGTTGGCGCCGGTGCTGGTGTTAGGGCTCAGCCCGGTGCTGGAGGAGGCCATGCCCTTCGCCGAAGTGCTCTGGTATGGCCTCCACGCGGTGCGGCACTACGAGGCGTTGCTGGAGGAAGCCTGCCTGGAGGCGGATGTGCCGTTCCTGCCGCTGCTGGATCGCTTCCTCGATGATCCCCGCTGGTGGCAATGCCTCGAACCGGACGGCATCCATCTCAATCCCGAGGGCCATCGCCGCATCCATCAAGCCCTGGCCAGCTGGCCGGCCCTGCTGGAGTGGGCTGGCCTCAAGCCGCTGGTCCAGGCCACGCCCGTCGCCTGAGACGGCAGGGCGTGTCTGTTCCTCGCGAACAAATTCTCCTCCCCAAATGGGGTGAACACAATCCCCTCCCATGGGTGAAACGCCCAGATTCTCGCCCTGGTCACGGTAAGCAGACCATCGTTGGTGCATGCACATGCGCTACAACACCCTTGCCGCAACTTCGCTGACTCCAGGGAGTGCGCTGCGGTTCCGAACCCCCTCCACCGCGTCCAGCGGCTCCTCAGCATCCAGTTCATCCACGCCGTCGACCGGGTCCGCCACGGTCGCCGTGTCCACCTCGGTCGCCGCGTCTAACACGGTCGCTGCGTCTGCCACGGTCGCCGCGTCCACCGCCTGGCTGGGGCCTGGCGGCCCCCGCCTTGCCCGCCGCGCCGTGCCGCCGGAGAGGGACCTCACTCCACCGCAACGTCGGCACCGCAACCGCTGTTGGTTGGAGGCCTACGACCGCTGCCGCCAGGCCCCTGAGGCCATCAGCCTGCGCAATCGACTCGTGGAGCACAACCTGCCCTTGGTGGTGAAGGTGGCCGCGTCACTGCGCCATCACGACGGGATGCCCTTGGATGACATGGTGCAGGTGGGCAGCCTGGGGCTGATCCGCGCCATCGAAGCTTGGGATGGCCGTCGCGGTTCCAGCCTGAGCAGCTTCGCGGTGCCCTACATCCGCGGTGCCATCCAGCGGGAGATCCGCGATCGCCTCGCGTTGCTGCGCGTGCCCCGCCCCCTGTGGGAGTTGCGCCAGCGCGCCAACGCTCTGCAGGAGCAGCGGCGGCGCCAGGATCGCCCCGGCCTCAGCCCGGCCCAGCTGGCGGCGGCCCTGGGCTGCGGTCAAGAGCTGCTGGAGGAGAGCTTGCGGGTTGATCAACTTGCCACCCCCTGCAGTCTCGACGCGCCGCGGCCCGGCGCCGACCCGGAGCGCCCCACCAGCCTGCTGGAGCTGCTGGCCGATCCCGCCAGCCTGGTCGCCCCCGATCCGGATCCAGAGGCGTCGGCCCCGGAAAACCCCGAGCACGTCTGGTTACGGCGGCAGTGGCGCCGCCTCGATCCGGCGGAGCGCGCCCTGCTGGAAGCTCGCCTGCTGGAGGGCTGCAGCTGGCCCACGCTGGCTCGTCGCGCCGGCATCAGCCCCGCCACGGCGCGGCGCCGCGTGCTGGTGCTGCTGCGCCAGCTGCGCCAAGCCGCGGAGGCATGGCGGGGGGCGTCGGGTCCCGCGCCAACGGCGTGGCGGCGAGCGGCCCAGGGGTCGGGCCCCGCGCCCAGCCTCCAGCTGGGTTGAGCCCAACCGCCAGGGCCGCCAGCGGCGGGGCGATCCCCTTCAGGGCCAGCCTCGCCGCGATCGCCAGCAAGAGGGGCCAGCAATCCCCATGGGCGCTCGGGTCGCGGCCCGTTCGTGGCGACTTCGCTGGCGACGGGCCGCGACCCTCAGCCGGGTGGTCCCGCTAGGGCCAACTGCGCGGCGATCGCCAGCAAGGCGGCTAGGGCGGTCTGCAGGCCGTTGACCAGCTCATTGCTCAGCCAGCCCCACCGCCGCTGGGCCGTGGCACCGCTCAGGCTCTGCCGCAGCGTGGCGAGCAGCGCCACGGCGCTGACCAGCAGCCAGGCCCGCCAGCCCGCCAGCAGGCCCAGGGCCAGCATCACCGTCGCCATCAGGGCCCCGCCCAGCAGGCTGGCCGCCGTGACCTCCCGGCTCACGGCCCCCTCTCGGCCGGGTGGCACGGGCTGCAGGGTGGTGATCCGACCGGTGCGGCGACCCCAGCGC
>JBKCTK010000084.1:0-3550 GCA_046319055.1 Synechococcaceae cyanobacterium
ACCCCGAGCGGCGGCGCCGGCACCGATGCGGCAGCCTCCGGCCGCCCGAGCCCCGGTTCCCAGCCGCCCGCCCCTCAGCGGCGCTCCCCAAGGCCGCGGGCCCCAGGGAGGCCCGCGGCCCGGCGGCGGTCCCCGGGGTGAGGGCCCGGTCGCCAGCCGCCCCGGCCAACCGGGTCGGCCCGGCGGCTCCCGGCCCGAACTGGTGGGACGCCCCCAACCCGGCCAACCCGGCCCAGCGGCAGCGGGACAGCCCCCCAGCGGCACGGCTCGCCCTGGCGCGCCCCGGCCCCAGCGGCCGCCGGCGCCGATGCCCGTGCGTCCGGCCCAGGCAGCCGGACGGCCCGCTATGCCGATCCGTCCCGGGGCAGCCTCCAACCGCCCCAGCACCGGCCCCGGCAGCGGCCGGCCCGCGGCCACGCCGCTGGAGCTGGTGGGCAAGCCGATCCGACGCGACAGCACCAGCCCCAGCCCGGTCGGTGGCGGCCGTCCGGCGGCACCCGGGCGACCGGGCATGCCCGCCGGGATGCGCAAGCCGATGGCGCCGGGCGAGCTCATGCAGCTTCAGAAACCAGGGGCCCGGCCAACCGCCCAGCCACCGCGACGTCCGGAACGAACCACGGATGAAGCGACCGGTGAAACGGTCGAACTCAACCGCCCCACGGCCCAACCGCCTGTCCCCCGGCGGCCTGGATTCCGCGGCCCCGCGGCGCCGGGCACGCCCGGCCGGCCGCGCCGTCCCGATTGGGATGACAGCGCCAAGCTGGAGGCCCTGCGGGCGCGCGCGCCGCAGAAGCAGCGCCAAAAGGTGCACATCATCGGCGAGAACGACGATGCGCTCACGGCTGAAACCAGCGGCTACGCCGGCGAACTCGAAGCGGTGGTGCTCCAGGCCAGCCTGGCCCGCCCCAGCAAGCCGAAACCGAGCGCCGCAGCACCCAAGCCGTCGGCGGCGGTGCGCAAGCGCAAGAAGGAAACCACCCGTCAACGGCAGCGCCGCCGGGCCATGGAGCTGCGGGCGGCACGGGAAGCCAAGGCCCAGCGTCCGGAAATGCTGATCGTGCCGGAGGGGAATCTCACCGTGCAAGAACTGGCCGACCGGCTGGGGGTGGAGAGCTCCGAGATCATCAAATCCCTGTTCTTCAAAGGGATCATCGCCACCGTCACCCAGACGCTGGACCTCAGCACGATCGAAACGGTCTCCGACGAATTCGGGGTGCCGGTGCTGGAGGACGACGTGGAGGCGGCGGCGCGCAAGACCGTGGAGATGATCGAGGCGAGCGACCTCGAACACCTCATCCGCCGACCACCGGTGGTGACCGTGATGGGCCACGTGGACCACGGCAAGACCAGCCTCCTCGATGCCATCCGCAAGACGCGGGTGGCCGCCGGCGAAGCCGGGGGCATCACCCAGCACATCGGCGCTTACCAGGTGGAGGTGCCCCATGCCGGCGGGCAACGCCGCATCACCTTCCTCGACACCCCCGGCCACGAAGCCTTCACCGCCATGCGGGCCCGTGGCACCAAGGTGACCGACGTGGCCGTGCTGGTGGTAGCCGCGGATGATGGCGTGCGCCCCCAAACCCTGGAGGCGATCAGCCATGCCCGGGCGGCCGAGGTGCCGATCGTGGTGGCGATCAACAAGATCGACAAAGAGGGAGCCTCGCCCGAGCGGGTGAAGCAGGAACTCTCCGGTCAGGACCTGGTGGCGGAAGACTGGGGTGGCAGCACGGTGATGGTGCCCGTGAGCGCCATCAAGGGGCAGAACATCGACCAGCTGCTGGAGATGATCCTGCTGGTCTCCGATGTGGAAGACCTGCAGGCCAACCCCGACCGAATGGCCCGCGGCACCGTGATCGAGGCGCACCTCGACAAGGCCAAAGGCCCGGTGGCCACCCTGCTGGTGCAGAACGGCACCCTGCGGGCCGGCGATGTGCTGGCGGCCGGACCGGTGCTGGGCAAAGTGAAGGCGATGGTGGACGACACCGGCCACCGCGTGAAGCTGGCCGGCCCCTCCTGTGCCGTCGAGGCTCTGGGTTTCAGCGAAGTGCCCACCGCCGGCGACGAGTTCGAGGTCTACCCCGATGAGAAGGCGGCCCGGGCGGTGGTGGGCGACCGGGCCAGCGAGGCCCGCGCCAGCCGCCTGGCCCAGCAGATGGCCTCCCGGAGGGTTTCGCTGGCATCGATGTCGGGCCAGGCGAGCGAGGGCGAGCTCAAGGAGCTCAACCTGATCCTCAAGGCCGATGTGCAGGGCTCGGTGGAGGCGATCCTCGGCGCCCTGGAACAGCTGCCCCAGGACGAAGTTCAGGTGCGAGTGCTGCTCTCGGCGCCAGGGGAGGTGACCGAAACCGATGTGGATCTGGCGGCCGCCTCCGGCGCGGTGATCGTGGGCTTCAACACCTCCATGGCCTCCGGCGCCCGCCGGGCCGCCGATGCCACCGGCGTCGACGTGCGCGATTACGACGGGATCTACAAGCTGCTGGAGGACATCCAGCTGGCCATGGAGGGCCTGTTGGAGCCCGAGCTTGTGGAGGAAGGCCTCGGCGAAGCCGAGGTGCGCGCCGTGTTCAGCATCGGCAAGAGCGCGGTGGCGGGTTGCTATGTCACCAGCGGCAAGCTGCAGCGCAATGCCCGCGTACGGGTGTTCCGCGGCAGGGAGAAGGTGTACGAGGGCGACCTCGATTCGCTGCGGCGCGGTCGCGACGATGTGAAGGAGGTGGCCACCGGCTTCGAATGCGGCCTCGGCAGCGACCGCTTCAGCGGCTGGAAGGATGGCGATCGGATCGAGGCCTACCGCCTCGTCACCCAGCGCCGCACCCTCAGCACCTGAGGCCGTGAACGCCACGCTCCCGGCGGAACCCCGCAGTGAACCGCTGCTGTGGTTGCAGCTGTTGGGGCTGGGGGCCCTGCCCCTGGAGGCGCTCCTGGTGCTGCTGTTGTTGGCGGGCCCCGACCCGGGCCCCTGGCCGTGGCTGGAGCGGGGCCTCGCTTGGGCCCTAGGGGTGTTGGGGCCGGCACTGCTGCTTTGGAGCCGTCCCGCCGATGTGTTCTCGCTGCTGCTGTTGAGCACGCCACCGCGGGGACGTCGCGAGCTGCAACGCCGCTTGAGCGGCCTGCAGCAAGGCTGGGGCCAACGCCTCGCCGTGGTGCTGGGAGCCGCTGCACTGCTGCCGCTGCTGGTGTGGCTGGACCGCTGGTCGGTGCTGGCCCGGGATCTGGCGCTGCTGCCGGAGGCCCCCCGGTTGGTGGCGCTGCTGTTGAGCGCCGCCGTACTGACCCTGATGCTGTGGCAGTGGCAGCAGCTGCTGCAAGCGGTGTGGCTGCTGCTGCGGCCTGCCGGGGCGGTGGCGGCGGCCACGGCGCTGACCGCCGAGGAGATCGGCACCCGCAGGCTGTGCCTGGGGTTGCCCTTGCTGCTGCCCGATCCGTTGCGGTTTCAGCCTGTGGCGAGACGCAAGCCAACGGCGCCCAAGGCGGCGGAGCAGGGGCCCAAGGCAGCGGAGCTCAAGACGGAGCCCCAGGCAGACAAGGGCACGAGGACGGACGCGGCCGG
>JBKCTK010000085.1:0-18678 GCA_046319055.1 Synechococcaceae cyanobacterium
GACAATACGGCAGCTCCCGCCACCCCCCGGCGCCGTACGGACCGCGCCTGATCCCCCAGGGGCACGAAAGCTGCCGCCGGCGAGGCCCCCACGGGGGGCGGGTCGCCCGACGGCCGGGTGGGGGGCTCTGCCTCCTGCCACACCTGCAACAACGTGACCGGATCGAGGGTGTCCTGATCGCCCTGGAGCCATTGCAGACCGCGATCCATCTCCACCCGTAGGCAGGAGGCGGCATTGAGTTCCATCGTGTAAACGCCCGTATCGAGATCGCTCAGCGGCATGCCCAGGATCAGCAGGCCGTCGCTGCCCTCCACCACCTCCCGCACCGCTTGCGGCCCCATCGCCCCCTCGTACACGCCTAAGTACAGGGGATGCTGTTCGCTGAGCAGGGATTTGCCGCTGAGGCTGGTGGCAAACGGCCAGCCCTCCCGTTCCAACACCTGCTGCAGCTGCTGCTGCAAACCGAAGCGGTGGATTTCCACCCCCGCCAGCACCACCGGACGTTCACGGCTGCGCAACCACTCCAGCAGGGCTAACCCGGTGCGGCGCTGCAGTTCGGCCACCTGATTGGGGCCCGGGGCCACCAGAGCTGGCAGCGGTTTCGGGACGGGACGGGTGAGTGAATCCCGCGGCAGCTCCAGGTAGCCCGGCCGTGACTCGCGACGCATCGCTTCCAGCACCCGCTGAATCTTGTCCACCGCCGTGCGGCCGGAATCCAGGCAGGCGGTCTGGACGCAGACCTCCTTGAAGAAGCGCTCCTGGGTATCGCTGGAACGGATGCGGTGGTGCAGCAGGGCATGCTCATCCGATTCGCGCAGACCCGGGGCACCGCTGATCACCAGCAGCGGCGAGCGCTCCGCATAGGCTCCGGCCACCGGGTTCAGCAGCTTCAGGGCTCCAACCCCGTAGGTGACCACCGCAACCCCCAACCCCTGCAGGCGGGCGTGGGCATCGGCTGCGAAACCGGCACCTTCCTCCCCAGCCATGCAAATCATGTCGATCGGCGAGTGCTCGAGACGCTCAAACAGCCCCAAAACATAGTCACCGGGGACGCCATATACACGCCTCACGCCGCGCTGCAGCAGGGCTTCGATCAATTGGGAGGCGATATCCATGGAGTGACGTTGCAGAACCCAGCTGGTTGGGTTCAGCTTAAGCCGGTGGTGCCTGGTGACTTGATTGAGAAGAGAGGTTTGTTGCCCAGCCGTTGGGAGGGGAGCCGTGGAGGCGCAGGTAGATCAGATCAGATAAATCATAAAAAAACCCTGCAATGGTGCAGGGTCGAGATTTTAGACCATGATTTTAGGCCATGGTTAAATCTTGACTGGATCCCAAGGATATGCACCCCAGAATCCAGAATCCTCTGGGCAGAGGCAAGTGCTCACTGAGCAGAGGTGCCGACTGTCACCGAGTTAAGCCTGCATTCCAAGCTGGTGTCATTGCAGGGTGGAGGCAACTGTCGGACAGCGACGGGTTCCAAGGGAGTGGTTTGGCGTAGCTCGGCCAGATTACGCTCATAGAAGCGGCGCAGCTCCGCGTAGGAGCGAACAGGCTGTCCGTAATAACTAGCGCCGCGAAGGGTAGGAAATGAAGCCCACTCCGGTGCCAGACGGGCCGCCAAATGGGGGGTGAGTTGCCCCTGATCCGCCAGCGACAAGGCGCCGCGACGGTGGATCAGATACAAAGCACCCTGATCTTGGGCGTCGGGGTTGAAGTCGGTAAGACCGAGGGCCCGGGTGACCATCCCCCAGGTGGGGGGCATGAACTGGTAAGCCCCTGCGGCGGCGCTGGCGTAGCGAGCACTGCGGATCACGCGGTCGGGGTGGCGATCCAGGTTATCCACCAGGCCGCCACCAAAAAGAGTGCGGTAGCCCACATCTTCTCCGTTCGCCCAGGTGCCTTCGGCGTAACGGATGGTGTTGAGCAGGGCGCGCCGTTCGGGCGTGATGGCGAAAATTCGCGGAGCAGTGGGTGGTGGCGTCAACATCGCCATCGCGCCTGGAGGCATCGGCCCTGCCGGCTGGGCCGCTGGCGACAGGGTGTTGGCGGCGGGGATGCGGTTAGCAGCCTGGGGGAGGGAGCTGGTTCGCGCGGCGGAGGACTCGATGACCGCCGGTGAGGAAGGAGTCAGGTCGGTCGACCAGCCACCAGCTTCTTCAGTGGCCTTAGCGGCAGGAGCGAGGGCAACGCCAAGCGCTAGTGCTGCCAAGACCAAGTTGGAGCGCTGAGGGATGAACAAAACGGAGCCTGCGAAGGACGTGTCCGGCAAGGCCTCGATCTCTGGGAACGAAATCCAGCCGGAGCTTCCGGTGCTGGGTTCAGGGAAGAACCTGAAACAGCTGAACCACGAAGGTGAACAAAAACGGAAGTTCGCGCAACGTTGCCCAATGCAATTCGAAAAGGCGACCCCAGCTGTGACGGCCGAGAAAGTGTCTGATCGGGGCCCCGATCGGCCTCTCCGCCCCAACCCCCCGCGCCCACTGGCTTGCGGCGACTTCAATGCTCAGCGTTGCCAAAGCCACCCGTTTCACCGATCGGGATTGCTGATCTGACCTGGGCGCAGCGGTCAATGGCTCGGGCCGCCTGCACGGCGCCATTCCCGGGCAAAGGGCCCAGCCGCGGCGCCCGCAACGGTTGATCCAGCTGCCAATCCCCGCTCCGGAAACCCTCGGGATCCAACAGGCGATGCCAGCCGTGATCCTGCAGTGCCTCCGCCAGCACCGGTGCTTCGGCGAATCCCTGCCGCGGGACCAGGTGGATCCCCACCTGCTGGCTCATGGCCTCACAGAAGCTGCTGTAGCCCGGCTTGGTGAGCAGCCGTTCCGCCAACGGCATCACATCCAGCGGTCGCACCCCTTCCGGCAGGCTGCGGCCGTTCTCCAGCTCCGCCAGGGCCGGATCCGGGCCCACGAACACATGGTCGGGCCAGCGCTCGAATAACGCGGGCGCGAGCTGCAGCCCCAGCCCGCCAAACGTGACCAATACCACGCGCTGGCGCTCATCCGGCAGGCGCAGCCGTTCCGCCAGCACCGCCAGGGGGAACCGCGGTCTGGACGCGGTTAGCCCGAGCCTCTGCGCCGGTTGGCCCCAGGGCATCGGCAAGCGCATCGGGCACTCCAGCCGCAGCTGGCCCCGTTGATAGAGCTCCAGGCTGCGTTGCGTTGGGGCCGCAAACGCGGGGCCCATGGCGCCGTAGATGGCATCCCAGCCAAAGTTGCCCAGCCACACCAACGGCAATCCCAGCCGCTCGGCCAGCAGGGCCGCCGCCGGGGCGATGTCCGCCAGCACCAAGGCGGGCTCACCTTGCTTGCGCAGCCAATGGGCCTCCCGCTCCACCTGGGCCGGCAGCTGAGCTTCGAGGTCCTTCAACGCCGCCAAGGTGGCCTGCGGGTCGACCCCGAGGGCATCGGCCTGGGCCACGCCCACATCCCAGCGGCAGAGGCGCCGCTCGTAGGGGATGGTGCCGAGGGCGTTGGCCAGGAAATGCTCCGGCAGACCGGTGGACAGCACCAGGCGCCAGCTGGGCCGCAAACTCGCCAACTCGCCCAGCACCGCCGTGGTGCGGGAGCCGTGGCCATAGCCATGGCTGCTAAGGCACACGTAGATCAGCATCAGGCGGCCTCCTTGCCGTTCAGCGGCTCTGCCGCAGGGGGGGGTGAAGCCTGGGTCCCTGGGGCCACAGACCAGACCACCTCTTCATACAGAAGCTCACCGGCGAGGCCGAACCAGCGGTGCGCCAGCCGCACGGGAACGCCATCGCGCAGCTGAATCCAGCTGAAATGCCTCAACTCGCGACCTTGGCAGTCCTGGCCGTGGCGCGGCACCGAGGCGCAGTTGAAATACAGGGTGCCTTTGCGATCGCGGGCAATGGTGCGGCGTTCGCCGCGGCCCTGGCGCAAGCGATGGTGCATGTGGCCAAACACCACCAGGGGCAGTGGCCTTTGGCGGCGGATCTGCTCGATCGCCAGGGCCAGATCCTGATCGCCCCAGTCGCAGATCCGCCGGCTCCAGTCGCGGCCGCAGGGATCGGCCGCCTCCGATCCCAGGCCGCTGGGGCCGCAATGGGCCAGCAGCAGCAGCGGCAAGCTCGGATCGGCGGCCAGGGCCGCTCGGGTGATGCGATCCGCCGACTCCCGCATGGTGAGCGGGCCGTACACCGCTTGCACCGCTCTGGAGAGATGGAAGCCGCCTCCGGCCGTCCCCGGTCGCGCCCCCACCACCGCCAGGCCGGGGGGGGTGAGTTGCCGCAGCCCGAAGCCGCAGTGGCGTTCCGCCAGCAGGTCCAGTTGCCGCCGCAGCCGCCCGCCGCTGGCATCCTTGCCGGTGTCGTGGTTGCCGAGCACGCAGGCCAGCGGCAGTTGCAGGCTGCGCAGCAAGCAGGGGATGCGGCTGTGGCCATCGCTGAAATCGCCCACCAGCAGCAGCGCATCGGGCCGCAGACGCTCCAGCAGTCGCTGGTCGCTGGCATCCCACTGGTCGTGAAGATCGCCGGCGACGGCGATCTGAAGATCGGCCAAGCTTCGCCTTCTCTAGGCTTGTGCCATCCTGCCGGATTGCCCTGCCTTGGTGTTCACGGCCTCCGCACCTCCAGCCCACGCCCACCACGCTGCCGCAACCCGACGCGGCGACGTTGGTGGCGATGCTGGCGCGCCTCCCAGGGATCTGGTGGCCGCCATCCAGCTACTGCGCCAGGAGCGGCGGGCCGTGATCCTGGCCCACTACTACCAGGAGGAGCCCATCCAGGACATCGCCGACTTCATCGGCGATTCATTGGAGTTGGCCCGGCGGGCGGCCGCCAGTGACGCCGAAGTGATCGTATTCTGCGGCGTACACTTCATGGCCGAAACCGCCAAGATCCTCAATCCAACCCGCACGGTGGTGTTGCCGGATGTCAATGCCGGCTGCAGCCTGGCCGATGCCTGTCCTGCTGAGGAGTTTGCCGCCTTTCGCGCCCGCCACCCCGACCACTATGTGGTGAGTTACATCAATTGTTCGGCGGCGGTGAAGGCTCAGAGCGACCTGATCTGCACCAGCAGCAACGCGGTGCAACTGGTGCAACAGATCCCGAATGACCGTCCGATTCTGTTCGCCCCCGACCGCAATCTGGGCCGCTGGGTGGCGCGCCAGAGCGGTCGTGATCTCACCCTCTGGCCTGGCAGTTGCATCGTGCACGAAACCTTCAGCGAAGCGGCGTTGCTGCGGTTGAAGCTGCAACATCCTGAGGCTGAAGTGATCGCCCATCCCGAATGCGAGTCCGATCTGTTGGA
The DNA here is from genome assembly GCA_046319055.1 of Synechococcaceae cyanobacterium. GTDB lineage: Bacteria > Cyanobacteriota > Cyanobacteriia > PCC-6307 > Cyanobiaceae > Cyanobium. The sequence goes on from JBKCTK010000085.1 coordinate 5,268, forward strand.
TCTGGCGGATTTCATCGGCTCCACCAGCAAGTTGCTGCAGCGAGCGACCAGCAGCCCGGCCAGCACGTTCCTGGTGCTCACCGAACCCGGCATTCTGCATCAGATGCAACTTCGGGCTCCCGAGAAAACCTTCATCCCGGTACCCGGGCTCGATGGTTGCAGCTGCAATGCCTGCCCCTACATGCGCCTCAACACCTTGGAAAAGGTATGGCGCTGTCTGGAGACGCTGCAGCCGGCGATCGAGCTCGATGAAGACCTGCGCCAGCGCGCGCTGCTGCCGATCCAGCGGATGCTGGAGCTCAGCGCCTAAGCATGCTGTGCTGTTTCAGCAGGGCCTCATAGATGCTCAGGTATTGCGCCGCGATGGCGTCGGAGCTGAACCGTTGAATATTCTCCCGGCCGCGGGCGATGAGGTTGTCGCGGTAGGTGCCATCCTCGATCACCTGGCGCAGGCCGGCCCGAATCGACTCCACGGAGTAGGGATCCACCAACAAGGCTGCGCCCCCGGCCACCTCCGGCATCGATGTGCAATTGCTGGTGACCACAGGCCGACCGATCGCCTGGGCTTCGAGAATTGGCATGCCGAATCCCTCCAGGGTGGACACAAACGCCAGCAGATCGGCGCCTCGGTACAGCTCGACCACCTCCAGCTCACTGATGTTGCGATGGTTCTCATAGCGAATCCCATGCTGATCTAACACAGCCTCCAGATCAGGGTTGAGCCTACCAATGATCACCAGAGTGGCATCCATGCCCTCCAGCGCCGCTGCCAGCCGGGCAATGTTTTTGTTGGGTGCGGTGCCCACCTGCAGGATCCTGGGATTCTGGTGATTGAATGGCTTGGCCGAGAAACTGAAGGCTGAGGAGATCGATACGGGCACGATATGAATCCGTGCCGGGTTCAGATCAGGGACCCAACGCAACAGGTCATCCTTCACCGCCTGGGAGATGACCGTCACGGCCGCCACCCGCCGCAGTGGCAGCTGGAACCAGACCTGTCGCAGGATCTCACGCGGGATGCCGCTCAGTTGATGCAGGCGTCCGCAATCGTGAACCGTGACCACGGTCCGGCTTGGGTCGGTGCCGAGAGCCGCGAAATGGATGTCGCCGGAAATGTGGGTGATGTCGCTTTGGTGGCGGCTGGCAAAGCGCACGATCTTCAGGCGTTTCAGTAGGCCTTGACTGGCGTAAGGTGAGGTGTGACTGGTGATCTCAACGCCGAGGGATTTGAGTGATTGCGTGGTGCGCTGGAAATAGCCTTCGATGCTGTAAAACCCTTCGATCGGCAAGCGGTTGATCAACGAAACTCGCAACGGCCTCGGCGTGTTGGGCGGCATGGCTGAGGCGGCCTGGCAATCCGGAGGTTTCATCCAATCACACGCCCTGAGCATCAGCCCGAACCCGATGGGGTCCTGGAGAACCCCGAACCCACCCGCCAGACTGGCCCCAGCGGCTCCCCGCCATGCTCCCCGCCGACGGACTGCTGCAGCTGCGCCCTGAGGGGCTCTACTGCCCGGCGGCCGACGCCTGGATCGATCCCTGGCGACCGGTGCCCCGGGCCCTGATCAGCCACGCCCACGCCGACCACGCCCGGCCCGGTTGTGGCGAATACTGGGCGATCGGCACCAGCGAGGCGATCCTGCGCCAGCGGCTGGGCCAGGGCATCGCCTTGCACCGCCTCGCCTACGGCCAGCAGTTTCGGCTCGGCGCGGCCCGCGTCTCGTTCCACGCCGCCGGCCACGTGCTCGGCTCCGCCCAGATCCGCCTTGAAGCCGGCGGCGAGAGCTGGCTGGTGAGCGGCGACTACAAGCGCGATGCCGACCCCAGCTGCGCCCCATTCGAGCCGGTGCGCGCCGATGTGCTGATCAGCGAGGCCACCTTCGGCCTGCCGATCTATCGATGGCGGCCCACCCAGGAGGTGGTGGCGGAGATCTGCGCCTGGTGGCGGGCGGCGCCGCAGCGACCGACGCTCCTGTTCGGCTACGCCTTCGGCAAGGCCCAGCGCCTGCTGGCCGAATTGGCCCTGCAGGGGGTGGATGACGAGATCTTGCTGCATGGGGCGGTGCAAGCGCTGATGCCCGCTTACCGCCAGCAGGGGGTGCCGCTGCCCCCCACACGGCCCGTGTCGGAGCTGCCCCGCTCCCAGAACCTGGCCGGCCGCTTGGTGATCGCCCCACCCTCGGCCCACCGTTCGGTGTGGATGAAGCGCTTTCGCGATCCCCAGACGGCGTTTCTGAGCGGCTGGATGGCGGTGCGCGGCGCCCGCCGGCGCCGCGGCCATGAGCGGGGCTTCGTGCTCAGCGACCACGCCGACTGGCCCGGTCTGCTGCGCAGCGTGCGCGACAGCGGCGCCCGGCAGGTTTATCTCACCCACGGTCAGCAAGATGTGCTGGCGCGCTACCTGCGTGAGGTGGAGGGCCTCAACGCCGAGCCCTTGCGGGGCGAGCTGGCCTCCCGATCGGATCTGGAGGGACAACTCGAGACGGGGGCGTGAACCGGACCGGGCGGGTCCGGGTGAGGCGATCGCCCCCCGGGTCTGGTCCACCCCGCAGCTGTCGCTGCGGCGATACTGCCCCCCATGCAAGCCTTCAGCGGCCTGTTCGAGCGGCTCGATCAATCCAGCGGCACCACGGCCCGGGTGGCGCTGCTGCGCGAGTTTTTCGCGGCCGTTGATCCGGCCGATGGAGCCTGGGCCTTGCACTGCCTGTTGGGCAAGCAACGGCGCCGGTTGATCAGCGGCCGACGGCTGCGGCAGATCTGCCTGGAGCATCTGGCCCTGCCGGAGTGGTTGTTTGAGGCCTGCTACAGCCAGGTGGGGGATTCGGCTGAAACGATTGCCCTGTTGGTGGGCGGCGGCGACGGCGCGGACGCTCCAACGGCGGCTGGGGTGCCAGCCCCCCCGCACCAGCCCCAGGCCGCTGTCGCCGACCAGCGCCCCGACACCAAGGCCACGGACCGAGAGCACCCCGGAGCGCAGCCAGACCCGCCGCCGAACGGAACCTGCCAGCCCAGCGCCGAGACAGCGCCCGGCGGCAGCGCCGCCGCCGAGCGGCCCTTGCACATTTGGATGGAGCGGCTGTTGCCCGCCGCCGCGGCACAAAGCGGCGACGACCAGGCCCAGGCGGTGCTGGAGCTGTGGGCCGGGCTCAATGCCCAACAGCTGCTGGTGCTGAACAAGTTGCTCACCGGAGGTTTCCGGGTGGGGGTGGGGCCCGGGCTGGTGCTGCGGGCGTTGGCCCAGCTGAGCGGCCTGGAGGAGGCGGAGCTGGCCCACCGGTTGATGGGCGCCTGGACCCCCAGCGCCCAGGCCTACCGCGCCCTGCTGCAGCCGGGCGAAGGCGACAGCGTGCCCAGCCGGCCTTATCCATTTTTCCTGGCGTCGCCGCTGGAGCCGGGTCAGCTGGACGACACGCCGGCGAGCGGCTGGCTGGTGGAGTGGAAGTGGGATGGCATCCGCGGCCAAATGATCCGTCGCGCCGGCCAGAGCTTTCTCTGGAGTCGCGGCGAAGAGCTGATCCACGCCGCCTTCCCCGACCTGCTCGCCCTGGCGGATCTGCTGCCCGATGGCACCGTGCTCGATGGCGAGCTGCTGGTCTGGGCGCCACACTCCATCCGCCCGGCGCCGTTCCACCAGCTGCAGCGCCGCCTCGGCCGCAAGGCTCCGGACCGAGCGCTCCTGGCCGAGTGTCCGGCGGCGTTCGTGGCGTACGACCTGCTGGAGCGGGGGGGCGACGATCTGCGCCCCGCACCTCTAAGCCAGCGCCGAGCCGCCCTGGAAGCGCTCCACCATCAGCTTCTCCAGGCGACCCCAACCCCGGTGGCCGGGCGCCTGCGCCTGTCCAGCCTGCTGCCTCTGCCAGCCTGGACGGCACTGGAACCCTTGCGGGCCCAGGCGAGGGCGGTGGGGGCCGAGGGATTGATGCTCAAGGGCGCCTTGTCGCCCTACTTGGCCGGGCGCCGCCGCGGCCATTGGTGGAAGCACAAGCTCGACCCGCTGCGCCTCGATGCGGTGCTGCTGTATGCCCAGGCCGGCAGCGGCCGCCGCGCCAATCTGTTCACCGATTACACCTTTGGCCTGTGGGAGAGCCCTCCCGCGACCGCCCCCGCCCTCTCTTCCAGCGATGCCATGGCAACCGAGGCTGAGGCCAATGGCGAGGCCGGTGGCGAGGCCGGTGGCCGTGGAACGGAAACGGGGGACAGCCAGGAAGCTGAGACCAACAGCCAGGGCGCTGAGGCCAGCGGTGCGGCGAGCCCGCCGCGCTTGGTGAGCTTCGCCAAGGCCTATTCCGGCCTGGATGATCAGGAGATCGCCGAGCTCGACCGCTGGATTCGCGCCCACACCACCGAACGCTTCGGGCCGGTGCGCGCAGTGGCGCCGTTGCTGGTGTTCGAGCTGGCCTTCGAGGGCATCCAAGCCTCCAGCCGCCACAAGAGCGGCCTCGCCGTGCGCTTCCCCCGCATCGCCCGCTGGCGCCGCGACAAGCCGGCCCATGAGGCCGATTGCCTCGCCACGGCCCAGGCGTTGCTGGCGGATCAGGCCGAAGTGGCGGAGGCGGAGCTGGCCTGATCCGATGCCGAGAAGCGTTGGGGGCCAATGGATTGGCTTGTGGCTTGGTCCCATGGTTCCCCCACGGCATGGGCTGGTGAGGAGCAGCCCTGGTGCAGGCCGATCCCGCGGCGCTTACCGCCCCCGGCGCTGGTGGAAGCGGCCCAGCACCAGCGCGATCAGCACCGCCACATAGAGCTGGCCCAGCAACGCGATCACCAGCGAGGCGGTGCTGCCCAGCAGCCGATTCGGCAGGGTGATGCTGGTGCCTGTGGTGGTCAAGGACCCAAGCGAGGCCAAGAGCAAGGCCGGGAAGGTGCGGGTTGGCTCCCGCAACGGATCCACGGCTGGCGGCAGCAGGGCCAGGTTGAACGCCTCGGGCTGCCAGAGCAACAGGGTGTTCAGCAGCAAGGCTCCGAAATAGCCAATCAGCAAATACCCCGCCGCGGCTCCCATCACCACCGCAAGGGTGACATAGGGCTCCAGCATCAACGCCCGGGTCATGCGCACCAGGAACAGGCCAATAAACAGGCTCCAGATGATCAGCCTGGGGATGGCTAGATGCAGCACCCACGGCAGGTGCAGGTATAGACTGCCCAGCCAAATCAATTCAGAGAAGATCGCCAATCCGCCGATCGTGAACATCAGTCGCTTGCGGGCCAGCAGGGCTGAGTTGCGGATCAGGCACCACATGATCACCAGCGCGAGTGCGATCGGCCCGATCGAGTTGATGATCGGCAGCTCGACGGCTAGGGGTTGCAGGAGCAGGATGAGGCTGAGGGCCAGCAACAGCAGCCGGTAGCCGCTTTGGCGACGCTTGATGCGTTCCAGGTGCTCCCGTTGGAACGCGCGCTTCATGCGGGGATGGGCTCGCCATCGGCAGCGGCTCTCGGAAGTCGCGGGCAGGCGTCCACCAGGCGGCGGGTGATCGCGGCCTGGGGCTCGGCCAACAACCGCGCTCCGGGTCCTTGCTCCACGATCCGGCCCCCCTCCAGCACGATCACCCGGTGGCAGAAGCCACTGGCAACCGCCAGGTCGTGGGTCACGAACAACATCCCCAGCCCCAGCCGCGCCTGCAGCTGTCGCAGCAGCTCCAGCACCTCCGCCTGCACCTCGGCATCCAGCATCGACACGCTTTCATCGCAGAGCAGCACCTTGGGATGGAGGATCAGGGCCCGGGCGATGGCCACGCGCTGCTGCTGCCCGCCGGAAAGCTGGCGCGGACGACGGTTTTCGTAGGCCTCTGGCGGATCGAGGCCCACCTGGGCCAGCATGGCCCGGGCCCGCTCGCGGGCCTCCCGGCGGCCGACCAGCCCATGGATCAGCAGGGGATCGGCCACCGCTTCGCCCACGCCCATCTGGGGATTGAGGCAGGCCAGCGGGTCCTGGAACACCATCTGCAGATCCCGTCGGGCCCGCCGCAAGGCGCCACCCCGCAGGCGGCGCAGATCCTGCCCCTCCAGCCGCACCACGCCGCCCCGCAGCGGCGCCAGGCCCATCAGGGCGCGGCAGAGGCTGCTCTTGCCGCAGCCCGAAGCCCCCACCACACCGATCGTCTCGCCAGCCTGCAGCCGCAGGCTGACGCCATCGACCGCCTTGAGCCAACGGCTGGCCCAGGGCGGCGAGGGTAGGGGATGCCAGCTGCGCACGTCTTCGAGCTCCAGCAGCAGGGGCGCTGGCGGCAGTTCCGGCCGCCGGCCTCCCTCCCGCGCGCGGGCGGCCCGCACCAGCCGCTGGGCCAGGGGTGAGCGGGGCTCCAGCAGCAGCTGCCTGGCCGGGGCCCGCTCCACCAGCCGGCCTTGCTCCAGCACCGCCATCTCCTGGCACCAGCGGCCCGCCAGAGCGAGGTCATGGCTGATCAACAGCAGGGCGCTGCCGCTCTGTTGGCAGAGCTGCACCAGCTCCGCCATCACTTGACCCGCCACCGCCACATCGAGGCTGGTGGTGGGCTCATCGGCGATCACCAGCGGCGGATCCAGGGCGAGGGCCAGGGCAATCGCCAAGCGTTGGCGCATGCCGCCACTGAAGGCATGGGGATAGCTGTCGTAGCGATCGGGGCTGATGCCCACCCGCTCCAGCAGCTCGCAGGCCCGCCGTCGCGCCCGCTGGCGATGCCATTGGGGCCGGTGGGCCGCCAGGGTGTCGCGCAGGTGCTCTCCGATCGTCAGCAGCGGGTTCAGGCGGGTCATCGGGTCCTGGAACACCAGCCCCACCGCCTCACCCCGCAGACGCCGCAGGGCGCCGCGATCCAGCTGGCGCGGATCGCGCCCCGCCAGCTCCAGGCCCCCCTCACACAGACTTCCCGCCGGCAGCAGCTGCAACACCGCCCGGGCCACCGTGCTCTTGCCACAGCCCGAAGGCCCCACCAGGGCCAGGCTCTGGCCCCGCTCCAGCAACAAATCCAGCCCCGCCAGGGTGGGGTCGGGGCTGCCGGGATAGGCAACGCGCAGGCCGTTGAGGCGCAGCACCGGCCCGCCACTTTGCCCCGCCGCGCTCCGCCCCGCCGGGCTCTGTCCCCCCCCACCGTGCATTGCAGCACCGTGCTGCCCAGCCCCGTGCTGATCAGGGCTCATCGGCCCTGAACCGCTGAACGCCGCCGATGGTTCCGATCCTGGCTCGCCCACAACGCTGCCCTCGGCGCGATCGCTGCATAGCATGGAGGTCGTCTGGGGGGAAGGATGCTGCGGGCTGTTCCCGATCTACGGAGTCCCGCCGAGCCCGCCAGCGCCGCAGCTGCGGATCCGTCCCGGCCCGCACGCTCCCAGCGCCCTTCTCCCGCCTCCGCGGCCGCCGACCGGGATGCCGCGCCCTCCACCGGGGCGCCGGCACCGGCCGCTGAGGCTCTCGATCTCCAGCTCGGCGGCGACGCCAGCGGCCAGTCCGCCACCACGGCGCCCGTGGTGCCCTGCTCTCCCCCCCCGATGGCGCTCAGCTCAGCCACGTCAGCGGCCTCTAGCTCCACGGGGCCCGTGGCGTCCACCCCTACGCCCCCCACGGCGTCGAGGCCAGCGGTGGCTTCGGGGCCGGCCACGGCGGCCCTCCGCGCCGTTCCCCCCGGGCAGCCAGCCCCGGGCTCGCCGGCTGCGGATCACGCCGCGGCAGGGTCGCCGGCTGGTGGATCGTCCCCCGGCGCTTCAGCTCGCGGCGATGCGGCCCGGGGCGAAGCCGCATCGGCTTCGCAACACGCCTGGGGGCCCCAGCTGCGCAGTCAGCCGATCCATGGCCCCGACGACTACGCCGTGCCCCTGCCGGCCTGGCTGCGTCGTTGCGTCGAAAACGTGCCGCCGGGCGTCGGCGACAGCTGCCCCACCGATCCGGAATCGCTGCTGGCCTCGGCATTCGACTTCGCCTGGCAGCTGCATCAAGGCCAGTTCCGCGCGAGCGGCGAGCCCTACATCTGCCATCCGATCGCCGTCGCCGACCTGCTGCGCGACATCGGCGCCAGCGCGGCCGTCATCGCCGCCGGCTTCCTGCACGATGTGGTGGAGGACACCGACGTCACCCCAGAAGAGCTTGAGGTCCACTTCGGCGCCGAGGTGCGCGCCCTGGTGGAGGGGGTCACCAAGCTCGGCGGCATCCATTTCACCAATCGCACCGAAGCCCAGGCCGAGAACCTGCGGCGCATGTTCTTGGCCATGGCCAGCGATATCCGTGTGGTGTTGGTGAAGCTGGCCGATCGGCTCCACAACATGCGCACCCTTGGAGCCCTCAAGCCGGAGAAGCAGCAGCGCATCGCCCGGGAAACCCGCGAGATCTACGCCCCCTTGGCCAACCGCCTCGGCATCGGCCGCTTCAAGTGGGAGCTGGAGGATCTGGCCTTCAAGGTGCTGGAGCCCGAGGCCTACCGCGATATGCAGCAGCAGGTCGCCAGCAAGCGCAGCGAGCGGGAGGAGCGGCTGGCCCGCACGGAGCAACGCCTGCGCGACCGGCTGGCGGCGGTGGGACTCGGGGCCTGTGAGGTGAAAGGACGGCCCAAGCATCTCTACGGCATCTGGAGCAAAATGCAGCGCCAGCAGAAGGGCTTCCACGAGATCTACGACGTGGCGGCGATTCGTCTGCTCTGCCCCACATTGGAGAGTTGTTACCGCGCTCTAGCGGTGGTGCACGACACGTTTAAACCCATTCCCGGCCGCTTCAAGGATTACATCGGATTGCCCAAGCCCAATGGCTATCAGTCTTTGCATACCTCTGTGATTGGCGCCTATCGGGCTGTGGAGGTGCAGATCCGCACCCACGACATGCACCAAGTAGCCGAGTACGGCATCGCCGCCCATTGGAAATATAAGGAGGGTGGCTCACCCGCGGCCCTAGGCGCCGATGCCGAGCGCTTCAACTGGCTCCGTCAGATGGTCGACTGGCAGAACGACGACCGCGGTACCGACAGCAGCGACTTCCTGGCTTCGATCAAGGAAGACCTCTTCGACGAGGAAGTGTTTGTATTCACTCCGAAGGGCGACGTGGTTGGATTGCGCAAGGGATCCACCGCCGTAGATTTTGCTTACCGGATTCATTCCGAGGTGGGCAATCACTGCCAGGGCGTACGCATCAACGATCGCCTTTGCCCCCTGGCTACACCCCTACGCAATGGCGACTTCGTGCAGGTCATTACTGCCAAGAACGCCCATCCCAGCCTCGATTGGTTGAACTTTGTCGCCACCCCTACCGCCCGCAACCGCATCCGCCAGTGGTATAAGCGCAGCCATCGCGAAGACAACATCCAGCGCGGCACCGAAATGCTGGAACGGGAGCTTGGTCGCGATGGCTTCGACCTGCTGCTCAATGGCGAGGCCCTCGCCCGTGTGGCCCGCCGCTGCAACCTGGTGGCGACCGAAGATCTGTTGGCAGCCCTGGGATTCGGTGGCGTCACCCTGCAGCAGGCGGTCAATCGCCTGCGCGAGGAGATCCGGCTGGCGACAGCGGCGGCGGTCCCTGAGCTCAGCAATGAGCAGCTCGCCGCCAGCCTCGCCGCCACCCGCCAGGAGGGGCCATCGGCCCCCGCCGCGGCCAGCGGCAGCCCGATCCTCGGGGTAGAGGGTTTGGAGTATCGCATCGCCGGCTGCTGCGGGCCGCTGCCGGGGGAGGCGATCGTGGGGGCGGTGGCGCTTGGCAACCACGGCATCACCATCCATCGTCAAGACTGCGCCAATGTCAGCCAGGTGCCGGTCGAACGGCGCCTGCCGGTGCGCTGGAATCCCAGCGCCGAACCGCAGGTGCGCCGCTATCCGGTGCGCCTGCGCATTGAGGTGCTCGACCGGGTCGGCGTGCTCAAGGACATCCTCACCCGCTTGTCCGATCACCGCATCAACGTCAGTGATGCCCGGGTGCGCACCTCCCCTGGCCGTCCGGCCCGCATCGACCTACGGGTCGAGCTCAGCAGTGCCTCCCAGTTGCAGTCCACCCTCGCCCAGATCGGCTCGATGGCCGATGTGCTCGACATCGCCCGCTGCGGCAACGGCTGAGGTGCCCGGCTGAGCTGCGCGGCAGGGGGCCCTCTCCTGGGGCGATCCATCGCCCCATCGGCAGGCCAAGCAACCTTCCCCCCATCTCTGGGGCCCATGCCGAGGGGGGCGTGAGCAAGACCTCGGGCGCGGCTGACCCGAGGTCGGCCATTGCCCATCCGAGACCTGATTCGCAACAAAGCTCCCCAGCTGAGAAATGCTTGATCACGCATGGCGAGAACCGGCTTCCGGTGCCTTGCTTTTGGGCGCTGATTGGCCCCAGTCAGCATTCCTCATCCAGTGATCGTTGGCTCTGCGGCGCTTTGTTGCCGATCCGGACCCGTGAAGCTGCTGATTTCAGGGTCTACATAGCAGCATCCAGCCGCCGCTCCCGCCGACGCGCCAGCGGGGAACCCAGTTCTCATAGGAATAATGCAACCCGGCACCGTCGTGGTGGCTGAGGTAGCCGCCATTCACCAGATCGCAGTTGCCGTACGGATCGTTCATGAAGAACCCAGTGGCGTCGTAGCCGATCACCACCGTCCAGTGGCCGCCGCCGTAGGGAGCCTGGCTGGGTCCATCGCAGAGCCAACCCACCGCCACCGGCCGCCCTGCATCGATCTGCTGGCGCAGACCGGCCACATCACCATCGGTGCGGAAATCAGCCTGGAGTCCCAGCTGGCGCAGAGCATCGAGCTGGGATTCGGCCGAGGTGGAGTCGCCAAAGCGTTGCCTCAGCTTGTTGTAGGCGTCCTCGTTGGCGATGCGCCCCCAGTAGGCGGCGAGCATGGCCGAACTGGCGGAGAAGCAGTCACGCCATCCCTGGCCGTCATCCATCGCCAATTGGTCGAACCAGGGCACCTTCAGCGGATTCGTGAATCTGTGGGGTGCTGCCGTTGTCGGTTGGCCAGCCGCCGGCCCGCCGCCCGCAGCGCCAGAGCCAAGCTGCGCCAGGCCCTGATTCCACAGCGCCCCCTCTGCCTCCCGGCGCCGCTGCAGTCCCTGCGTCACCGATGTGCCCGGATCGTCGTAGAGGAGCAGAGCCTGGGGAACAGCCTGCCAGTCGCGCTCCCGCAGCACCCGGGTGATGGTGGTGAAGTCAGCCTCGTCGCCATAAAAATCCTCGCCGAGATTCCAGGCGAAGGAGATCAAGGCGCAGCGCATGTCCGCATCCATGGCGGACCAATCGGGAATCATGCCGGCCAGGTGGGCGGCACAGGCCTGGACCCCTTGCGCCAACAACACCCGGGCCTGGGCCTGATCGAGCTGATCGCCCGGCTGCACCGGTCGGCCATCGAGGGTCGTGAACCCATAGCCGATGGTCCAGGGTTCGCCGCCGCTGGCTGGATCCGGATAGGCGTGATCCACAAACCCCTCGAACTGGGCGATCAGATCCACAGCTGGCTGTAGGGGATCGGCCGCGTTGGCCGCGGCCCCTGGGGGAGCGGCCGAGGGCGCGGCAGGCGAGGTCGCGGCAGCGCCGCTGGCTTGCGGCGCTGCGGCTGGGCTGGTGGGGGGCTGGGCGGCCCGCCGGCCCCCTCCTACCGGCTCCGGGGGGGGGGCCGCAGCCGCGGCCGCGGCCGCCTGCGGCGCTGGCGCCGCGGGGTCGGGGTCGGGGTCTCGGGCGGATCGCGGCGGATTGGACACCGCCGGGCGGCGGTCCAGGGTGGGGGGTGCCGCCGCCGGAGCTTCCCTGCCGCCTGGCGTGGGCAGCTCCCTCGCCAGCGGGGGTGGCGCCGCGGCGGTGCCCATGGCCCTGTCGTTGGCCGGTGGCGCTGGGCCGGGGGGCTGCGGATGGGCCAGCCCCGCCTGGGGCGGTTCACTGGACGGGGCCGGCTCCAACTCCCCAGCCCCCGCGCCACCGGCCGCCATCGGCGCCGCCGCGGATGATTCCGGGTTGCCCGCAAACGGCCGGAACAGGGAGGAGATCTTGTTAGCCACGTAAGGGGCGAACAGCGCCAGACCGGAGTAAAGGAAGCTGGTCACCGCTCCAGTGCTGGCGGGCAAGTTGCAGGTGAGCCCGAAGTTGAACAGGGCAAACAGGCCGAAGCCGAGATAAAGCAGCAGGATCGCGATCGAGCCGAGGGTGGCGATCAGGCGGCTGCTGCTCGGCTCCATCAACGTCACCGACACCGGTGCGCCTGTGATGCGGCCTTCCTGTCCTAATGAGGCGAGGTCGCCCTGGGATTCGCTCCAGCCGGCCTGCCGGGGAATGACCAATCGCGTGGGCTCCGACAAGGCATTGGCGAGGGACCAGCCCTGGCGTCTCAGCGTCCAGTAGAGGCGCTGGATCACAACGAGGCTGCCGAGGAACACACAGGCGCAAACCACCGCCACCAGGGCTGGGCCCATGCTGCGGCAGGTGGGATCAGCGGCTGACAGCGGTGCCGGCGCAGCGGCCGCGACCTGGGCGCTGGGGCCAGGGCGGGTAGCGGCTAGTGACGGCCGGAGCTCAGTGAAGGCCGGTGCCGCGACTTGGGTGCTGGGGCCAGGGGCTGTCGTGGCATCCCCGGGAGCGGCGTTCCCTGGTGTTGCGCCAGCCCCCGCGGCGCCCTCGGATCCGGCGGGCAGGCTGGGGGAGGGGCTGCCGTTCGGGGGCAGCTGGGCCAAGGGCGCCAGCGCCGCCATGCTGGGACGCTGCTGCGTTGCGCTCGTCACCGGGGAGGGCGCCAGGCCCCCACCGGGCCAGCTGGATAGCTCGACCGCCGCCGCCGGCACGGTGGTGAGCGCCAGCCCCAGGGTCAACCAGGCCAACCAGCCCGAGGGGCCTCGCCGAGGGCGCTTGGCGTGCGCAGGGGAGCTCCAGCTCGGCCATTCCCCATGGCGCCAGCGCGGCTTCTGCTGTTCCAGCTCCACCGTGCGGACTGGGCCGTTGCGCCCAAGCTGCGCAGCAATCCCAGCCCCGCCGCCCTGCTCGCCCCGCCGGGCCCGGGCCACAGCTGGCGCGCCATGGGGCTCCCTATCCGCTTTCGCCATGCCGGCTCCGCAGTTGCTCCGCATTCTCGGCGGCTGGGACATCTCGGCCAGCCTCGGTCGCACTCCGCCACGCTGGCGCGGCGGGGGCAACACGCCGCGGTGGCAGCGGCGGACCACCCCCTTCAGCGGCTCAGCGCCGTCCCCGCGTTGACCGGCTGCCTCGCCACCCAGCCGATGGCGCCTCCTGCAGAATTCTCGCCAGTCAGCCCGGAACGACTGTGTCGAGCGCGCGGTGTCGAGGGTGGAGCGCCCGTCACCGAAGCGGTTACCGCCCCATGGGAGTGCCCGCGGCGAGGGGGTGGGCAGGCTTGGGGCCGCGGCGGGCCCTGGCGGCCCTGGCCGGGCTGCTGTTGCTGTGGCCCGCCCCGAGCGCGTCGCTTGCCGCCGCCGGCGGGTTGCGGGTGGGGGGGGTGGTTGGGTGACCCCCCTGCTCGGGCGTGCAGGGGCCGGG
>JBKCTK010000086.1:0-10415 GCA_046319055.1 Synechococcaceae cyanobacterium
CCCCGACACCGCCGCGCTGGGGCCTTGGCACCGGCTCTTGGGGCAATGAACGTGCCCAAAGAGCCTGCCCCACGGCGGCCACAAGCTCTCCCAGATCCCTCGCGGATGGCTCACTCGTGACGACGGGTCGAGCCTTGAAGGGGCTTGGAAGTCTCAAGTGGGCTCCGCTCGCTTCCCATGGACCGGCAGCAGGGATGGGAGGCCCCATCCAATGGGGAGATCCAGTTCATAGAGATGTTCTGGCGCCGCTGTCTTGGCCTGGTTCGACCATCAGCGATTCGTGGTTCCGTCGCGGCGGTGGCGCGGCCATCGGGGTGATGGGCGCCATCGCTGCCTCAGGAGGCACACTGCCCATCACCCTGGGTTCTCCGCCTAAGGCCCCAGAGTGCCGCCCTTGAAAGGGGGATGGATCTCTCGCCCCCGCCGGGCCTTCCAGCTTCATGGGCCATCTCCATGGCGCCGCCCAAGGCTCCTAGGCGCCACGGGCCAGAAACGCCGGCAGCTCGGGTCCCCGCAGCCGCAACACGGTCCCGGCTCCATCGGCCAGCGCCTGCAAAGGTTCTGTTGCGGCGGCCAGGCCGCCACCCGCCGCGGTGGCGATCCCCTGGGGAGGACGGGCGCGGATCACGTAGGGCTCGCTGAGGGACCAGCTGCGGGCATGGCCGATCAGCAGCGGATCGGCCGGCGCAAACACGTAGGAGGCCAGGCGGGGCACCGGTTCCTGGGCTGAGCGCTCGCCATCCATCCGCACCGCCCGGGTGATCGCTTGCACGAAGCGGCTGCGGGTCACCACCGTCGTCAGGTACACCACAACTCGCAGCCGCGGCGCGTCGAATCCCTCGGCGCACATGTCCACGCTCACCAGCCAGTCGCCTTGCCCGCCGCGGAAGGCTGTGAGGTGCATCGCCGCCTCCGGATCCTGAGAATGGACCAGGTGAACCCGGTCCCCCTGTTCCCGCAGCAGGTCCGCCAGCCCGCGGGCATGCTCGATGTCGCGGGCGATCACCAGCCCCCCCGCCTCGGGATGGTCGGCCCGCACCCGCTCCAGCTGCCGACGCGCCTGGAGCATCAGGCGCATGGCGATACCGCCCCCATCCCCCAGCCGGATGGCTCGCCGCAGGTTGCGGGCCCGCCAGCTTTCGCGCACCTCCACCGACAGTGGCGAGGTCTCCAGGTCGGTCGCCTGGGCCGCGGAGCCACGGCCATGCTCGACCCAGCCGTCCTGAAAGCGGAACTCCAGCGGCCGCACATCCCCGGCCAGGATCAGCTGGCGTGGCTCGACGCAGAGATCCGGCACGATCCGCTCGATCGGCTGCCCCCCCTCCAGCGAGCGGGTGCGCCGGGCGGCGCAGAAGGCCAGGTTGTCCGCCCGGAAGGGGGTGCCGGAAAGACCGAGGCGCAGCTGGGCTCGCCCGGTGAGGCTGGTGAAGGCGTGGCCCCAAGCGGCGGCTTCGGGTTCCTCCGGATCCACCCCCAGGTGGTGCACCTCGTCGGCGATCGCCAGCCAGCGCGTCTGCCGCTGCACCTTGAGGCGATCCTGCGCCCCTGGACTTGGTTGGAGCAGATCCAGCAGCCGCTGGCGATGCCGGCTCGCCGCCTGGTAGCTGATCAGCAGTCCGTCCAGGTTCGTCGCCAGGCCCCCGCCATCCCAATCCCCAAGGACCAGTCCGAGACGGGCCGCGGCCTGGCGCCACTGGCTGGCGATGGAGCTGCGATGGCAGAACACCATGAAGCGATCCAGCCGCTGCTCCCGTTGCAGTTGCTCGAAGGCCAGAAGGGCCCCCAGGGTCTTGCCCGCTCCGGGACCCGCGTGCACAAGCACATCCTGACCGGCTGGGCTGGCCGTCAGCAGCCGCGCCCGCAGCAACTGGATCAGCTGGCTCTGCCAGGCGCGTGGTTCAAGATCCGGCCGGGGCCGCTGCCAGCGGCCGGCTCCGCCGTTCACCAGCAAAAACGAGGGGGAAGGCATGGAGCGTCGTGGCCCGGGCAACGTTGAGTAACTCTTCCTATGTCCAGCCGTGGCAGCGTCTCTAGTTTCCGACCAACAGCGCCGCAGTGCTCATCATGGCGACCCCTTGCAATCCCCCCCGGGATTCACGCCAGCATCTCGAGAGCTGCTGGCAGCGGGAGTGCGACATCGACCCGATGATCCTGCGGTTGCGCCTGCTTCGCCATCAGCGCTTGGTGCTGCAGGCCCGCAGCCTGGAGCAGGAGCTGTTGCCGCTGTTCTGATGGTGGCGATCCGGGTTGGCCGCGATCAGCACAAGCGGGTGCATCAGCACAACCGCGTCGGCAGGCAGCCGGGGAGCCGGCGCGTCATGCCATCACTCCCCGCCGCCTCTGGGATCGCGATCCATCCGACACCGCTACGTCGGCTTTGGACGCCAGAGAAGGCGGGGGCAAGCGGAGTGCCGCCCAGGCAACGCGGTCACCTTGGCAGCCTGGCAAAGCGGCCGCCATGGCACCCCAACCTCCGTCGCCCCGCGGCCGCGGCGGGAGCGATCCCTCAGAAATGGCGGCCAAGCTCCAGCCGCCAAGCTCCAGCCGCCACTTTCTGGCGGACACGTTTTTCGGACACGTTCTTTCGGACACGTTCTGGCGGGCCAAGTCCAGGCAGGCCCAGCTCTGGCTGACACGTTCTGGCTGAAAAGCTCTGGCTGAAAAGCTCTGCAGGCAAGTTCTGCTGGCAAGCTCTGGCCGCCAGCCACGGCCGGCTGGGCGGATGCCAGCCCCACGGGCGAACGGGGGAGACGCGCCTGTCCGCTCTCCACCCGGGAACCGTCGTCTTTGATGGATCGAGGCGCACCGACCGGGGGCGAGGGGACGCGCTGACGCGCCCAGGCCGGCCGGAGCCCTCGATCTTGGCTCAGCTCACCGCTTCGGCGTGGTTGACGAGCAGGTGTTCCACCTCCAACAGGTCTTCGGCAGCGCTGCGACGCGCCCGCTCGAAGTCGCCCTGGGCATCCGGCAGCATGCGCTCCGCCATGCGGTCGAGCAGCTCGTCCCGGCGCTCGGAGAGCACGGCCAGCAGCTCCTCTTCGATCAAATAGCGCACGCCAAGACCCCGCAGGGCATCGTGGCTGGCCTCCGCCATGGTGCCCTGCACCAGCTCTTTCACGAAGAGCCGCTGCACCTCGGTGCTGCGCAGGAAGCTCTCCATGGCATTGATGGTGCCATCCACCACCGTGCGCTCCACCTCAGCGGGCTCTTCCGCCAGCTTGAACTCCCAGTCGAGATGGCGACGCTGCCAGCCGTGCTGATGCAAGTGGGGCATCACGGTCTGACAAAAGCTGTCGACGGAGATCTCATAGACCCGTTCCGCCAAGCGCTCACACCAGCCGGTGCCATGGGCATCGAGATTGCGACGGACCTCGTCGCGGGCCACGGCATGGCCGCCGTGGTGGGCATGGCAGACGCCATCGGGACAGTCCAGTGCCGAAAGAGGCATCGGAGTAGGGGAACAGGACAACCCCCCCAAACTGGCTAGCGATCGCCATCCACACCACCAGCTTGACAAATCTTCGTAAGCGTCATCGTGACCCGCCGTTGCCGTTTTGGCTTCAACGGGCGGCGGCGCCGAGGCGTGCGGTTCGCGGGTCGGGGTGCCCGGGGGGAGTGTCCGGTGGGAGTGTCCGCACATTGGTCGGCCGCTGGCTTGCGGGCCTGTGCCGCCCCTCTATACCGAAAGTTGACGTTCCAGAGGCAGGGACTTGGTTCAACTGCTGGTGCCGCGGGAGACCAACCCGGGTGAGCGACGGGTGGCGGCCACGCCGGAAACCGCCCGCCGCCTGGGTTCTCGCGGCGTTTCGCTGCTGATTGAGGCCGGGGCTGGTTTGGCTTCCGGCTTCGACGATGAGGAGTACCGCGCTGCCGGGGCCACCGTGCTCGACCCTGACGCGTTGCCCTGGGCCAGCGTGGAGGGCGTGCTGTGTGTCAACCCACCGCCATTGGAGCTGCTGGGCCAACTGCGCGAAGAGGCCCTGTTGATGGGTTTGTTGGCTCCCTACGGAGCCCGCGACCTGGCGACCGTGCTGGCTGAGCGCCG
The DNA here is from genome assembly GCA_046319055.1 of Synechococcaceae cyanobacterium. GTDB lineage: Bacteria > Cyanobacteriota > Cyanobacteriia > PCC-6307 > Cyanobiaceae > Cyanobium. The sequence goes on from JBKCTK010000086.1 coordinate 4,046, forward strand.
CACCTCCGCCATCGCCATGGAGCTGCTGCCGCGCATCAGCCGGGCCCAATCCATGGATGTGCTCTCCTCCCAGGCCAACATCGCCGGCTACAAGGCGGTGCTGCTGGCGGCCGCGGCACTGGATCGCTACCTGCCGATGCTGATGACCGCCGCCGGCACGATCCAGCCGGCTCGGGTGCTGATCCTCGGCGCCGGCGTGGCCGGCCTGCAGGCCTTGGCCACCGCCCGTCGCCTCGGGGCGGTGGTCTACGTGTCTGATGTGCGCCCGGCGGTGCGGGAACAGGTGGAATCCCTGGGAGGTCGCTTCGTCGATCCCCCCAGCCTGGAGGAAGCGCCCGGTGAGAAAGGCGGCTACGCCGTCCAGGCCACGGAGGCGTTTCTGGCCGCCCAACGCCAGCAGCTGGCCGACCAGCTGGCCCTGGCCGACATCGTCATTTGCACCGCCCAAGTGCCGGGGCGCCCAGCGCCGCGGCTGATCAGCGAGGCCATGTTGGACGGCATGCGCCCGGGTGCCGTGGTGGTCGACCTGGCAGTTGCCCAGGGCGGCAACTGCCACGGCACCGTGCCCGGCCAGACGCTGGAGCGCCGGGGAGTGCGGCTGATCGGCGCCAGCGACCTGCCCAGCTCGGTGCCCAACCACGCCAGCGCTCTTTACGCCCGCAACCTCTCCGCCCTGATCGAGCACCTGCTCAGCGGCGAGGAACCCAGAGCCTTCGCGATCGATCCGCAGGATCCGATCCTGGAGGGCTGTCTGTTCAGCCATGGCGGCCGTTGCCTGCGCCGCGATGTGCTCGGCGACCCGGCGGAGCCGTTGCCGCCTCCCGCCCCAGCCGCTGAATCCGCCCAGGCCGAACCCGCTCTCGCCGGAGGAACTCGATGAACACCCTGTCCCAGTCGCTCTGGGTGCTGCTTCTGGGCAGCCTCCTGGGCCTTGAGCTGATCGGCAAGGTGCCGCCCACGCTCCACACGCCGCTGATGTCCGGCGCCAACGCCATCAGCGGCATCACCGTTCTGGCCTCGCTGACGCTGCTGCAGCAGGCCCAGGGCAATCCCACCCTGTTGGCGATCGGTGCCCTGTCGCTCGGATTCGCGCTTTACAACGTGGTCGGAGGCTTCCTCGTGACCGACCGCATGCTCGCCATGTTCCGCCGTAAAGGATCTCGCTGATGGAAACCCTGTTCTCCAGCGGTCTCTCGACCGCCCATCTGGGCGAGGCCCTGGATCTGTTGGCCGTGCTGCTGCTGGCCCTCGGGCTGAAGGGCCTGTCGCGGGTGAGCTCGGCGCGGGCCGCCAATGCCCTCGCCGCCCTGGCCATGGGCCTGGCGGTGGTGGGCCTGTTGATCCAGCTGCACCCATCCGCCAGCGTTTGGGTGTGGATCGCGGTGGGCAGCAGCCTCGGCGGCCTTGCGGGGGTGTTGACCGCCCAGCGGGTGCCGATGACCGCCATGCCCGAAACCGTGGCTTTGTTCAACGGCTGCGGTGGCATGGCCTCGCTGCTGGTGGCGGTGGGGGTAGCGCTCTTCGGCGCGGCGGACGCCAGCCTGGTGGATTTGATTTCGATCGCCATCTCGGTGGTGGTGGGCGCCATCACGTTCAGCGGCTCGCTGGTGGCCATGGCCAAGCTCCAGGGCTGGCTGGATACCCCCGCCTGGACCCAGAGCTCCCTGCGCCACGGCGTCAACATCGCCCTGGCGCTGGTCACCCTGGCCGCCGCCTTGCTTCTGCCCGGTCATCCCGCTGGTTGGCCGCTGATCGTGCTGGTTCTGGCCTCGAGCCTGCTGGGCATCGGCGTCACCCTCTCGATCGGTGGCGCCGACATGCCAGTGGTGATCTCGTTGCTCAACTCCTATTCCGGCGTGGCCGCCGCCGCCGCCGGCTTCGTGGTGGGCAGCCAACTGCTGATCGTGGCCGGCGCCATGGTGGGAGCCGCGGGCCTGATCCTCACCCAGGTGATGTGCACGGCGATGAACCGTTCGCTGGTTTCGGTGCTGTTCGGCGGCGCCCTGGGGGCGAGCGTGGGCGGAGGCGGCCGTGAAGCCGGTTACAGCCGGATCACCAGCTGCAGCCCGGAGGAGTGCGCCCTGGCCCTGGAGCAGGCCGAACGGGTGGTGTTTGTTCCTGGCTACGGCCTGGCCGTGGCCCAGGCCCAGCACGCCCTGCGCGAACTGTCCAAGCTGCTGGAGGCCCACGGGGTCAAGGTGTCTTACGCGATCCACCCGGTGGCGGGCCGCATGCCCGGTCACATGAATGTGCTGCTGGCGGAGGCCGATGTGCCCTATGAGCAGCTGTTGGAGATGGACACGATCAACCCCGAGTTCCCCCAGACCGATGTGGTGATTGTGCTGGGTGCCAACGATGTGGTGAATCCCGACGCCAAGACCGATCCTTCGAGCCCCCTGTTCGGCATGCCCGTTCTGGAGGTGGACCAGGCCCGTCAGGTGTTTGTGGTGAAGCGCAGCCTCGGTGCCGGTTACGCCGGCATCGCCAACGCCCTGTTCGAGCTGCCCCAGACCGCCATGGTCTTCGGCGACGCCAAGGCGGTGATCAATGGTCTGCTCACCGAGTTGCGGGGGATGGGCGTGGGCAAGGTGAAGGCGGCGGTCTGAGCGCTCGGGTGCCGCTCAGACCCACTGGCGGGCTCCCCACCCCCAGCGGCACCGCGCCGTGCGATGCCGCTGGGGGGGCTCAGCCGCCGCTGTTGGAGCGCCTGGGGATCGAGCCCTTCCGCCAGGCTTTCCCTTGGTATGGCCCCGATCTGCAGACCGCGCGGGACACCCTCCTGCCGCCAGCGCCGCTGCGGGCCAGGGCCGAACGGCTGCTGATCGCTCTCTCCGGCGGTGGCCAACTGCTCGCCTGGCTGAATCTCCCGTCGGCGCCAGCATCGCCTCGGGCTTTGGTGCTGTTGGTGCATGGTCTGGGGGGCGACAGTGACAGCCCGGCCCTGGCCCGCCTGACCCGGTTGCTGCTGGCCAGCGGTTTTGCGGTGCTGCGGCTCAACCTGCGCGGTGCCGGCGCCGGCCGCGGCCTGGCCCCTGGCTGCTACTCGGCCGCCTGCGCCGTGGATCTGTTGCCGGTGCTGCCCCTGGCCCGTCGGCTGGCCGGCCAACTGGCCGATGGCAGCGCCTCCCCCCTGCCACTGCTCGGCGTTGGCCATTCCCTCGGAGGCACGATTCTGCTGAACCTTTGTCTCCAGGATGGTCTCGAGGATCGGCCAGCGAGACGATGCCGGGCTGAATCCTTAGAGCCGGATCTCGCGGGCCCGCAGCCGGCGGGATTGCGCCCCGAAGGACAGCACCCTCCGGGCCAGGAAGCCGCAGCGCCCGGAGCCGCGGGGCCCGATCTTGCCGCGCAGCAACGCGGACCTGCCGGCAGTCACGGAATCCCGCTCCAGCGGTCCACCGCGGCGCTGGAGTCCCCCGCCCGTGACCCCCATGGCGGGGATGGCCCGGCAGCGGCGGCTGTTCCCCGAGCGCTGGATGGCCTGATCTGCCTCAGCAGCCCCCTCGATCTGGAGGCCTCCAGCCGGCGCATCGGCGCCCCACGCAACGCCCTCAGCCACGCCTGGTTGCTGCGGCGCCTGATTCGCCAAGTGCTGGCTGATCCCCAGCCTCTGCCCGCCGCTGAACTGGAGGCTCTGCAAGGCCCAAACGCCGTGCGCAGCCTGCGCCAGTTGGACCACCGCATCACCGCCCCCCGCTGGGGATTTGCCTCGGTGGAGGCCTACTACCGCGCCGCCAGCCCGCTGCCGAAGCTGCTGGCGGGCGCTGCCCTGCCGCCCACCTTGTTGCTGCAGGCCCGGGATGATCCGTGGGTTCCAAGCGAGGCCGCCCAGAAGTTGCGAGGTCCGCTCAATGGAGAGTGCGGTGAAAAATTGACGACCATGGAAGTGTGCATGCCAGATAAAGGTGGCCATGCTGGGTTTCATAGCTCCTTGGATAGCTTGGCCGGTTGCTGGAGCGATCGCCTGGTGACAAGCTGGTTGTTGCAAGAAGTGATCAGGTGGAAGTCTTGACCACAAACATCAATCCCTCTTTCGCTTGGATGATCCAGCACTGATGGTTTGGCTGAAGCACTGCGCCGACCACATTCCAGATTTCCAGCGCTGCCGGTGCAATGTCTTCGATGACGACCCAGCCGCCAGCCCTGACATGCGACAAGGCGAAGCCCAAGGTATTGATATTGGCATCTGGAGCGTGCAGGCCGTCGTCGATGATGAGGTCAAGCTTGGGTGGCAAGCTTCTGCCGAGCTGCTCCAAAGACTTCGGGCTAAGTTGATCGACTTGAAAGGTCTGAATACGATCTTCCTGAAACAAGACTGCTGGATCGATGTCAGCCCCGAAAACACTCGCTTGGGGTAAATAATCTCGAAAAGCTCGTAGCGACCCTCCCGGACTGCCGCCACCATGCATGTTGGAAACAATGGCGGGATTGTTCGTTCCCAGACCAATCTCCAGAATGGAATGGCAGGGGTTCAGGTCTTTAAGGATGGCAGCATAGATGTAGTGATAGTCGTGCAAAGTGGCTTTATCGCTGCCGTAATGGTTGAGAATATTCTCGAGCTGGAGCAAAACTTGATCATCCCTTTGTATGGATAGGTCAGCGGCAAACTGTTGTGATGAGCGCATCAAGACCCGTAAATCAAGCTGCTCGGTGCAAATTCTGCTCAGGCAGGGGAAGGTTGCGTTCGCGGCCTGAAGTGTTAACTGTGAGCGAACGGAATGATCGCCGGTGCTATTAGGCGTGAATGCAGGCAGCTCGCGACACAGATCGATGATGGAACGATGGATTGAATCGCCGATGCGATCAAGAGACGCATTGGCTAAGTTGCGAAGCCGAGATGACTTAGTCATGCGAAAAGTTGAAAACAAGTTGGTGGTGAATTAGCGCCCAGGGCTCAATCGGACGCCCTGCGATGACGTGTTCCGTGAGAATGCGCTCAATCCGCGATGGTGTGATGCCACCGTAGACAGTTCCGTGTGGCCAAATCAGGAGAACGGGGCCATCGGCACAAATCCGTAGACAGTCTACCTTGCTGCGGAGCACAATTCCCTCTGGGCGAGCGGGATCTTCGAGCCCCCATTCTTTGATCAACCGCTTAAGTTCCTGCCAACTCTCGATGCCGAGGCCAGGATCCTTGCAACAAGAGGGTCGGCTCGGGGTGGCACAGAGCAGCAGGTGGTGACTGACCCGGGTTGTTAGGACTGGCTTCGAAAGCATCGCTTCAGGCTAGCAACGCTGTTGGTGGCTGAAGAACCATGGCAAGGGCCGCTTCCCGTGTCGCCTGCCGCGCCCAGGCATCCACCGCCAGCACGTCGTCAAGGCTGGGCTGGGGCACCAAATCGGCGCGATGGCGATCGCAGACCCGTTCGATCAGCTCCGGGATGGCCAGGAACGGGATGCGTTCTTCCAGGAACAGGGCCACTGCCTGCTCGTTGGCGGCATTGAGTGCCGCGGGCATGGTGCCGCCGCAGCGGCCGGCGTTGTAGGCGAGCTCCATGCAGGGATATTTCTCGCGATCCGGGGCTCGGAAGGTGAGCTGCCCAACGGCGGTGAGATCGAGGCGGCGCCAGGGGGTTTCCAGCCGTTCCGGCCAACTCAGGCAGTAGAGAATCGGCAGCTTCATGTCTGGCCATCCCAATTGGGCAAGCACCGAGGAGTCGGCCAGCTCCACCATCGAGTGGATGATCGACTGGGGATGAATGATGATCTCAATGTGATCGTAATCGATTCCAAAGAGATAGTGGGCCTCGATCACCTCCAGCCCCTTGTTCATCAACGTGGCGGAGTCGACCGTGATCTTGCGCCCCATGCTCCAGTTCGGATGGCTGGTGGCATCGGCCACGGTGGCGCGGGCCAGGTCGGCGGCGGGCCAGTCGCGGAAGGCGCCGCCGGAGGCGGTGAGCGGGATGCGGCGCAGCCCCGGGGTGGGCACGCCGGTGGAGAGTCGGGCCGTGTCGGCCCAAGGGGTGCCCTGCAGGCACTGGAACAGGGCCGAGTGCTCGGAATCGGCCGGCAGCAGCCGGCTACCGCTGCGCTCCAGCTCCGGCAGCACCACCGGTCCGGCGGCGATCAACGTTTCCTTGTTCGCCAGGGCCAGGTCCTTGCCGGCCCGGATGGCGGCCAGGGTGGGCAGGAGGCCGGCGCAGCCAACCATGCCGGTGACCACCAGAGCGGCGCTGGCCCAGGCGGCGGCGGCGCAGAGGCCCTCGTTGCCGCCCAGCAGCTCCGGCAGCTTGGCCGGACGGGCCGCCGGTTCCAAGGCTTGGAGGCGTTCGCGCAGCAACGGGACCCGATCCGCCTCGGCTAAGGCCACCACCTCGGGGGCGTGGCGGCAGATCTGGTCCACCAGCAGGTCGAGGTTGTGGGCCGC